>CAXXGE010000055.1:0-29406 GCA_963677915.2 Vallitaleaceae bacterium | reverse complement strand
GATAGGATCCATTTGTGTTTCGGGACTGCCGAACCATTTGGATGACCATCAGTTGATTGTGGATTCGCTGACTGAGCATCTGTGGGATTGATTTTGGAAATATTATCACGAAATGCTAAAAAAGTGATTGCATTATGATCAATTTGTGATATAATAATGAGTAAGTAAACAACACACTACTTCAAGGGGGTTACCAATGAGCAAATATTTAGGACCACTTCACGAAATGGCGGAAACAACACCTACAGAATACTGGAACGATTCCTGTTCTATCCCAGAACTGGTATACGCATTGGAAAGAGGCGCAGTCGGCGCTACAACAAATCCAGTAATCGTTAAGAACGTACTTGAGAAAGAGTTTGCGACATACGAAGAACTGATCTACAAACTGATCAAAGATATGCCAGAAGCGACTGAGGACGATATCGCTTGGAAGCTGAACGAACAAATGGCTATCGATGGCGCAAAACTACTTATGCCAATTTATGAAGCATCAAAGGGTCAAAAAGGAAGAATTTCCATCCAAACCAACACAAAATTCTGGAGAAGCCCTAAGCTCCTTGCTGAGCAGGCTATCTATTTTGATACACTTGCACCTAACATGCAGGTAAAAATGCCTACTACCAAAGCTAGTATCGAAGCGTATGAAGAAGTTACATACCAAGGCGTCAGCATCAATGCTACAGTCAGCTTCACTTGCGCACAGGCAGTACAAGTTGCTGAAGCGGTTGAGAGAGGTCTCAAGCGCCGCGAAGCGGAAGGTAAAGACACTTCCAAAATGCACCCTGTCTGCACAATTATGGTTGGCCGTGTCGATGACTGGCTGAAGGATGTAGCAGCAAGAGACGGCATTATTGTTGATCCGGTATGTCTTGAGTGGGCAGGTGTAGCCGTATTCAAGAATGCTTACAAGTTCTTCAAGGAAAAAGGCTACAGAACGCAACTTCTTGCAGCTGCTTACAGGAACCATCATCAATGGTCCGAGTTCATCGGCGGTGATGTTGCTGAAACAATCCCTTGCGGATGGCAGAAGAAGTTCAACAATTCAGCTGTTACAGTTGAAAATCGTATGGACACACCGGTTGATCCTAAGATCCTCGATCAGCTTAAGGCTAATTTCCCTGATTTCATTAAGGCTTATGAGCCATACGGCCTGACTCCTGAAGAGTTCGACACATATGGTGCCGTAGCAAAAACTTTGCTTCAATTCAGCAAAGGTTATGATGAGCTTATTGCCATCATCAGAGGTTGCATGATCAAAGTGAAGTAGACCCCTATCATACTTCATATACTCCTTACATACATATTTTTTGCAGCAAAAGACCGCCGGCCAGGGCGGTCTTTTGCTATGTGTGTTTGTTATGTAAACGAAGAAAATGAAATAAGCAATAGATTTCATCTATGATTCGTGCTACAATATTCACAATTTACGAAGGAGACATAAGGATGAATACTGTTAAGGTAAAAAATGTTGTATTGGGAGAAGGTATACCGAAAATATGTGTTCCAATCGTCGCGGTAACAAAAGAAGCTATTATTGAAGAGGCTAAAAGTTTTAAAAACCTTCATATTGATGTTGTCGAATGGCGCATCGACTGGTTTGAAGGTGGTGACGATTCAACAAAGGTTATTGACGTATTGAAGGATCTGACGCATGCACTTGGAGACGTCCCTCTGCTTGTAACGTTCAGAACCTCAAACGAAGGCGGAGAAAAATTTATTGATCCTGCTGATTACCTGGTACTATGCAGTGATATTGCAAAAAGTGGCTATGCTGATCTTATAGATGTAGAAGTTTTCATTGGCGATGAGATTGC
This sequence comes from Vallitaleaceae bacterium, assembly GCA_963677915.2. Taxonomy (GTDB): domain Bacteria; phylum Bacillota; class Clostridia; order Lachnospirales; family Vallitaleaceae. The sequence goes on along the minus strand of CAXXGE010000055.1, from coordinate 27,589 downwards.
TAGGGATATTATTGAAGTTGCCCATGCCAATGATGTTAAAGTGGTAGCATCAAACCATGACTTTGACAAGACACCTGATAAGGAGGAGCTTATTAATAGAATGCGCAGGATGCAGGATTTGGGAGCAGATATTCCGAAAATCGCTGTTATGCCTACATGCGCTGAGGAAGTGCTTACTTTGCTCGATGCAACAGTAACAATGAAGAATAAATATGCAAACGGTCCGATTATCACCATGTCGATGGCTGGAAAAGGAGTTATTAGCCGGCTTTCTGGGGAAGTTTTCGGTTCGTGTTTGACATTCGGCGCAGCAAAAAAGGCTTCTGCACCAGGGCAGATTGGCGTAGAAGAACTTTATGGGGCACTACAATTGATACACAAGAGTTTTAATGGAGGTAGTCATGAAAAGCATTGAAGAAGTAAGAGCAAAGATTATGGATTGCGATAAACGCATTGAAGAAGCTTTGACTGAACGAATGAATCATATCAAAAACATAGTCGAGTTCAAGAAAGCAGATGGTATTCCGATTCTTGAGCCTGAAAAAGAGAAGAAGTCCGAAGAAGCGCTTGAAGCAAAGCTTGCTGGACATGAATATGAGGAAGAACTTCTTGATATCTTCAGAAACATTGCTAAGAACAGCAGCAAGGTTCAAACGAAGACACTTTTCTCATACAACATCATGCTTATCGGTTTCATGGGAGCAGGAAAATCAAGCGTATCTTCCTACCTCAGCAAGCTTCTTGTAATGGATGAAATTGATATGGACAGTCTGATTGCAGAAAAAGAAGGCATGAGTATTCCCAATATCTTTGATAAACACGGCGAAGAATACTTCCGTAATGCAGAGAGCAATACCCTGATTGAGCTCAAGGAAAGCAAGCAGTCTATCATTTCATGTGGCGGCGGCGTGGTGCTGAGGCCGAAGAATGTGGAGATCATGAAGGAGTACGGACGTATCGTGCTGCTGACAGCAGAGCCGGAAACCATTCTTGAGCGTGTCAGGCACAGCAATGAACGGCCGATCCTCAACGGCAATATGAATGTGGAATTCATTGAAGAACTGATGGCCAAGCGCCGTGATTACTACCTCAATGCGGCGGATGTCATCGTTGCGACAGATGGGAAAACCATCCAGCAAGTGTGCGAGGAAATCGTCGAAAAAGTGACGGAAATGGAGTAATCCACAACAACCCAAACAAACAAGCCCAAGAACTGGTCGCGTAGCTGTGTGACAGTACTTGGGCTTTGTTAGTCTGTGTTGCATCCGGTGCCAAAAGGTCCGTCCCCCTGGCACACCCTGGACGCGATCATCGCGTGAAATACTTTTCCTTGACGATGTCGACAGGCATGTCCTGACCGGTCCAAAGCCTGAAGGCTTCTGCACCCTGATACAGGAGCATGTAGAGACCGTTGAAGGTCTTGCATCCAACCGATTCGGCAAGGGAGAGAAGCTTGGTCTTCTCTGGATTGTAGATGACATCCGAGACGATCAGGTCCCTGTGGAACATGGATGTGTCTGTGATGATGCTGGCATCCACGTTTGGCTTCATGCCTACGGAAGTGCCGTTTGTGAGTATGGCGCTTTCGGAGATGCTTTTTCTCAGCTGATCATCATTGGGCAGTTCATAGAGTGTGACTTTGCAGTCAGTACGCTCGTTAAGCTGTGCTATAATGCCTTCGGCGCGGGCGAAGAACTGGTCCCGTATGCTGAATACGTCGATTTCCTTGACACCGTCAAGGGCAGCCTGGACGAGTACGGCTGTTGCAGCACCGCCTGCACCAAGAAGGGTCATTTTCTTGCCGATGATATCATGGCCGGCATCCTTGGTTGCTCGCATGTAACCAACACCATCTGTGTTATGGCCGGTGAGGACACCGTCATCATTGACGACTGTGTTGACGGCACCGATCAGTTCAGCAGCTGGCGACAGCTTGTCTGCTAGTTCGCACATGATGTTCTTGCCTGGCATCGTGATGTTCCAGCCTCTGGCATTTAAAGCTTTCAGGCCGTCAACGGCAGCTTTCATGCCATCCACGTCTGTATCGAATGCGAGGTAGGCGTAGTCGAGGCCCAGCTGTCTGAAACCTTCATTGTGCATCATCGGAGAGATGCTGTGTGCTATAGGGGTTCCCAATAGGCCGGTCAAACGGGTGCGGCCGGTAATGTTTTCACTCATTTATACGTCTCCTTAGAACTTTTTTTCAATTATAGCAGAATAGTGTAAATCGTGCCACGGGGACGGACCTTTTGGCACAAGAAAATTATTGAAGCCAACTTACTGTAATGATAGAATAGAAGTAAGGTAAAGCCGATGAAAGTCGGCGACACAAAGCCAAAGGGCCTAACGGATGAATCCACGGCAGCCGGTTGCATGAGCAACGGTTGTAGTGGATTTTTTTGAGTTTATGTGTTGGTATCGTTATGTAAATGTTACGAGATGTATATGGATGAAAAAGTTGAGGTGATGAGCTAATGAAGTATCGAATTTTCAAGAGACTGAGTATTTTAATGGCAATAGTGTTGGTATCGGTAAATTTCAGTGTTGTAGCTGTTGATGCAGCAAAGCCCGAGAAAACTGCACCTATTATTGATATAGCAGAAGGGTATTCAATGAGTTACGATGTTTTTGTTGGTGATAGTGTAGAGTTTAACGTGTCTGTTACAGCTGACTCTATACGAAAATTGACTTGGATTTACAGCGATAATCTTGAAAGAACGAATTTGAATTATAAAACTGGTGAAGCCACGTTCATATTTACTTCTTCTGTAGTAGAGGTAATTTCGGAATCGATAATAGTTACAGATGCAAATGGCCAAGGCGAGTTGGTACTAAATTTTTCAGTACTAGAAGCATCAAACCATCCACCTCTAATTAATGTAGAGATGTCTAATCTGGATGTGACGACAGATGAGGATGCTGTTACCGGTGGAGCAATCGTGGCCGATGATCTTGATGAAGATGTGCCTGAATATTCCATAACTACAGGTGCTGTTAAAGGTACGGCTACCATTAATAAGGATACAGGCGTCTTTTCATATACACCATACTTGAATGAAAACGGTACAGATCAGTTTGGTGTGGAGGTTTCCGATGGCAAAGGAGGCACAGATAGCGCTACGGTCCATATCACTATCAATGCTGTCGATGATCCGCCAGAAGCAGTCGATGACCCAGATGAAGAAACAACAGTAGGGGTGGCCGTCGGTATTGATGTACTGACAAATGACACGGATATCGACGGTGGACCGATGACGATTGACTCGATTGCAAATGAAGTTGGCGGCACGGCCAGCCACGATGGAACAACAGTCACCTTCACACCGACCGCAGGAGCTGGAGAACCTGCAGGATTCGACTATATGTTAAATGGCGGTTCTACAGCCCATGTAAGCGTAACAATTACCGCAGCACCAACCGGCCCAATAACCTATGTAGCCCTAGGTGATTCCATTCCCTATGGTCAATACTATACAAGTGTGTGGAACTATCTTTTTGGTGGAACAGATACCGACAGCTATGTGGAGCAGTTCGCAAGATACTTGGGGGATAGTGTTGGTGAGGTAGACTTTCATGATGAAAGCGTCAGCGGCTATCATGCTTCTGAGGTTCTGACACAAATAGGTCAAATAAGTGATTTGATTGAAGAGGCAGATGTAATCACCTTAAGTGTAGGCGCAAATGATATTATGGATGCAGCACCCCGAGGCTGGGGAGGACTGGATAAGTATAATATTGAATGGTCCGTTGCAGATACGGGAAGGGATAACTTTGAATCATACTGGCCGCAAGTCATCGATGCGGTAGAAAACCTTAATCCGGATGTCACATTGATGGTCATGACAATCTATAATCCTTATAGATTGAGCGATTCTTACTATGAGCAGGTTGAAGAGTATTTCTCCTCCACCTCAGCAGGTGATTATGGCCTAAACCATATCATCGAGGAATTCATGGTATTAGATAATTCGGATTATGGAGATATAGTGGTCGATGGATTTGATTATCGGGTAGTCGATATACACCAGCTATTCGTTGATGAAGACCCTGACAGTCATTCATATACGAGGTTCTATGAGTCCTTCTGTGATCCCCACCCATTGCAGATATTCCAGAATCGTATCTACGAAGAGCATGTTGAATCTTTTGGGTTGTAAATAAGGTGCGGGGTATGCCGGGGAGGGACTGTTTTCCTCCCCGGCATACCCTTTATATTGCAATCAGATGGATTAAAGGGTATGATTGTAAATATTTACATGAAAAAAAATCGGTGCCGGGGAGTAAAACATTCCCTCCCCGGGAGTAAAACATTCCCTCCCCGGGAGTAAAACATTCCCTCCCCGGCACCGATAATCCGATAACCGGAGGCATCCGATGAGAATAAACGAAGTAAAAGGGAAGAATCTGATTCCTTACAATATTTTCCTTGTTGGGTTCATGGGGACAGGCAAGACAACGGTTGCGAACAGGCTTCACCACCTGCTGGACCGTCAGATCATCAACACGGATGATAGGATTGTGGAGATGGAAGGCGTATCCATTCCAAAGATTTTCGAGAAAATGGGCGAGTCTTATTTCAGGGACTGTGAAAGTAAGACGCTTATAGAGATAAAGCAGCATAAACGGGTAATCGTCTCCTGCGGAGGCGGCATCGTCCTAAGAGAAAAGAACATCGAACTTATGAGAGAATCAGGAAAGGTCGTTCTTCTGACTGCAACCCCGGAAACGGTCTTGTCCCGTGTCAAGCACAGAAAGACCAGACCGATCCTCAATGGCAACATGAACACGACATTCATAGCAGGCCTACTGGCGAAAAGGGAAGAGTATTACTTAGCCGCAGCAGACGTGATCGTCAAGACCGACGGTAAAAGTATCGATCAAATATGCGAGGAGATCGTCACCCGTCTCACGGATCTGGACCTGAAGAAATAAGGGGTTTGCACAAAACCAAAGGAGGCATCAAATGAAAGCACTGCTCATAGGAGGAACGGGCGTCATCAGCCTTTCCATAAGCGAAAAACTGTTGGAGGAAGGCTGGGAGCTTTACCTTTTAAACAGGGGGAACAAGAAAACGGATCTCACAGGGGACAACCTCCACTGGATCCACTGCGACATCAACGACGAAGAAAAAGTCCTTCAGCTGATCAATGGCATCAAATTCGATGTGGTTGCGGACTTTATAGCTTTTGAAGAAAAAGATGTGGAAAGGGACTACCACCTGTTTAGGGAAAGAACCAAGCAGTATATCTTTGTCAGTACAGCTTCTGCCTATCAGAAGCCTTTGTCCCATTACATGATCAATGAAGGAACGCCACTTGCCAATCCCCACTGGGAGTATTCAAGGAAGAAAATCGCCTGCGAAGACTTTCTTATGAAAAAATACAGGGAAGAAGGGTACCCGGCCACCATTGTCAGGCCAAGCCACACCTATGACAAACGTTCCATACCGCTGGCTGTCAAAGGGGAAGGCGGTTCCTGGCCGGTCATCAACCGGATGCTGCAGGGGAAGCCGGTCATCATCCATGGCGACGGCAGCTCCTTGTGGACGGTCACCCATTCCAGGGACTTCGCAAAAGGCTTCGTCGGTCTGATGGGTAATATCCATGCGATAGGGGAGGCGGTCCAGATTACCTCCGACGAATCCCTCACATGGAACCAGATCTACCAGACAATAGCCGATTCACTGAATGTCGAACTCAAAGCCGTCCATGTGTCATCGGAATTCCTGGACGCGGCAGGGCCCTATGACTTTCATGGCAACCTGCTTGGCGACAAGGCTGTGACCGTCGTTTTCGACAACAAAAAACTAAAGCGGCTGGTACCCGGTTTCCAGGCGACCACCCGCTTTGATCAAGGCATAAGCGAATCGCTCAAGCACTACAAAGACAATGTGGAGCTTCAGAAAGAAGATCCTGTCTTCGACGCCTGGTGCGACAAGCTCCTCACCGTGCTGTCTCAAGCAAGAGACATGATGTACCAATAATCTATCGCTCGTATCCACCAGATCGCCTTTTCTGCGGAGGAGGGCACGGACCCGGGCAAGGAGTTCTTCTATAGCAAAAGGTTTGGGGAGGTAGTCGTCAGCGCCGCTGTCAAGACCGGAAACCCTGTCACTGATTTCGCCTTTGGCGGTAAGCATGAGAACCGGCGTGAGAATGCCCTCTTTCCGAAGCTGTTTTAGGACAGAGATACCGTCCATGCGTGGCAGTATGATATCGAGGAGAATCTGGTCATAGACGTCGCTCAAACCATAGTCCACACCATCCTCGCCGTCATGGACCATATCGACTGTGTAATTTCCTTTTTCAAAAGCTGAGATAGGGCTTCTGCCAGGTGAAGTTCATCTTCAACGAATAAAATTCGCATGGGTTCCTCCTCTAATATTCGGGTTTCTCGTATGTTGACCTCATTATAGCATAGCAAGCTTAAGTAAAACTGAAAATATCGCCCAGTTGCAGGATGCACTGTGAGTTGCTATTTAGCGAACGCTGTACTAGAATGAAATTAACAAAGCACGAAAGAGGTGGCAAGATGGGCAGATTGGTTTTCCCGGATTACAACAACTGTATACTGAACCTGACGGCCTCCTTCTGCAATTATTACGGCGTGGAAACGGACTATGGGACGCTTCCTCTTGTCGATCAGGCTCTGAAAAACAAGCCGAAACATGTGATGCATATGATTTTCGACGGGATGGGCGTGGATGTGATTGAGAAACTGCTCCCTGAAGAGGCTTTTTTGAGAAGGAAAATGGCTGGGAAGATCACATCGGTAGTCCCCTGTACCACGACGGCTGCCATGACTTCCTACTACTCCGCCAAATCGCCCAATGAGCACGGTTGGCTCGGGTGGTCGCTCTACTTCAAGGAGTTCAACGGCATCATTGATACGTTCCTCAACAAATACACTTTCCATGGATGCGAAGCGGGCAAGATTTATGCTGCCGACAGGATGATGCCCTATGAGTCCACATTCGCCAGAATCGAACAGAGCATTTCGGGATTGGTGGAGATTCATACCGTATTTCCGAGCGGCATCCGTTTTTCGAAGGAAGGGCATATAAACCATGTGGTGGAGGATCTGGAAGAGATGGAAACGGTGCTGGACGACCTTTTGACTTCCGACAAAGAGAACTTCATCACGGTCTACTGGTACTATCCCGATTCCTCCATGCACCACCACGGATGCTATTCTGAGCAGACCAAAGCGGTCGTCCAGGAGATCGATGCCATGGTGTCGAGCCTTTCAAGGCACAAGGATGTGCTGATGGTTGTCTCAGCAGACCACGGACTTACGGATGTGACTGAAGAGATATATTTGAACGAGTATGCGGACCTGGATGCGTGTCTTGTCATGCCGCCTTCGGTGGAAACGAGGCTTGCCTCCTTCTTTGTCCACAGCGAAATGCAGGAACAGTTCGTCGAGCTCTTCAACGCGTATTTCGGTGACAGTTTCCTGCTGCTTTCCAGGGAAGAGTTTTTCAATACGGGCTACCTCGGTCCTGGGAATCGGCATAAGAAAACAAATGACTTTATCGGAGACTTTGTGGCAATCGGAACAGCGGGGAAGATCATTCGTTACAGGACGGTGAACATGTCGGTCAATCCGGCGTTCAAGGCTCAGCATGCAGGTCTGACTGAAGCGGAAATGGTCGTGCCCTTGATTATCAATTACTCAGGAAGTTTCGGGGAGGAGCAGTCATGAAAAATATCGACGGCAGCTACCTTGCCAGCCTGCCTGAAAGAACGGTGAGGGCGGTAGTGTCCATAGCGACAGGTGTCAGTTCCCTGACAGTGAAGATTCTGCTTCCGGATTTTCTAAGAAACACAACGGTCTATAGGGTCACTTTCGGCATGCTGCAGCAGTTTCTGATCGAAAAAGTGGCGCAGATAGAGAGCCAGGAGAGTCCCTACCGTCTCAAGGATAAATACGCTGCCAGGAAGGTGGCGGGTACGGTGCTGGAAGGAATCGGCTTGGTGAGCGTCCATTTTTCACCTGTATGGGCGTTGGCGATCTTGAGCGATGTGGCCGATGGCAGTACGGTCTATCTGAAAAAACTAATCGAGGACTTGAAAGAGGATGGGCTGGTGGATCCCGAGGGCGAGTACGACAGTGTGACGATGCTGCTTGAAGGCATTAGGGAAGGCAGCAGGATCGGTGCCAGCGCCATCGACATGCCTCCAATCGATGCGAAGGAGTGGGAAAAAACCTATAGGGAAATGGAAGCCATTTTTCAGCAGATGAAAAAGGTGTCGAAGGAGAACCGCATCAGTATCAACCGGTTAAGTGGTGCCATGAGCATCGACCTGATGAAACGGATGGGCAAGACATCCGGTAAGCTGATGGCGGATACGATGCTGGACAGCTACAGGCGTTCGCTGGACGAGATGGCAAAGACGGGTGCGGTGGATTATATCCAGAATCATATGCGGCCTTTTGTCAGACAGGTCGGCGTCCAGTTCGAAAAAAACCGCCCGTCGGTGACGGAGCGGCTGATTGAAACTGTCAAAAACAAGTTCAAATCTCGGAAGAAGTAGATTCAGATCATAAGTTCGACGATATAGGCGAAGCCCACGGCCACCAGCGATACGGTGATGAGGCTTCGCTTTTTCCATGCCAGGGCCAGGGCGACAAGCGTACCGACAATTGCTGAAGCCGCGTGGGTCGTGGCGTAAAAAATGTAGGGGACGGTCATTGAAGCCAGGATGGCATAGGGTATATAGTGAAGAAAGGACCTCACGTAGATGTTTCTGATGGGTTTGTTGATCAAAGCCAGTGGCAGTACCCGGATGAGGTAGGTGACGACGGCCATGACGATGATTGCAGCCAGCGGATTCATCAGACCACCTCCTGCGGGTACTTGACAGCGCCGTACAGGGCTGCGGAGACTGCTGCGATAAGGATCTTGTAACCTACGGAAACCGCGCTGAAAACGTCCATGTAATAGAGCGCCAGGCTGACGGCAATGCCAATGAAGACGACTTGGCGGATGGCTTTGTTTTCCCTGGCAGGCGGGATGAACAAGGCGATAAACATGCAGTAAAGGGCGATTGACGCGGCGTTCTGCAGGGAGGGTGTCATCAGGTTGTCCATGAAGGCGCCGGAGAAGGTGCCAAGGGTCCACCCGAGATAGGGCAGCGTCATGACACCCAGGAAGTACCTGAAGGTGACGGTTTCGACTTCGACCATGGCGATGCTGAAGTTCTCATCGGTGACACCGAACGAGATGACCATTTTCTTCCAGAGGGCCATCCCCTTCTCGATTTTCTGTGACAGGGCTGTGGACATGAGCATGTACCGGCTGTTGATGACAAGCATGGAAACGATAAGCTCCAGGTAGCCGCCCTGGCTGAGCATGATGTTAAGACCTGCAAACTGCCCTGCACTTGTGACGCTTGTCATGCTGATGAGTGTGGCGTGGTAGGCGGACAAACCGCCGAGGCTGGCCATCATGCCGAAAGTGAATGAGACGACGAAATACCCCAGCGCTGTGGGGATGCCGTGTTTTAGTCCTTGTGTATAGGTTGCCTTGATCATTGGGGTACCTGCTTTTCGTCAATTGTTTTCATGTATATTCTGCGTCTGCGGTGCTGCCTTGCGTTGAAGAATTTCCATTGGGACAGGACCTGGCGGTTGGTTTCGAGGGTCGGACCTGTTTCGGCTACTTTCATGTTGTAACGGATGGCTGATTTCAGAAGGCTGTCCATGAGGATGGCGTTGACGCCGGCACCTTGCAGGTCGGGGCGGACGGCGATCAGATACAGGTCCAGGATGTCGCTGTGCCTAATGGATTTCAGTAGGTGGATGGCGCCAAAAGGAACCAGGCGGCCCTGTCCCTTCTGCATGGCTTTCGATAGGGAAGGCAGGGCGATGACGAATCCAGCCAGCTCACCTTTGGCGTCGGTGACGACCTTGATGAAGTCGCTGTTGACGTAGCTGAAGAAGGTGTTCACGTACATGTCGATCTGCGCTTCGGTCAAGTCGGTTGTACCGTACAGGGGCGCATAGGCGTCGTTGTAAAGGTGGAATACTTTGTGTGACCACTTCAGAATGTCCTTTTTGCGGCTGAATTCAATGAGCCGATAGCCGTAGTTATCCATTGCCCTCTGTGCTATTTTTGACAGGGCAGGGTTGGGGGCGTTCGGTATCTCGAGCTGGTTCTCTATCCAGTCGATTTCTTTTTCAAAGCCAAGCTTTTCCATATGATCCATATAGTACGGATGGTTGTAGATGGTGATGAACATGTCCAGTTCGTCGAAGCCTTCGACAAGCAGGCCCTGGCGGTCCAAGTCGGTGATGCCGAGGGGGCCGTGGAGCTTGTTTGTGCCCTTTTCGGTTGCCCATGCTGTGGCGGCTGTCATAAGGGCTTTCGAGACAGCCAAGTCGTCTATAAAGTCGAAATGTGTGAAGCGGGCGTTCTTTTCGTGCCACTTCTCATTGCTCTTGTGATTGACAAGGACACCGATGCGTCCTACAATAGTCTCATTGCGATAGGCAAGGAAATAGCAGCTGTCGGTAAAGGCGAAGGCCGGGTTTTTGGATGGCCTGAGACTGTTCATCTCATCCATGACCAGGTCGGGTACATAATTCGGAACATCCCTGTAGAGTTCGTTTGCGAACCGGATGAATGCTTTGAGTTCTTTTTTCGTTCTGACTGTCTTTACCTTGATCATGGCGGCCTCCTTTTAATGTCATTTTCATTATAAGAGTTCTAGCTGGAGGGGGCAACACGTAACACTGAATACACTGAAAGTTTATTGTAGTAGTAGGAGGAAGATCAATTGAAATATATTAGGATAACGACTGTAGTTTGGATGATGATGATGTTGTTGTTGCTGGCAGGGTGTGCCACGGGGTCAGACCTTTTGGCACCGGAGACTGAGAGTGCCACGGGGACGGACCTTTTGGCACCGGGGCCTGGGAGTGCCATGGGGACGGACCTTTTGGCACCGGAAACGGAGGAGCAGGTAACAACAGAGCCTTCCATCACAGTTGAGGAAGAGCCTGAACCGGTTTCTGGTGAAGATCTGTCGATAGATGAAATCAAATGGCTTCAGGAAAGTCTCAAGATTGTAGGTTTCTATGCAGCTTTGGACGGTGATTTCGGGCCGGCTACAGAGAACCAGCTGCTGGCATTCCAGGAGAGCAATGACATTGAAGCGTCCGGCATGCTTGACAGCAAGACTAAGGCCCTCCTTGAAAAGATCAGGAAAGAAAGACTGGCACCGGGCCTTGGCACGACTAAGGTCATGATCAACAAGGACTACTACCTGCCGAGTGATTACGTGCCTAAAGGACTGAGAATCGTTGAGGCGCCGACGACAAAAGAAATCCAGCTTGTTGAGGAAGCGGCTTCAAAGGCTGAGGAAATGCTCATTGCAGCGGAAAAGGACGGTATTCAGATTTTTATCGTATCGGGATACAGGAGTTATGATTATCAGGAAAACCTGTTCAGGAACAGGGTAGCCAGTTATGGATTTGAAGAGGCGGAGAAGGTCGTTGCAGTGCCGGGAGAGAGTGAGCACCAAACCGGATTGGCGATGGATATTTCAACAGAAGCGATGGGGTACGGTCTTTCGCAGACCTTTGAAGCGGATCCCGCCTTCGCCTGGATGCAGGAAAACTGCGCCGACTACGGCTTCATCCTGAGGTACAGAAAAGGCAAGGAGGATATCACCGGCTATATCTACGAGCCGTGGCATTACAGGTATATCGGAGATGTTGAGATGGCCAGAACCATCATGGAAGAGGGGATCGTTTTCGAGGAGTATTAGCATCAGGCCGTGCCAAAAGGTCTGACCCCATGGCACCGGTGCCAAAAGGTCCGTCCCTCTGGCACTCCTCTGGCACTCACTGGCACCGTCTGATCAGTTTCAGGACGAAGTCCCGTGTGACGTTGTGTTCGTCGAAGGCGGGATTGTACTCGACGATGTCCATCGAGGACAGCAGGTTGTTGTCCTCGTAATAATTTATGATCTGTTCGACCTGTGCCGGTGTAAAGCCGCTTTCGACAGGTATGCTGACCCCGGGCAGGATGGACGGATCGATAGAATCAAGGTCCATGCTCAGATGGACCTTTTCCACTTTGGAGGAAAGGTAATCCACCGCCTCCTTGAACTTGGCATCGAAGCCTTCCGAAACAATTTCATCGAAGTAGATCATCTTCATGCCGATTTTCTCGCAGAAGATCTTCTCCCTGTAATCCACACTTCTAAGGCCGAAAACGACAATGTTTTCGGTTTTCACTTTCACGCCTTTATAGAAAATATTCACCAGGTCCTCGTGGCCGTAGCCCTGCATCGCTGCAAGGGGCATGCCATGGATGTTGCCGGTGATCGTCGTTTCAGGCGTGTTTGAATCCGCATGGGCATCCACCCAGAGAACACCGATCTCCAGTTCTTTGGCCACACCCGAAATGCTGCCCATGGAAACGCTGTGGTCGCCGCCCAGAGTGACAGGAATGTTGCCCCTTTTGACAACCTCATTCACCTTCTGAGCAAGTACCGTACAATTCCGCACGATGGAATTGATGTATTTGATATCCTTGAACTCGAAATTCTCGTGCCCATTGACGATGTTGATTTTATCGATCGTATCCTTGCTCTCGAGGCTAAGCACCCGCTTGAGCTCATCCACACCGAAAGTCAGTCCGAGTGAGTCGGCACCAAAGTGCATGGGGAGTCCGATGAATTCATAAGCCATTAAAAATCATCCTTTCCAATCAGGCGCTGGATCGCAACTTCCAGCGGATCGACAAGGGGCAGGGAAACATGGTGCTGCTGGAGTGCAAGACCGATTTCGGTGCATCCCATGATAATAAGCTCCGCGCCTTTTTCCTCCAGCTCTTCAGAAGCAGTCACAAGCTGCGCCACCGGAAAGCCCTCGAGAAAACCTGCCTTGATCCCTTTCTTGCCGTAAATGGCCTCCATCACCTGGCCCTCCTGTGTCCCGGGGGAAGGGTAGATGACATCCACATCGGTCAGGTATTTGTCGAAAATCTTCATGGCAACGGTGCCGGACGTCGCCAGCACACCGACCTTTGAAACAGCCGGGAAATGTGAAGCGATATAGGCGGCAGTCTCTGAAATGACATTCAGGATCGGGTAGTCGACAGCAGCCTGGATTTCCTCGAAAAAGTAATGGGAGGTCATGCACGGAATGCACGCTACATCCACATCCATCTGGCCCAGCCTGCGAGCAGTTTTGATAATTTCAGGCACAGGTGAAGGGCCGCCGTAGAGAATCGCACCGGTGCGGTCTGGAATTTTGGGATTGCTGTCCACGATCACATGGAAATGGTCCTGGTCCTTTTCCACCTTCGTACGCTTGGTTATCTTCATATAGAAATCAGCGGAAGCTTCCGGCCCCATACCGCCTATAATGCCTATTCGTCTGTCATTCATGTTCGTCACCTGCCCTCTATTGTCCTGCAACCCTATGCTCCAGAGGCTTGAAAAGTTCACTCGCATCCAGTTCGGGACGCAGCTGATGAATTTGCTCAAGCACCGTCTTCGCTCCCGAATCCATCCCTTGACAGCCGGCCAGCAAAAGAATGTCATTCTCACCAGTCTTAGTCAAGCCTTCTGCGATGGCATCATCCAGTTCATCATAAAGAAGGACGGCGATGCCAGCCTTCTCCATTTCCTCCATGAAAATATCGATTTCCTCCTGGGTCACTTCGTCTTTCCAGGTCACATGGGATTTGGATAAAGTCGCGATGATCTCGGTCACTTCCAGCTGGGGCGCCCACTTGGCAATCGCCTGAGCGGCCTCGCGGATGACAGCAGGCCCGCGGCTGCCTCGGATAGCATAAACGGGAATCACATGGTTGTATGCCATTTTCGTCAACGTTGTCAGGGTCACATCGATATTGCCCGCATTGGCGAAATGGTCGTCAATGATTTTATAGTCGTTTTCATAGATAATTTCGAAACGCCTTTCGACGCCGTGGAAAGAAGCCAGCCCTTCCCGGATGGCCTCGATGGATACCCCGCTGAGCAGCGCAATGCTGATGGCGCTCATGGCATTGTAGACAGAGTGAAAGCCGGGAGTACCGAGCCGTACATCGAAAGACCCTTTTTCAACCCGTCTGCCTCCCGCCTCAAAGGATTTCCTTATTTCAACGGTGAAAGCAGCCCGTCCGGTGCTCAGCTCAAGATCGCGGCAGAAAAGATGGCCGTCCGCGCTTTCCACGCCATAGGTGAAGACCTGCGCAGACGTTTCGGCAGCCAGGCAGGCGCTCAAGGGATCGTCCAGGTTCAGAACAGCCCAGGCATCCGGTTTCGCCCTACGGATCAAGTTGGCTTTCACATTGTAGTATTCTTCGAAAGAACCGTGGAGGTCGATGTGCTCCCGGCTGATGTTGTTCAACGCGACGATGTCGAAATCCACATTGCCGATACGTTTCAGATCCATGGCGGACGAGGAGACCTCCATGGCCACATGGGTCACGCCGGCCACAGCCATATCATAGAAATGGTGGTGCAGGTCGAGGGATTCGGGGGTCGTCAGATAGGAAGCCTCGGAAAAACCTGGGTATTCGACTTTGACGGTGCCGATCATTCCTGTTGTAAGGTGGAATGCCTTCAAAATGGCATCCACCATGAAAGTCGTCGTCGTCTTGCCGTTTGTGGCCGTCACACCGATCATATGCAGTTTCCTGGAAGGCTCGCCGAAAAAGCCGTCCGCAAGGGCCGCAAGGGCTGCACGGCTGTCCTTCACCCTGTATTGGGGGAGGGCAAGGCTTGGCTGACTGTCTTCCACTACAACTGCCACGGCGCCGTTTTCTATGGCGCTTCCAATATATTTGTGGCCGTCGGTTCTGAAGCCCTTGATGCAGACAAAAAGGTCGCCCGGTTTAACAGAACGGGAATCATAAGCCAAATGGGCAATTTCAAGGTTCTCGTCCAGCCAGCTTTCTTCGATTTCGATTTTTTTCAGCAAATCATGTAATAGCATGTTATTCCCCTTTTTTCATGAGATGGCAGGCTTTCCTGAACAGCGGTCCTGCAATCTTGTGTTTAAAGAAAGCGAAGTAGGGTTTGGGATCGCTCCAGTCCCAGGTTGAATGGGCTTTTTTCAGGAAATAGGAACCGAAGACCTGGCCGAGGGTCAGCTGCTTCGCCCTGATGAAATCCCTGACGGCCATCAGGTCCTCGAAGGCGTACCAGAAGACATAGCCGGTGTTGTAATCCACACAAGAAGGATGCAGCGACTGGCCGACAAGCTCGCGGTACTGGATGTAGGGGAAGTTCAGGCCGACTTTGTACAGAAGCGCATTCAGGTTCGTGGTCCTGACATTCACCTCGATCAGATAGTAGTTGCCTGTTTCGTCATCCTTCTTGAATTCGATTTCCGCAAAACCCTTCCAACCGATTTTCTCGAGGAATGGGGCGCCGATCCGGTTCAGTATGGGGACAAACCGCTGCTTCGTATAGACGGATGCGCCGTAGTTGATCGGGTACTGCCTCAGCTTCTGGCAGGTGGTCCAGTGTGTCACGACGCTGTTCTGGTCCAGGTAGGCATCGTAGGTGTACATATGGTCGTCGTGGCCTTTGATCAGCCTCTGAACGATGACGTCCATCCCGTCTTTCCGGGTCATGGCCAGCAACTCATCGAGCTCGTCCATATCGTTGGCCTGGAACAGTTTTTTCCTGTATTTGGCTACGAAAGTCGGCGAATCGGTTGGCTTGACCAGGCATGGGAATTTAATCTTGTTTTCAATCTCGTCGTAAAAATGTGGTTCGTCGGGGAGGCGGTCTCGGGAACCAGGGTGCCTGTCATCCGGGCGGCTTCCTCCAGGGTCTCCTTGTTCATGATGCGTGTGTAGAGGCCTTTTTCCGTCTGGGGAATCAGGTAGTATTCCTTCAACTGGTATAAGTAATCGTCGATAAAGGAGACGTAGGGATCAGCCGAAGGAAACAGGACCGGTTTGACTTTCTGTTTCTTGGCATAGTCTACGAGAAAATGGAAAAATCCGACCGAATCTTCCTTGTAATGGGGGGCGATCAGTGTCTCGGATACGTATTTTGATTTGAGGGCGTAAGCGCCTTTTTCGCTGTAATCGACAGCAACCACATCGATGCCTTCTTTTCCGAGGCAGCGGATGATGCTGAGACCTATATAGTAGTTGGCTCCAAGAACCACGGCTTTGTTTTCAAACATGGTAGAATCTCCTAAAAATGCCTTTTGCGGGCTGAATATGTTAAAATTATATGGGAGATGGCAAGAACTGTCAACTGCGGCAGAATACATGGAAAACCAAAAAAATCCAGCTGTTTTGAACAGCCGGATTTTCATTCAATATTGTTTTTTAGCCTTTGACCAGGTAATCAATCAGAAGGTTGACATCTGACGGCTCGGAGACGATCAGCTCGATTTCGTCGATCTTGCTGTCGCCGAAGATACCTGCCAGGGATACATATTGGGAAAGCTTGGACTTAAGGTTAAGTCTGTCGCCCTGCTTAGTCACGAGTTCGACGGAGCCTTTGCACTTGTCGACCATTCCGAAAAAGCGTTCTACGTTGTTGATATTCTTGATAATCATATTGGAACCTCCTTGTAGAGTGATTTTTAGAGAAACTCTAAGTATATTATAAACTTTGACATAGGGACTGTCAATAATGCTATAATGATGAAGAGTGCCACGGGGACGGACCTTTTTGGCACTTTAGTTAAACAGAGTGCCAAAAAGGTCCGTCCCCGTGGCACCGTAGGAGGTTATTATGCTTGCATTATTTTTAGGTTTTTTTAGAATAGGGCTGTTTACCATCGGAGGTGGGATGGCCATGCTGCCGCTGCTGAAGAAGGAAGCGGTGGAAGTGCACAAATGGATTACCGAGGAAGAAATGATAGATTACTATGCCCTGGCCCAGTCGTCGCCGGGGCATCATCGCGGTGAATACGGCGGTTTACGTCGGCTACAAGCACAGAGGGGTCAAGGGCGCGCTGGCAACCGTGCTGGGCATTATCCTGCCTTCGTGGATCATCATCGTGGCCGTGGCGGCGGTTTTCTCGCGGATCGATGACATCATATGGGTGCAGAAAGCCTTTGCCGGCATTCGTATCGTTGTGGCCGCACTGATCCTCAATACGGTATGGAGTCTTGGGAAAAGAGTCATCAAAACCCGCTGGGATGTACTGTTCATGCTCGGCGCGTTTACAGCTATCGTTGTCTTTGGCGTATCCACGCCTTGGATCGTGCTGACCGCCGGCATCGCGGGCCTAGCGGTGATGTCTGTAGGAAGTGTGCTTGAAAGGAGGCGGTCATAATGGCAATACTGCTTGAACTGTTCCTCTCTTTTGTCAGAATAAACCTGTTCACCATCGGCGGTGGTCTGGTGGCTATTCCTCTGATCCAGCAGACGGTTTCGGAAAAAGGCTGGATGACCCATGAGATGTTCGCCAACATGGTGGCTATCGCCCAGTCGACACCAGGGGCCATCGGCATCAACACAGCGACCTTCGTAGGCTTTCAGCAATATGCCATCCTCGGCGCTGCGGTTGCCACGATCGGCATTGTCCTGCCGTCGGTTATCATTGTCCTTGTCATCGCAAGGTTTCTCCACCATTTCAACGACGACCCGAGGGTGAAGGCCTTCTTCAAATATTTAAGGCCTACCGTAGTAGGCCTTATCATTACAGCTGTCTACTATATCGGACGGATCTCCCTGACCGGTACGGATGCGGACGGTGGCATAACCTTCAACCTTATTGGCACCGGCCTTTTCATTGCCGTCGTCCTTCTGAACAGGCGGTGGAAACCGTCGCCCATCATCTATATCGCTATCGGCGGCCTTTTCGGCGTGCTTTTCTTCTAGCGTTCGAAGGACGGGATTTCTTGCGGACCGAATAGCCGAAAGTCCCCAGTTCCTTGCCGAGGCTGAAATAGGTGCCATGGGAATAGGCAATCAGACCGGTGTCATTCAAATGGAACTTGCCGTTTTCATCCATATAGCGGTTATCCACCTGGACATTCACGACTTCCGCCAGAAACATATGATGGCTGCCTAGCTCCTTGATTTCCACGACCCTGCACTCGATGTTGACAGGGCATTCGGCTATAACAGGGGCATTGACCTTCATAGCTGGCTCGGGTGTCAGCTTCAGGACATCGAACTTGTTCTCCTTGGCGCCGCTTCTCACACCTGCATAGTCCGTGGCGAAAGCCAGGGTTTCCGTCGTCAGGTTAATGACAAAGGCACCCGACGCTTTAATCAGATTGTACGAATGCCTTTCGGGGCGTACGGATATATAGGTCATCGGCGGATTGGTGCAGACAGTGCCCGTCCATGCGATGGTGATTATGTTGTAGTTTTCTTTTTCTGCTCCGCAGCTGACCATGACAGCTGGGAGGGGGTAGAGCATGTTACCCGGTTTCCATTGTATTTTCGACATGCTTATATTTTATCATATGGAGGTCCGGAATGAAAGATGTGATCATCATAGGCGCCGGCATTGCAGGCGCCTTTATTGCGAGAGAACTTTCAAAATACGATATGGACATCCTGCTTCTGGACAGGGAAAACGATGTGGGGAATGCCACGACGATGGCCAACAGCGCAATCATCCATGCCGGGTACGATGCTGTGCCGGGGACACTGAAGCGGAAGTACAACCTTGCCGGGAATCCCATGTTCGACCAGGTCTGCGAAGAACTGGACGTGCCCTTCAAAAGAATCGGCTCCCTCGTGCTGGCCTTTGGACCGGAGGACGAGGCGACGCTGAAAGAACTGAACGAGCGAGGTATGGAGCATGCCGGGGATGCACCTGCCGTGCCGGGGATGAAGATCCTATGCCGGGGAGAGGTGCTCAAGATGGAGCCGCACATCAGCGGGGATGTGACGGCCGCTTTGTATGCTCCGACGGCGGGCATCGTCTCGCCCTATGAACTCACGATCGCCCTTGTGGAAAATGCCATGGACAACGGGGCCGCATGTGTCTTGAATTCGGAAGTAACCGGCATCAGGCATATAGCAGAAGGTTTCGAAATAGCCGCATCGACAGGTATCTACAGGAGCCGCCTTGTCTTCAACTGCGCTGGCGTTTTCTCTGATGAAATAGCAAAAATGGCAGGGGGACAACAGCTTCAGTATCAGGCCGAGACGGGGGCAGTACTACGTCCTTGACAAGCATGCCGGGAAACTGTACAGCCATGTGATCTTCCAGTGCCCGACAGAGAAGGGTAAAGGCGTCCTGCTTGCACCGACAGTCCACGGCACCGTGCTCATCGGGCCGGATTCGGTCTTCATCGACGACAAGGAGGACCTTTCCACAGAAGGGGAAGGGCTCCACATAATAAGAGAGACGGCGCTCAAGTCTTCACAAAAAATCCCCTTCGACAAGGTGATCCGTTCCTATACAGGCCTTCGGGCAGTGCCGAGTACCCATGATTTCATCATAGGTGAAGCTGCAGGCATCCCAGGTTTCTTTCAATGTGGCCGGATTCGAATCGCCCAGGCCTTTCCGCTGCAACCAGCTGTGGCAGCAGATGCAGTCGCCTATGTGCTAAGCAAGCTCCCTGAGCTGAGAGAAAAAGCAGACTACAATCCGAGAAGAAGGCCGGTCATCCGATTTGCCGAGCTTACCGAATCGGAGAAAATAGAAACCATCGGAAAAGACAGACGCTACGGCCATGTTGTCTGCCGTTGCGAGACGGTGACGGAAGGTGAAATCATCGACTGCATCCGCAGGAACGCAGGGGCCACGACCGTCAAAGGCGTAAAGAAACGGGTGCGTCCGGGAATGGGCAGATGCCAGGGCGGATTCTGCGGACCGAGGATTATGGAAATCCTTCAAGGGAACTAGGCATTCGATGGAAGAAGTGGTCTACGACCAGAAGGACGCACCGATTCTGACAGGGGAAACCAAGACGAAGCAGGAAGGGGGCGGACAGGATGAGAAACTATGATCTCGTTCGTGATTGGATCCGGGCCTGCCGGTCTTGGAGCGGCGGTCTATGCCCATGACAAAGGCATAAAAAGCATCCTAGTCATCGAACGCGACAGAGAGCTGGGCGGCATTCTGCAGCAGTGCATCCACAACGGTTTCGGCCTCCATGAATTCAGGGAAGACCTGACAGGTCCCGAATATGCCCAGCGCTTCATCGACATGCTCCATGACAGGGAGATAGCATACCTTCTCGATACGATGGTGCTGGATGTGGACGAATCGAAGACAATACACGCCGTCAGCAAATCCGAAGGCTATATGACCATCCAGGCCAAGGCGGTCATCTTCGCCATGGGATGCCGGGAATGGACCCGCGGCGCACTCAGCATCCCCGGCACCCGTCCGGCTGGCGTATTCACCGCCGGCACCGCCCAGCGCTACATCAATATGGAAGGCTATATGGTGGGGCGGAAGGTGGTTATCCTGGGTTCGGGGACATCGGCCTGATCATGGCCCGAAGGCTGACGCTTGAAGGTGCCGACGTGCTGGCAGTCGTGGAAATCAATCCCTTCTCCAGCGGCCTGACACGCAACATCGTCCAGTGCCTCGACGACTACGGCATCCCCCTGTATCTTAACCATACCGTGACTAGGATAGAAGGCAGGCACAGGGTCGAAAGCGTGACTGTATCCTATGCCGGGGATCAGAAATTGAATGCCGGGGATGGGATTTCGAATGCCGGGGATATGCATATCAAGTGCGATACCCTGCTTCTCTCCGTTGGACTGATACCGGAAAACGAGCTGACAGAGGGCCTTGGAGCAACCATCGACAGGGCCACGAAGGGACCGGTCGTGGATGACAGTATGGAAACATCCATCCCCGGCATCTTCGCCTGCGGCAACGTGGTCCAGGTCCACGATCTGGTCGATCATGTGACCGAGGAAAGCAGACGGGCGGCACAAGGCGCAGCAGCCTACCTAAAAAAAACAGAAAAAGAACATAAACCTGACAAGAAAAACACCCTGCCCACAAAAGCGGGACAGGGCATCGGCTATATCGTTCCGCAGCATATCAACATGCCGGCTATCCACAGAGAAGACACAATCAACTGTTCTTTCAGGGTGAAAGCTGTGTACAAGGAAGCGGATCTGGTCGCGTACTGTGGAGAAAAAGAAATCAGACGCATCAGAAAGAAAATCATGACCCCGGGAGAAATGGAATCCCTGACATTCAAGAGGGAAGAACTCTCGGAGGGTAATGCACTGACGATCGAAGTGGAGGTGGGCCAATGACGGAAGTGAAAAAGCTCATATGCATCAACTGTCCCATTGGCTGTCAGCTCGAAGCAACACCGCGCAGAAGACGGCTCATGGCTGATCAAAGGCAACCTGTGTCCGAGGGGCGAAGTGTACGGCAAAAAGGAACTCACCCAGCCTGAACGGGTCCTCACAACGACGGTAAGAATTACAGGGGCGAAACTGAAAAGGCTCCCGGTAAGGACTGAAAAGCCCATTCCAAAAGCCTTGATTAAAGAAGCCATGACAGCAATCAATGCTACAGCAGCAAAAGCGCCTGTCAGCATGGGGGACGTCATACTCTGCGACCTGCTGGGGACAGGCGTCAACGTCATCGCCAGCAGGAATATGCTACCCTAAACCGTTCAGATACTCGGTCACTTCCTCTGGCCCGCCCCTGAAGATCACCTGCCGGTGCATCTTGGACAGCTGGTAGTTGTACATCGGGTCATAGTAGTCGTCCAAGGAAGGCAGCAATCCAGCCTTCGTGGCTTTGAGGACTGCCTGTGGCCATCTGTTTTTCAAATGCCGACTCGAACTCGGCAGTCAATGCCCTGTATCTTTCAAGGCCCAGCCTGCGCTGGGTCTTTCCCATGCTGCGAAGGATGTATGCGTGCCAGGCTTTGATGCCTTCCTCTTCGCCGTACTTCTCCCTGTATTCGGCCTGGGCTCCCAGCACATATTCATCCAGGGTGAGCGCGACCCTCTCCTCGAAAGGACGTTCCAGAATAACCAGGTCGCCGGTCTTGAAATAGGCAGCCAGGTCGTTCGGCAGGAAACAGCGGCCCACATGGCGCCCCTCGTCTTCCAGCACCAGATGCTTGTAGCCGGCCGCCTGGTGGTGGATCAGCGCATAGGCAAGGCTGTTCTCGAAATTGATCTGGGTCGGCTGGGGATCCGCGAATTCACCGAAAGGAAGACCCCCTATGGTTGGCAAGGCCCTCAAGGTCCACGGCGGAAGCGATGTGCCTTAGTACAATCGTTTTCCCGCAGCCTGTCATACCGCCAAGCAGCACCGGCTTCGGCACGATGGCTTCCGGTTCAAGCTGGTCGATCAGGTAGTTCCTGAAAGCCTTGTAGCCGCCCTCCAGACGGAGGATTTCCCTGCCGGCAGCCTCCTGGAACCATTCCTGGCTGATCCTGGACCTGGCACCGCCTCTGAAGCAGTAAAGCATCGCATCCGGATGGGCATCGGCGAATTCAATCCATGCCTTGACACGCGCCTCCTTCACAGAACCGGTCACAAGGGAATGCCCCAATGCCCAGTCGCGGCCTCGTTGCCGGACGCCTTGTACTTGATGCCGACGGCATGACGCTCCTCATCGGTCATGATAGGCAGGTTGACAGCCCCCGGGAAAGCGCCTTTTTCAAACTCAATGGGAGCCCGCACGTCGATCAGCGGTGTGTTGTTCAAAACAATGGATCTGAAATCGTTGGTCGTTCTTAGTTCCATATTATAAAACCTCAACAAGATGGTCGCCCTGTTCCATGGTCTCACCGATCGGTTCGAGGTCAAGGCCGTATTCGGAAGCGGCTTTAATAAAGCCTTCGCGGGCATCCTTTTCAACAACCAGCAGAAGGCCTCCGGAAGTCTGGGCATCGCAGAGCAGGATTTCCTGTTCCTCGGTCATGGCCCCCAGAAGGTGGCCGTAGCTTCTGAAGTTGTTGCGTGTGCCGCCGGGTACGCAGCCTAGTGCCATGTAGTGCTTCGTGTTCGGAAGGAAAGGCACCTTGTCGTAGAAAACAGTCGCCGATATGCCGCTGCCTTCACAGATTTCCGTCAGATGGCCCATAAGCCCGAAGCCGGTCACATCGGTCATTGCGACGACGCCTTCCATTTCAGAGAAGAATGCGCCGGCCTTGTTGAGCGTCGACATGGCTTCCACCGCCGGATCCAGGTGGCCAGGCTCGATCTTGTTCCTTTTCTGGGCCGTGGTCAGGATACCGATGCCAAGCGGTTTCGTCAGATAGATATCGCAGCCGGGTTTCGCGAGGTTGTTCTGTTTCAGCAAACGGGTTTCAACGAGACCGGTCACGGCAAGTCCGAAAATGGGTTCAGGGGAGTCGATGGAATGCCCGCCGGCCAAAGGAATTCCTGCTTCATCGCATGCGGAGCGGCCGCCTTCGATCACGTCATGTGCCACTTCGGGCGGCAGCTTGTCCAGAGGCCAGCCAAGAATGGCGACAGCCATCAAAGGCTTTCCGCCCATGGCATAGATATCGCTGATCGCATTGGTCGCGGCGATCCTGCCGAATGTGAAGGGATCATCGACAATCGGCATGAAAAAGTCGGTCGTGCTGAGCACGGCGGTGCCGTTGCCGAGATCCACAGCGGCAGCATCGTCTTTCGTGCTGTTGCCCACAAGCAGGTTGGGGAAATCCTGGTGCTGGCGTGATGTCTTGAGAATCGTATCAAGTACAGCAGGCGCAATTTTGCAGCCGCAGCCTGCTCCGTGGCTGTATTGGGTAAGTTTTATATCGCTCATGGCAATAGCCTCCTTGTCAAATCGTGATAAATAGTATAGCATATTTGTATATATCTTCCTAGGAAAGGGGAACAAAATGGCAACATTAAAAGAAATTCAACCTAAAGACATGAGAAGCAACCCATTTAAACTGATTGGGGACGACTGGATGCTGATTGGGGCAGGCGACGAGAAAAAAGCCAACGCCATGACAGCTTCATGGGGCGGCCTGGGTGTGATGTGGAACAAGAAGGTGGCCTATGTGGTCATTCGGCCCCAGCGCTTCACAAAAGAGTTCGTCGATGCCAACGATACATTTTCGCTGTCCTTTTTCCCTAAGAAATACAAGAAGACACTCAGCTATTTCGGCAGCGTCTCAGGCAGGGATGAAGACAAGATCGCCAATTCGGACATTACGCTGTCATTCGATGACGGCACGCCGTATTTCAAGGAAGCGAAGCTGGTGCTCTTCTGCAGGAAACTGATGCAGCAGGACTTCGAGCCCGGCAACATGCTGGACGAGAAGATCAACGAGTCCTTCTATCCTTCGAGCGACCATCATACGATGTACATTGCTGAAATAGAGAAAGTGCTGGCAAGACGGTAGAAAGAGCGGCATATAGAAAGGCAGAAAAAAGGGTGTCAAAGACACCCTTATTTCTTATCACTATTAGCATCATTCTTCTCTGCGTAGTTGGGATGGCCTTTGATCCGGCTTCTGGAAACAAGCATCTTGCAGGAGGGGCAGAAATAGCTTTCGGAGCCGCAGGCTTCCTGCACTTCCAGAATTGTGCCGCAATCAGGGCATTGATAAGTCTTGCTCATATCATGACTCCTTTCTGGTTATATTATTATATTAACATATTGTGAAATAAAGTCAACCTAAGAAAAATGAATAATAAATGGAGAGTAAATAGAAATGGAAAACAACGTAGAATACTCGCGTTACAACCAGATTGTGATTATCGCGACGGCTGTGCTGGTGGGGATTGTGCCGCTGCTGGTGCGGCTTATAGAAATCCCGTCGGGTGGAGGCGAACTGCTGTTTTGGTCCACTAAATTCACAACGCTGGACATCTTCGCTAAATTCAAGGCGGAAGTGCTGATCAATGGTACATACGTAATCCTGCTCATTGCGACAATCGGTATTCTTAAAAAGAATATCAAGATAAATATTCATAGTTATCAAATACTGGTACTCTTTTTATTCGGTCTAATCATAGTCTCCTCCTTGCTGAAGCGTTACGAGGATGTTGTCTTCAGTTACTACAGTAGCCAGATGCCGGATATCCTGATGTATATCGGTGACAGAAACTACTCTTTTCAAGGTACACCGGAACGCTTTGAAGGCCTCTATACATGGATTTCCTATCTGCTTCTGTTTTTTGTTATTACAGTATTTGCAAACGGGGCTAGGACTGTAAAACCTGTAATCATTGCAGTTTTGTCGACGATGCTGGCAATTGGTCTCATTTGTTTATCTCAAATACTTGGACATGATATCGTATTTACAAAGGTGGGTACTTGGTTGATCAGGCCGCGCAGTCTATCTGCATACAACATTACTTCCACGATTTTTGGCCCAAGGACGGTCTATGGCACGCTTTATAATCCCAATTATGCAGGTGGCTATATGGCAATGCTGCTGCCTCTTGCCGTGACTTTATATCTTGGTGTGAAATCCAGATGGCAGACAATAGCATTGTGGCTTCTCGCGATGCTTGGCTTTCAGGCGCTTGCAGGTGCACGTTCCAGTGGTGGGATTTTTGCTTTTATTGGTGCTTTCACTCTTGTTTCGATATTGTTTTGGTATCAACGGGGATTGAAAGTCAAGAAATTACTATTCCTTATTGCAGGCTTCCTGGGCATCTTCCTGTGGGTCAACACATTGTTGTCAGGCAGTCTTGGCAATGAGCTCTCTGGATGGCAGCTGAGTGAGCGGGTCGATACAAGAGTGGTGGTTCAATCCATTGAAATTGTTCAGGATCGCATTACAATCACTACCAATATGGACACGATCATCATATTACGAGATGGTGGTGAAATGAAATGGATGACTGCTTCTGGAAATCTGGAAGATTATAAGGTGGACCGGGTAAATTCAGGAGACGGTATTGCTGTAGATATTCATGGAAAAAAGCTATATTTCTCAATTGAAGGCAATGCATTTTCATTAATCGGCAACGGGATGCTGCCCTATGATTTCAATAAAAATGTAGAGACTGCCCTGTTTACCGAGCATGAACGTTTTGGAACCAATAGAGGCTATATATGGTCCAGATCATTGCCGCTGGTCTCGAATACCTTTTTGATCGGTTACGGTGCCGATACATACTGGTTGGTTTTTCCGCAGTATGACTTGATAGGTAAAATAAACATATATAATAAGAACACCATCATGGTCGACAAGCCCCACAGCCTGTACCTGCAAATCTGGCTGCAGTTCGGCGGCATCGCTCTTGTGATATTCCTGCTTCTGGCGGGACTGTTTGTCTACCGTTCGATCAAGAAGATCAAGCATGAACGCAGCAGAGAAGATGCCTGGCCATGGGAGCACATCGTATTGACCGGTCTTGTCGGCATGGTTGTGGCCTACCTTTTGCAAGGTGTAGGAAACGACAGTGTCATCGCTACAGGTGTCGTCTACTGGAGCCTGCTGGGTACCGGCATGGTGATCGCAGGAGACCATGCCTTTTAAAAGACCCGGAAGTGTGTTATACTATAATAACTGTGCGAAAATATAAATGAACAGGATGTGATATTTTGAATATCAAAGAGCAGCTCATTACAAATCTTGGTGAGCTTAAAAACTATCTCAATCTATCGGACGAAGAGTATGCACAGGCGTTAGAGACAGCAGAACGCCATCCTTTTCAGACGACGAGATACTATATGAACCTGATTGATCCTGATGATCCGGATGATCCCATTAGGAAAATGCAGTTTCCTACCATATTGGAGGAATCGACAGACGGCCTTGACGATACCAGTGGTGAGGAACAAAACACAGTCGAACAGGGACTGCAGCACAAATATGAAAGAACGGCGCTGCTTCTTTCGACAGGTTTCTGCTATATGTATTGCAGGCACTGTTTCCGCAAACGTCTGGTCGGACAAGATTCCGAAGAAATTCTCCGCAACTTCGACGCCGCATTCGACTACATCCAGGACCATGAGGAAATCAACAATGTCCTTATCTCCGGCGGCGACAGCTTTACGTTATCAAACAAAGTCATCAACTACATGCTCGATAAGCTCTACAGCCTTGAACACATCGAGTTTGTCCGTTTCAGCACAAGGGTGCCTGTTGTGCTTCCCCAACGCATATCGGAAGATCCGGAATTGCTTGATATTCTGGAAAAGCATGCAAAAGTCAAGCAGGTCTATGTGGTGACCCAGTTCAACCATCCGACTGAATTGACAGAAGAGGCAATCAAGGCTATACAGGCAATGAAGGACCGTGGCATTATCATCCTGAACCAATGTGTACTCATGCGTGGCGTTAACGATGATCCGCTCGTGCTGGGGGAACTGCTTAGAAAGATGGTCACTGTCGGCATCAATCCCTACTACGTCTTCCAGTGCCGCCCGGTTCGAGGCGTCAAGAACATCTTCCAGATTCCATTGCTTGAGGCAATTGACATTGTGGAGGCAGCCAAGGGTGAAGTGAGCGGTCTCGGGAAACGGATCAGGTTCGCCATGAGCCATGTGTCCGGGAAAATCGAGATTATGGGAAGGATCGGCAACAACATTCTCTTCAAGCAGCATCAGTCACCCGACAAGGAAGCGATGAGTGAGATGTTCTTTGTTGAAGCGGATGATCAGTTCGCCTGGCTGCCGGACCAATTTGAAAAAAAGTATTTGAGTGAGTTGTTGATGAACGGCTGACAACATAGGCTGATTGAAAAGCAAAAAACCAGTATGATTCATATGAAT
>CAXXGE010000054.1:0-6420 GCA_963677915.2 Vallitaleaceae bacterium | reverse complement strand
GCTTGATTGTTCGGAGAGTCCTCCGGCTAAGGCTCATGGCAGTCGCCACATTGCCGATATTTTCCTGCATGAGGACCACATCTGCCGATTCGATAGCTACATCCGTGCCATTGCCGATGGCGAGGCCGATGTCAGCCTGGACAAGTGCCACCGCGTCATTGATGCCGTCGCCGACCATCATGACAACCTGCCCTGCCCGCTGCCTTTCCTTGATAGCCTCACCTTTGTGGTCCGGCATCACTTCAGCGATAATGTCGTCGATTCCCAGTTCACCTGCAATGGCTTTCGCAGTCCTTTCCTTGTCTCCAGTCAGCATGACGACCCGTTTACCGAGGGATTTCAACACCCTGACACCTTCTGCCGCGGATGCCTTCACTGTATCTGCGCAGTGGATAATGCCTTGAAGTTCCCCATTGTAGACGACCATGAGCGATGTCTGTCCAAGGTCTGCAGCTTTTGAAACCGATTCTTCAGCCCTTGAGAGGTCGATACCCTCTGTGGCCATCAGTTTGTCGTTGCCAATCAGTATCCTGGTACCGTCGACAGTCCCCCTGACTCCTTGCCCGAAAACAGCCTCGAAATCCTCAACCCCTCTGAGCGGCATGCCTTCCTTTTCCATCTCCCGGACAATGGCTGTACTGAGTGGATGTTCGGATCTGCTTTCCAGACTGCCCGACAGAGACAGCAGTTCTTCCTTGTCCCCATACGCGTCAATACTGACAACTTCCGGTTTCCCTTCCGTCAAAGTGCCTGTCTTGTCGAAAACAATCGTATCGATCGCCTGCATCCTTTCAAGTGCTTCCCCACTCTTGATCAGGATGCCATGCTTGGCTCCGATTCCTGTTCCAACCATGATGGCTGTCGGTGTTGCAAGGCCAAGGGCACATGGACAGGATATGACAAGAACCGAAATGGCCATACGGAAGGCGAATTCGAATCCCTCGCCAAGAAACAGCCAGACTGCCAGTGTGATAATGCTGATGCCTATGACTATCGGCACGAAATACAGGCTTATTGTATCTGCAAGCTTTGCGATAGGCGCCTTGGAACCTTGCGCCTCTTCCACCAATCGAATGATTTTGGCAATAACCGTGTCTTCCCCGACTGAGGTGGCCTTCATTCTGACAAAGCCGGACTGTGACAGACTGCCTGCCATTAGCTTGTCGTCTACGGTCTTTTCCACAGGGAGGCTTTCCCCTGTCAGCATGGATTCATCCATGGCCGTACCACCTTCGATGATGACGCCGTCTACCGGCACCTTGCTGCCAGGCTTAAGCTGAATGACATCGCCGACCTGAACTTCAGATGTCGGGACACTGACAACACCGTCGCCTCTTTCAACCAGACAGACAGGCGGTGTTAGGTCCATCAGAGCCTTGATGGCTTCAGAAGTCTTTCCTTTGGCACGTGCTTCCAGATATTTCCCCATTGTGATCAACGTCAGGATGACCGCTGCCGATTCAAAATACAGGTCATGGCTGAATCGATGGAGCCGATCCATGTCGCCGTAGGAAAGGGCGTAGGCCAGTTGATACAGGACAAAGACTCCGTATAAGAGTGCCGCTGCTGTACCGACCGCAATCAAAGAATCCATATTCGGGTGCCCCTTGAACAGGGTTTTGAAACCCGTTCTATAAAAGTGCCATCCGAAGGCTGCCACGGGTATGGTAAGCAGCAGCTGCGTCAAACCCATCAGCAGTATATTCTTCTCCCCGCCAAGGAAACCGGGCACAGACATGCCGATCATGGGTCCCATGGCAAGATAAAAGACCGGAAGTGTGAAGATCGCCGACCAGATAAGCCGTTTCTTCATCACAAGCATATGCTCCACAGCCGGATTGGATTCTTCTGAGGTTGTCGTGCTTCCCTTGTTTTCTCTCTCTACAACCGCATAGCCGGCTTTTGAGACCGCATGCTTCAGATCCGACTCTTCGAGCAGGTTTTCGTCGAAGGAGACCTGCATCTTCTCGCTGGCAAAGTTGACCGCTACACTGTCGATTCCTTCAAGCCGTCCGACTTCCCGTTCAATTGCATTTGCACAGGCTGTGCATGTCATGCCATCTATTTCAAAGCTTTGTTTCTTCATCATCAAGACCTCCTGTTCAACTTAAAAGCCTCATCTTAACCCCACCCATCCAGGGGGGGCTACAATTAAATTATAAAAGCAGATTGCCTTTTTGTCAAGCAACCTGCCTTTTATCGAGCCGCTTTATGCCTCGTCTTTGGCACCCCATTGGCGGTCCGATTCATGGCTCTTCTCATCAACTTCATGCTCGCCAAGGGATTCACTGATTTCCAGGTCTTCCGCTTCATCGCCTTCATGCTCGCCAAGGCTCTTGTTCATATTCCTTACGATTGCCTCATCGTGCTCGATTCCCCAGTCGTTCACTTCCTGTTCACTCGTCGTGTCGCCCCAGGTTTTTTCCTCCATCTCGGTACTGCTTTTTCCCCATTCTTCTGTCATGAAATCACCCTTTCAACAATCTCTTTTATTTGATTATATCATGTTCATCAACGAATTCAATAGATGTGAATGTACTTGAGTTTTTTCCGCTGCTTTGCTATATTTACCATGTGGTTGTACTTGACTGAAAAGAACAGGAAGTGATAACAATGCAGGCAACAATAAAAGATGTGGCACGACTGGCGAATGTCTCCCCTTCAACTGTATCGAGGGTTATAAGCAACAATCCGGCAATCAGCGCACAGACAGCTGACAGAGTCCGCAAAGCGATGGCAGAACTCCACTACAGGCCCAACCAGATAGCAAGGAGCCTAACAAACCGCTCAACACAGACACTGGGACTTCTTCTTCCTTCCGCCAAAGACTACCCGCTCATCAATCCTTTTTTCGTTCAGGCGATGAGAGGTATTACAACCTACGCCAAGCAATACGGTTATTATCTTCTGCTGGCAATCAAGGAACAATCTGCGACCGAGGAGGATCATCTGGGTGTCCTGAAGGACTTGGTTGGAAGCGGCCGCGTGGATGGCATGATTCTGACGACAGTAAGAAAAGACGATCCTCAGGTCGCCTACCTCAAGTCCATCGATTTTCCATTTGTCGTCATCGGACACCCTTACGAGGACAGTCATTGTCTGTGGGTGGACAACGACTCAACGAGGACCATGTATCAGCTGACAGAAAAGCTGATCGGCAAGGGCTGCACATCCTTTGCCTATCTAGGAGACGCCGAAGGGTACCGGGTGACTAGAGACAGATTGAACGGCTTTATGACAGCCTTGGCAGACAACGATATTCCCTTTGACCATAAGTTGCTGATTGAGAGACATTTCGAGGAAGGCACCGCTTATGTTGAAGCCAAAGAGCTCTTTAGCTATAAAATCCCCGATGCTGTCATAGCAACCGACGACATGATTGCCAGCGAAGTCCAGAAGGTCTTGGTTGAAATCGGCATGCAGGACAAGGTCCGTGTCGCAGGCTACAACAATACAGCTATTGCGGTTTACGCAACACCACCACTTACTTCCGTTGATGTCAACGCCGAAAGACTTGGCACCCAGGCAGCCAGACTGCTGATTGCTTCGCTTAAGGGCGAGCCCAATGAAAGCAACTACCGCATCGTACCTGCCACAATCATCGAAAGGGCTTCCACAGGTCAATAGACTTTTGTTCATTATGTTCTCTATTTTTCTGTTGATTACAATATTTACAAATGTTAAAATTTTATCATATACTAACATAAGGAGGATACACAAATGAAGAGAACATTATCTATTATCTTGTCACTCGCCATGACACTGTCCATCTTCCTGGCTTACACAGCATTTGCAGAAGAAGCTGATGCGACTTCGGCTGCATCGGAAGTTTATGACGAAACAATGGAAGAAGCAACGACGACCAGCGTAACAACAACGTCAGTACCTGTTCCTGTCATTGCTGAAGGTGCAGAAACCTACACAGTCGTTCCAGGCGATATGCTTTGGAAAATCGCAAGAGCTTCCAGCCTTACATTGGATGAAATCATTGCACTCAACCCACAGATTGTCAATGCCAACCTGATCTATCCGGGACAGGTCATCATCATCAAGGCTGCGACACCTGCAGAAGAACCTGCAGAAGAAGTGGTTGCTCCTGATACTGTCAGCGCTCCATACTACATGGGTCTTGGTCAAGTACAGAACATGCGTACACGTCACTTCGCATTCAATATAGTCACTTGCGCAGCTGTTTTCGACAGCGCAGGCAAGATCATCAGCATCAACTGGGATATCCTGGAAGTTGCTTCGGACGATCCTGCTGAATTCCCATTCCCTGCAAGCACTGAGACATTCGATGCTGCCAATGCAACTGTTCAAGCCTGGGAAACAAAGCGCGAACTTGGCGACGACTACGGTATGGCCAACAGTGCAACGACAGGCAACGAATGGTACATACAAGCCGAGTACTATGCTGATTTATTCGAAGGCATGACTGTAGATGAAGTGGTTGCATGGACTGACAAGCATCTCAACGCTACCGGCGATTTGATAAAGCCTGATACAGAAGATGCTGATGAGCAAGCAAAACTGGCAGCTATGACAGAAGAAGAGAAAGCTGAACTGGCTGACGTCATCACAAGTGCAACCATGGCACTTCGCGACGACCATGGCGATTTCATCGGCGCTCTTGTAAAAGCCTGGGAGAACAAAACTGCCCTGTAATAAATATCAAGTCGAACTTTCTTGAAATTTAAAACGAAAGTGCCCGCTGTTGCAGCGGGCACTTTTTTAATACCGATATTTAAAGAATATACGTTTCAACCACCCTGGCGATGCCGTCTTCCTCGTTGCTGAAATCAAGCACCACATCCGCGACTTCTTTCACCGCGTCGGCCGCGTTTTTCATTGCAATGCCAAGACCGGCATACTTAAGCATGCCGATATCGTTCATCGCATCTCCGACAGCAACGATTTCCTTCCTGTCAAAGCCAAGTATTTCTGCCAGTTTCTCGATTGCATGCCTTTTATCCGCATCTGTTGGGAGCACTTCAAGGAAATACGGCTTGGATGTGTAGATATTGGCCCTGTCACTGTATAGTTCCTTCAGCTTCACTTCGATGTCTTTTAGAACGGCCGGGTCCCCCGGTATGACAAATTTACTCACCTTGTTATTTGCGACAAAGGCATCCGGATCTGCCATGATGCTTTTCTTTAGGCCTGTCAGTTCGCAGTCCTTGTTCGTATAGTCATTTTCAAAGGAAACGTGAATCGTGTCATCCAGGTAGACCTGGATCGGCATACCCATTTCCTTCACTGTCTTATGAACTTCAAGCGCAAAATCCTTGGGCAGCAGTTTTTCATGGACAGTTTCAAAGGTATCGGTTTCGATGATATAGGACCCGTTGGTGCAGACGGCATAGCCTTCTTTTTTATCCAGTCCCAGCTCTTCGATATACCTGTGCATGGCATGGGGCACCCTTCCGGAAGCCAGAACAACGATGATGCCTTGGTCTTCAGCGAGAGCCAGCTTCGCCTTCACCTCTTCGGAGATGGTCAGGTCCTCACGAAGCAGCGTGTCATCCATATCCATAACAAGCATTTTCACGTTGGTTTTTTTCTTTTCCGTTAAATGAAAAACTAAATTCCAGCTTTGTCTAAACCCTGAATATATGCAGAGTTAAGTTCCGGTTTGAAGCTATTTAGCTTACAAAATTACAGCTGTTCTTTCTTTGAAGCATCGTTATTAGGGCTCTAATTGCATAGTAATAAAGCATCTAAAAATAGTATGCAAGACTAATTTCCACATGCCATAGTGTAAGACTAAATTCCGTACAGTGAAATTCACACATTAGATCATTATAAAACAGTTCATTTTATGTGGTGAATAACAACTGCTATCATATATTATACACTATTTCATGATGGGGCGTTGCCCCAAACCCCAACCTCGGCGGTGCCAGGTCAGCAGCTAAACTGCTAACCAATAAATAGGTTCTTGGTCACTGAAGCAGTCAAGGGTCAAGATGAACGAGCAAGCTCGCCCTTGACTACTAGGAAATTAATGGGTCGAAACTTGTGCAAAGGTAAATTCCATGACCCTAGAATTTACTCTTGCAAACTGGAATTTAAAAATGCATTTAACGTTTTTTTCTTTTCAAGCATATTTTCCTCCGTCATTCTATTACAATTCTCTCAGGAACATCAGAAATTCTTCGACTGTAGAAAAAAGCCGGTCTGGAGATTCCTTGGCCAGTTTTTCGATGTCGGTACCTTCTGCCCATGCCGCGGAAAAGATATCAACCCCGGTTTTCCGTGCGGCTATGACATCATGCACAGCATCCCCGATATACACCGCATCCGAAGACGCCACATCCAATGCATCAAGCACTTTCAAAATCCCCTTCGGTTTGTCATGCATCTTTTTTGTTCCGGTTTCAATAACCTCAAAGTAGTCTGATAAGCCAAATTTTTCGAGTG
>CAXXGE010000053.1:0-26251 GCA_963677915.2 Vallitaleaceae bacterium | reverse complement strand
TGGCAAAATTATCTGAACTTGGGGTAGAGGTCAATAAAGTGTCTTTTGAAGAAAGGCAGAAACTGGGAGATTTGATGAACAATGCTATCAAAGACGATATCGTTGAAATGTGTGGCAAGAACTTTACGATATGGTTAATGAGCAAATAATTGCTGAAAGAATTAAGTGAATATGTTAGCTTTCGATATAATCATCTAACGCATTGAAATATGCGAACACAAGAAAAGGCTACTGGCATGTAGCCTTTTCTTGTTCTATTACTGATGAGCGACTGCGCAAGCAAGGCTACCAGTTCTTTTTTGACAGGTATAAAACTCCCAGTGCATAAACTTAGGAAGCGCTGTATATGAGACCTGTATGTACGATGCTGTAGGAGGTCGGGAAAATTATTTAACTTTCCCTCCTGCCCGATCGGCAGTTAAATAGGATTGGTGTTTTTCGAATGGCGTTAAGACGCCAAGTTTTCGTTGCAGACGTTTATTGTTGCAATAATAATGCAGTCTTGAATCATCTGCACTAATTCCTCTTTGCTCGTGAACTGTTTTCGCTAGTGTCTTTCTCTCTTCAAGATTCCCAAGAAGCCTTCCGTCGGCCAACTATCAACTAATTTTCCGGCTATGGACATGCTTCGAGTCTTCTTTGCGTCCATTAATCTTTTGTAGAATTGCCGGCTGGTACACTGGAACCCTCACGCTGTGAGGTGAAGGGTGTGTTTCTGGTGATTCCTGGGTGGCTGGGTCAGAGACGTTAAACCTCAACTTTGCATAAAAGTTACACTAAATACTTTTAGAGAGCAAAAATGGTGCTTCAGATCTCCAAAAATGTCATCAGTTGCTGCAAGCTTTTTTCACTCTTGCGGAAAGCATCCATAACCTGCTTGGCCTCGTATTCTTGTTTTTACTTCTGAAGTTCCAACAGCCTATCAGATAGAGCCTCCTGCTTTTTCTGGAGTTTAGCAAGCTCACCGTTTATTTTTACAATTTCAGCTTCAATCGAAGTTGTCGATTTCGTCCGTGCCATCGTCATAATCCTCCTCATCCATCCCAAAGGAACTGAGAATAACCTTCTGTCGCTTTGTTACTGCGTGATCAAGCCGATATTGCCCATTACTTCTCCTGATCATCTAGATTTTTTCCAGTTCGCGCAGAGCCGCCGGTACAGTCATATAATTCGGTTTAGATTCCAAACGCAGCATCGTTTCTTTGAGCAGGTTACAGATCCTGTTCCGAACAATCAGTGCAATAAATTCGATAAACAACTTTGCTGACAATGACTCAGAAGACTGTACTCTGTTGCTTTTTGATCCAATAAAGGATTTGTCCGTACTGAACAGTTTTTCGGAGATATCCCGGCCCTTGTAATGGATAAGCGCCTGGGAAGCAGTCATCTCTGTAGAAGTGATGATGCAGAAATACCCGCATTGCTCCAGTCTTTTTTGAACGATATCCTATTTTTCTGTATATGAGATCAGCTCATGCTTTTTGTTATAACGAAGGTCAAAATATTCGTGATATATACTCCCGAGTGTGATATCTTTACCAACATGCTTTGCAAGATACATTCCAAGCCTTTCGATTAACTGCTCCGGCTGTTCTCTTTCAGCTGCCTGTTTGGAAGGGTTGAAGTATAGATGGAAATATCGAAAAGCAACGTCGTCCTCATACAGTTTAGCTAAAACTGTTTTTCCATACACTCTATAGGAACGGATAGCGCACTCACGATCCGTCTCAAAGGTATTTCGATGGGCTGTTATCAGTTCTGATACGAGGCTTTTACGGCCTTTGACCTTCATGATGAAGGCATAACCATTGTCCTCCATGTACTTGATATTAACCTTGCTGAAATAGCCTCTGTCGAGAATAAAGCCGACCGATTTATAATGGTAGTCTTTGACCTTGTCTACCATATACTCAAACTGAGAGACATCCGTAATCGAACCCGGATATTCCTCATAAAACAGAGGAACACGGTTGGTTTGATCAAAAGCTATTGCAAGATTAAAAACCGGCAGACCTTTTTCATCCTTGGCTTTGCCGTACTCAATGATATCAATATCACCGGCTTGACAGTTCTTGTTTGTTGAATCGTAGGAGATATAAATGCGTTGTTTATGGTCACGTTTTTTGTTCCAGTCATTCAGGAATCCAATGATTTGTTCCCGGGTGACCGACTTAAGAAAACGACATACTTTTGAATCACTGTAGATCCTCATACCTTCCGAAAACAGCGGATGGCCAAATGCAAAATCCGGATAATACTGACCGGCATTTTCTTCATCGACAATCAGGTATGCCATGAGATCCAGCAGCAGACCGCAGTCTTTTGGGAACCATGTACTAAGAAGATTCTGCAACTTATATTCCTGTAGAACCTTTTGAATCACCGCATATGAGCCGCTTTTCATCTGGTTTGCTTATTCACTTCTCTGATAACTTGCTATGTGGACGTGTAGTAGTATCAGGTTGGTTATAAGATGTGTAGAAAGCAGAAAGTGAATCCTATTACGACTTATCGACAACCATTACAGACAATGATAAGGGGAACGGTGCGCGTGATGGTTGGGTTCAATGACAGACCATCCAACAAGACGATGTACTTGAGTTATTCGGGTGAAATAATTGAAAAGGCATCTTTTTTATGGCATACGAATGCATTGCATTCGGAAAGTTATTTAATAATTATGGCTTGCGTACAAGGGGCGTTGAAAGATATGTCGCAATCCGCTCGCTCTGTAGTTGAATTCTCTAGCTTTGAAGCGATAAAATATCGATTTTTAATGCAATGCAACTAAATAGCTTGACATTAGAATGAGATTACCATATAATAAATTCAAGGCATACGTATTCATTAATAGAAGATATGAGAGCTTGCGTTGATTAGAGACGCAAGTAAATACATTGCTTTGGCTATAAGTTATTCTTGTTGGGCGGAATTGAATATCGATGTTCTGTTAAAAGTGAGCGTGATGGATATCCGATTCTCTTTGAAGTGATCGAAGAACTAGAAGTTCTTGCCAATAAATCCCATCTAGAGTAGGGATTGAAAAATGTAGAATCAATTTGGAATAACAGCATTTAACCTTTGAAGCAAATCGATTGATTATAACTTCTCTTGTTTTGTTAATCGATTTAGAAAATAATTTACATCAGAAAGGAAGCACGAATATGTTAGAAAGAAAGTATTTATGGTGGGACGAACTGTCAAAAGAGGAGATTCTTGAAGATGTCAAGCGTTGCGATATCGCAATCCTCCCAATAGGCGCCATTGAGCAACATGGTCCGCACTGTCCTTGTGGATCGGATGCCTATAATGCAAAAGGACTAGCTGAAAAGCTGGCTGAAAAAACTGGAGCTATGTTGCTGCCGCTGCTTCAGTATGGCTCACATCCATACCATCACTGGTATATGCCTGGCACGATTCCGGTTTCTTATGAAACTCACATCAACTTGCTGTGTGACATTATCCGGGGCGCATCGGTTGCGGGCTACAAGAAGTTCTTCATTTTATCAGCTCATGGCCAGGTGGCCGCTACTCTTGTAGCGATGAATAAGCTTGGTTTGGAAGGGCATTTTGTCCTGACATGTCATTGGTACGATTTTCTTCGTGATAGCCAGAAGGTGCTTGATACGCCTATGACTCATGCAGATGAAGCTGAAACATCGATGGCCCTATCGCTTTATCCTCAGTATGTTGATATGAGCAAGGCGGTGGACGATGGTGGCGAAGGCTTGATTGGCGAGCAGTTTGTCATCAAGCCCGGTATGGATCCGATGCCGGGACAAATGTATCACTTTGAAGGCACTTTCGCCCGCCCTGAATACAAGGAACTCAAATCTGGCGTCATTGGCACCCCTACTCTGGCAACCAAGGAGAAGGGCGACCAAATTGTCGATCTTGCTGTTGGCTATATGGCTGATGTCATCGAAGAAATTAAAGCTCGCTTTGCAGTTGGAGAACAGCCGCCGGTCAAATAATCTGATTGGCATTCTCCTCTCCTAACAATTTGGAAGTTGCTTGGCTATAATTCAATAGTAATGTTCTGGGGCTGTCTGCTGGTGTCCGAGAGACGGCCTTAGGACATGAACTTTGCGATGTTTTGTTGCAAACATTTTATCTCAACATTTTCAAACATAATAAACAGACTTATCTACCATCTACGCCATCACAAAGAGATGCTTATTGAATTTCGATTCTTTAGGGCATCTCTTTTGGCATCCATTTGCTTTTTCTTTATCATATGAAACACTTCAATTCCAGCAATTGTGATTGAAACGGTGTCAAAGGATTTAAAACCCAAAATCGAATTCGTTTTTCGCTTTATCCGTCGATGATCTTACTCGATGATATTATTCATGTATTTGCTATTTTGATATTTCACTCCTTTATAATCTGGAGAAGTCTTTATCGCTTTAATGGTAGCCGCATATTTATCAGTAGTTATTAATCTAGGCTTCTGGTTATGCCCAGAACCTAATGCTTTTCGGGAGTTCCTTTGCAGCACAAAATATCTGTCACTGACTAACCATATCTACACAAATTGGCCGCGGTATGCAAATAAGTTTTTCATGGATGCGCTGACGCCTGAAGACAGAGCGATTATTGAAGCTGCTGCAAAAGAAGCAATTCCTTACGATAGAACGCTTTTGGCAGAAGATCAAGAAGCTATCTTGGCAAAATTGCCTGAACTTGGGGTAGAGGTCGATGAAGTGTCTTTTGAAGAAAGGCAGAAACTGGGAGATTTGATGAACAATGCTATCAAAGACCATATCATTGAGATGTGTGAACAAGAAACATACGATATGGTCAATGAGCAAATTATTGCTGAAAGAATCTGAAAGAATTCAGTAAATAATATTGATCCAAAGGGGAGTTCTGTGCAAAAGAGGAATACCATTCATCTGATTGGAATATATTCATTGACTATGGCATATAACCGATCTATAATAAATACAAAAAAGGCGGTGTGAGTATGAAAAGCAAATCACAAAGAGTCTCGTCGGTTGATGTTGCCAATGTTGCCAATGTTTCTCAATCTACTGTTTCGAGAGTATTCAGCCCGAATGGTCACAAGGTTTCGGAGAAGACAAGAAAAAAAGTGTTGGCAGTAGCGGAAGAATTAGGATATGAGCCAAACATCATGGCAAGATCTATGGTTGTAAAGCGTACTAGATTGATTGGATTGGTATACGAGTCAATGGATAATGAATTTTATATAAAAACTGTTGACTATTTCACAAAATATTTCCAGGAGAATGAGTATTTTGTCTTGTTGTTCAAGCTTGCCAAAGGTCAGAATCTGGAAGAGCAGATTCAACTTGCTATGCGGTACAATGTCGATGGCTTGGTTATTACAACGGCAATGATAAGCCCGGAGTCCATATCTTGGTGCCTGAAACTTAAAGATACACCAATATTCCTCTTTAATCGAGTTAGTGAGGGGATTGAGCTGAACTCGGTTTGTTGTCGAAACTATGATGGCGCATATAGCGTTGTAGAGTACTTGGTTAACAAGGGCAAAAAAAATCTATTGTTCATATCTGGCGACAAGAATGCATCAACAAATGCGGAGAAAGAAAGTGGGTTTAATGATGCTGTCAATCGATTTGGTATTAAGGGGAGAATGATTGGCGATAGTTTTTCGTATGAGTGTGGCATGAAAGCTGGGAAAGAGTATGTTGATGGTGATTATTCGGATGTTGATGGTGTCTTCTGCTCTAATGACTATATAGCGATGGGTTTCTATGACTATTTAAGACATAATACTGATATTGAGATTCCAAGTGGTTTGGCTCTGGTTGGGTATGATGGTATTGTAGATAATATTAATTATCCTATTACAACCTACAGGCAACCCTTAGAGACAATGATTAAGGAAACGGTCCGTGTGCTGGTTGGTTTCAATGAAAGACCTTCCAATAAGACTATGCACTTGAGCTATTCGGGTGAAATAGTTGAAAAAGCGTCTGTTTAAGGACTGAGCCAAATGGGATATATGCTGAATATTATTCATAATATTCAGCGTGTGTAGATAGATCTTTTGAAAAATCAGTTGCACTACATTCGGAATGACGTTGAATTTTGGGGATTAAAGCAATATTGAGATGTTTGTTTGTATGCATTTCAACTAAAATGACTTGACACTAAAACAATCAGGGTTTATAATACTTTTATGGCATACGTATTCATTTTCGGCAAACAAGAGAGAGTGCCTTGGATATGATTTTGTCGGTAGTCAACCATAATCAAGAATCATAATTTTGCAGGAGGGTTTTATGATGAAAAGAAGAATGATGAATGTACTTGTATTGTTATTGGTGGGGACCATGATGCTGATGACGGCGTGTTCTGGCGGAAACAAAACAGAATCTACAACCGCATCGGATGGTCAGGGCGACAAGGAACAGGTTGAAGAAACCAGTGAGAAGCCTGAGGCAACTGGTGAGAAGGTAGTAATTAAAATCGCGCATGATAACAATACCCAGGAAGCTGGACATAAGGCTTTCGAGAAATTCGGTGAAATCGTTTCAGCAGAAACGGACGGAAGAATTTCTGTAGAGATCTATCCTGGTGGTCAATTGGGCAGCGTACAAGATGCGTTTGAACAGACCAGAAGGGGCGATATTGATATGAGCGTCGCTGCAACAACGCTGTTTACGCAGACAATACCGGAATTTGCGGTATGGGATAGTTTTTTTATGTTTGATGATGCCGAGCATGCCTACAGGGTTCTGGACGGAAAAGCAGGGCAAGAGATGATGAAGCCACTAGAGCCTATGAATCTGGTTGGCCTGGGCTATATGGAAATAGGGTTCAGGAATTTCTCCAACAGCAAGCACCCGATTGTGAAAGCGGAAGATGTAGCCGGCCTAAAAATAAGAGGTTACTCTCCTATGCAGATTAAGGCTTGGGAAGCGGCAGGAGCAACATTGACGAACTTGGCTTGGGCTGAAGTGTTTACGTCTCTGCAACAGAATTTGATTGATGGTCAAGAATCCGCTGTGGCGAGCTTCTACAATGCCAAATTTTATGAGGCTCAAAAATATCTGTCGCTGACTAATCATATCTACACGAATTGGTTATGGTATGCCAACAAGGATTTTATGGACGCGTTGACACCTGAAGACAGAACGATTATTGAGGCGGCTGCAAAAGAAGCAATCAATTATGACAGAGCGCTTTTGGCAGAAGATCAAGAGGCCACCTTGGCAAAATTGCCTGAACTTGGTGTAGAGGTCAATGAATTGCCTTTTGAAGAAAGGCAAAAGCTCGGAGATTTGATGAACAATGCTGTCAAAGACGATATCATTGAGATGTGTGGGCAAGAAATATACGATATGGTAAATGAGCAAATTGAAGCTGAAAGAATTCAGTAAATAATAAATTGATAGTGGCATTCCTTTGCCGTAAGTGGATGTCACTATCCTAGAAGGGTGGGTAAGTGATGAAAAGAGCAATTCAATGGCTGGACAAGAACTTCGAACCAATCATCATGAGTGCAGTTTTTTATATCATGACCCTTTTGATTGTAATGCAAGTTGTCCTTAGGTTTGGATTCAAAAGCGGATTTTCCTGGGGTGAAGAAGTTGCGAGGTTCATATTTGTATGGCTGATGTTCTTTAGTTTTTCGTATGCGACCAGGAATCAAAGACATATACGAATCAACGCGTTGGTTGATCATATACCGATTATTGCAAAGAGAATAATTTATGTGGTTGTGGATGTAATGTTTTTGGTGTTTGTTTTGTTCGTTGCGAAAGCGGCCGTTGGTGTTGCTGAATCAATAATCGAATATGGCGATATGGCTGTTACAATCAAAGTGTCTATGAATATATTATACGGTGCAGGCTTGGTGGGATTTGTTCTGATGAGTATTAGGCTAGTGCAGAGTATCGTGTGGAAGCTAAGACACTTCAGAGCGCCGTTTGAAATTTTCGAAAACTATACAGGTGTGTATTCTGGAGCGTATGACATGGTTTTGGTTACGGAGTCCATTCTAAAAGAACATAAAATCGAGGTTTTTGAACATGATGATGGGAGGGCACAGTAATGGAAGTTGCGTTGTTATTTGGTTCGTTGGTATTCTTCTTGCTGCTTTCAGTACCGATTGCTATAGCGTTGGGCATGGCGTCGCTCCTTACGATAGTGGCATTAGGGCCGATTAGTGCAGAAGCGTTTTCTCAAACTATGATTCAAGGATTGAATTCATTTCCGTTGATGGCTGTCCCGTTATTCACTTTTGCAGGAGACATAATGGGACGAGGTGGAATCTCCAGGAGATTGATAGATGTTACCAGTATAATATTCGGGCGCTTTAGAGGTGGACTTGGTATCGTATCCATCGCCGCCTGTCTGTTCTTTGCTGCCATTTCCGGAACGGGATCGGCTACAGTTGCCGCTATCGGGCTGATAATGATACCTGATATGGTGCGCAGGGGATATGACAGGAAGTTTTCCGCAGCTTTAATCTCGACAGCAGGCACTGTGGGCGTCATCATACCGCCGAGTTTGTGCATGGTGATCTATGCGGTTGCGGCAGGTGTGTCGATAACTGCTATGTTCACAGCTGGAATTATGACAGGGCTGCTTGTTGGCCTTGCCCTGGCAACATATACATACTTTTTTGCAAGAAAAAAAGGGTATCAAGGCGATGACAGGAAGTATTCGACTAAGGAAACGGTTAAGATAATAGTAGATGCTATTCCAGCCCTGATGGTTCCGGTGATTATCCTGGGAGGAATTTACGGAGGTGTATTCACACCGACGGAAGCTGCGGCTGTTGCAGCTGCATACGGGATCATTGTTAGTGTTTTTGTCTACAAAGAAGTCAAAATCAAAGAACTGCCATATATTGGATTCAATTCGGTGATGCTGTGCGCAACAGTTCTGGTGATTATAGGAGTTTCTTCGGGATTTGGTCGAATTTTGACAATTACACAGGTTCCAGTAACTATTGCTCAGTTTATTTTGTCTTTGACATCAGATAAAATTTTGATATTGTTGATGATTAATATCCTTTTGTTGATTGTTGGTACGTTTATGGAAACCAATTCGGCAATTATCATTTTGGTTCCAATTCTTTTGCCTGTTGTCATGGCTTTAGGGGTCAATCCGGTTCATTTCGGAATCATCATGGTTTTGAACTTGTCAATTGGATTTATCACTCCGCCTTTAGGAGCGAACTTGTTTATGGCGAGTCAAATCAGTGGAGTTAGATTTGATGATATAGCAAAATCGATAGTCCCTTGGATAGTTGTCATGATAATAGTGTTGATGCTGGTGACATACTTCCCGCAAATTTCGCTTTGGTTGCCGGGTGTATTGGATATCAGAGTATAATGTGGAGGTCTGCGTGAATAGAAGAGAAATATTTTCAAGAACAATGAACTTTGAAGAGGTGGGAAGGGTTCTCGTCGATCAAGGTAGGCAGGTTGGATCCATCCATAAGTGGGCCTATCCTGAAATACGAAAAGTTATGGGGCTTCCCGAAATAACAGAGCCTAGAATTTTAGATCGTCAATCGCAATGCGTCTGGAGCGATGAGGATTTGCTGGAAGCGTGGAATATTGACTTTAGGTGGCTGGTTCCGAAGTGGACTAATGTTAGAGAGGTTGATGAGCGAACATATAGAAATACTTTCGGGACGCTTTTTGAGACTGCTGATGGCGACTACTATCATATCAAAGAATCTCCGATGAAAAGTGCGCCTGATTTGAAAACAATCGTAAAAGAGTGGGAATACTGGCCTGATCCAACTGATCCCTATCTTGTAGAAGGTTTAAAAGAAGAGGCGATTAGGCTCAGTACGGAAACGGATTATGTAATAGGACTTGATGGCATTAAGGGCGGAATACTGCAAACGGGCTTGGAACTAAGAGGTTATGATCAGTTGTTTATGGATATGATCCTGGATCCAGATGGTGTCCATGCATTGTTTGAAAAATTGACCCAGCTGTATATTGATATGTACACAATTTATCTTGAAGAAGTTGGTGAGTATGGTCAAATACTTTATCTGACGGATGATTTGGGGGCGCAAAACTCTTTGTTGATGAGCCCGACCCATATAAGGGAATTGGTATTGCCCTATACGAAAAGAGTCATTGACCACATCAAATCACTCGCGCCTCATCTCAAAATCGAGTATCATACAGATGGGTCAGTTCTCCCGATAATAGGCGATTTGATAGATATTGGTGTTGATATTTTGAATCCTGTTCAGACTTCGGTAGAAGAATTAAAAG
The DNA here is from genome assembly GCA_963677915.2 of Vallitaleaceae bacterium. Lineage (GTDB taxonomy): Bacteria > Bacillota > Clostridia > Lachnospirales > Vallitaleaceae. The sequence continues at coordinate 16,010 of CAXXGE010000053.1, read as the reverse complement.
ATACTGCAAAATTGAATGCTATGTATGGCGACAAAATTGCTTTTAAAGGTGCGATGGATGTCCAAAATGTTTTAATTAACTCAACACCTGATGAAATCGAAGAGGAGGTTAAGAGGAGGCTTAAAGACCTTGGTACGGGGGGTGGCTTTGTCATATCGACTTGTCATAACATCAATCGAGATATTCCGCCGCTGAATCTAAAAACCATGTACGAAGCTATTGCCAAATACTCAAAATATCCCTTTGAATTTTAAGAGCTAACAGAATGCGTTGTAAAAGAGTGGTAGCGTTAAGTCTTTCGCAACGCATTAATGTTACAGCATAATGACTACGTATGCCTTCCTGCCGTTTAGTCTGCAAGATGGAGCTTGTTTGATGATTGTAGCTGGTTCGGGTGCGAATAAATAAGGAGGAACTTAATGGAACAGAAAGTGATTAATCACGAAGAATTGACAGGCTATCTGGAAGAAATGTATACCAGTGCAGGTTTGACAAAGGAAGAATCCAAAATAACAAGCGAGTTGACGGTTAAGTCGAATTTGTGGGGTGTGGATTCTCATGGAGTCCTGCGAACACCAGTCTATGTGAAACGGGTACTGAATGGTGCAATTAAAAGCAATGCTGAAATTACCGTCATAAGCGACCGGAAAGGGCCGATCCAGCTGATGGATGGTGGTGATGGCATGGGATATGTTGTGGGTTACAGGGCGATGGAAAAAGCGATCGATCTGTCAAAAGAATACGGAATCGGCATGGTGCTGGTCAAAAACAGTAATCATTTTGGAGCTGCAGGGCTATATGTCGATTTAGCGGCTGAAAAAGGTTGTTTGGGCATCTGTACAACGAATGTTATTCCGAATATTGGAATGCCTGGAAGCCTGAAGCCTTCTACTGGAAATAATCCTTTGGCATTAGGGGCGCCGCTGAATGGAGATTTCAATTTTGTTTTAGACATTTCCATGAGTTCGGTTGCGGGCGGAAAGTTGCTGCTAGCCATAAAAGAGGGAAAAAAAATCCCGACTAACTGGGCAATAACGAAGGAAGGGAAAGAGACTGACGATCCCAAGCTGGGATTTGAAGGATTGTTGCTGCCAATGGGAATGCATAAAGGATTTGGCATGTCTTTGTTTATTGACATTATGACTGGAGTGCTTAGTGGCGGTCCGTTCCTTCAGGATTTGAGAAGCATGTATTCTATGCCGGATGAACCATCGCTATCAACGCATATGATGATGGCGATAGATCCCACTTACTTCATGGAGGAAGTGGTTTTTGAGAAAAGGATGGATAAATGGGTTGAATACATAAAATCCACACCACTCGCTGACTGCAATCAAGAACAGCTCATACCAGGTGAAATCGAGTATAAGAGGAAAAAACAAAGGGAAAAAGAAGGGGTGTCTATTCCGACCGAATTACTCAAGGACCTTAAAGAACTAGAGGACCAATTGGGCATGAAAGCAACATTGTAAGAATTGGAATAGGAGGTTAAATAGATGAAGTTAAAAGACAAAGTCGCAATCATAACAGGCGGAACGAAAGGCATCGGTTATGGAATTGCAGAAGAGTTTTTAAAAGAAGGCGCGAAGGTCATCATCACTGGCCGCCGAGAAGCTGAAGGGATAAAGAGTGAAGAGGCCCTTAAGAAATTTTCGGATAATGTCAGATATCTCAAGAGTGATGTAAGCAAAATGGACGATTTGGAAAACTGTATAAGTTTCTGTATTGAGCAATTTGGCCGATTGGATATTTATGTTGCCAATGCGGGAATCAATGATTCTCAAAAAACTCATTATTTGGATATTACGGAAGAAAGCTATGACACTATCATGGATGTCAACTTGAAGGGCGTTTTCTTTGGGGGGCAAGCGGCTGCGCGTCAAATGAAGAAACAAGGTGATGGCGGCGTAATCATCAATGTTTCTTCGGTCAATGCATATTTGGCTCTGGACTCTCAAATGGTGTATACGACAAGCAAGGGTGTGTGTAAGCCAATTGACAAAAGTGCAAGCCGTCGCGCTGGCCCCATATGGAATTAAAGTCAATGCTATGGCGCCTGGTCCGATTGGTACCGAACTTATGAGAAGGGTCGGATCGGACAAACAATTAATGGATACAGTCATATCACGAACTCCAATCGGTCGTATTGGAACAATTAACGAGTGTGGTAGATTGGCAGTTTTCCTGGCTTGTGAAGATAGTGATTTTATTTTCGGGCAATCAATATTCAATGATGGAGGCAGAGGATTCCAAGCTTTTCCTACACCGGGGTACAAAACGATTACCGAAGAAGAATATAATGATTTTTTGGAAATGAAAGGTGGGCAATAATCGATGCTTAAACCAAAAGTCGGTCTCATTACATTTGGAGACCATAGAGAAGATATGTGGGAGAAGGTTTTCAAAACCCATACGCAAAAATATCACAAGATAATAGTCGACATCTTGAAGGGTTTGGATATTGAACTGTATTATCTTGAGGATGCTGGGCGTACGAGAGAACAAATTGATGCTCAAGTGGATTACTTGAAATCAAAAGCAGTAGACATTCTCGTTGCACACACACCATGCTGGACATCGCCAAACCTCGTTGTTCATGGTGTTCAGAGGATGAATGAATTTACAATCATGGTCGGAAACAAAGATATGGCAACGCATGGATGCGTAGGTACATTAGGTGCTGCGGGAGCTCTTTCGCAAATTGGATTTAACCATAAGAGATTCAGGATGGATTACTCGCATGAAGTATATAGATCGTCCCTTATGCCGACTTTTGTTGCTGCAATGGTTAAGAAAAGATTAAAAGGAAGTGTATTTGGACTTTTTGGCGGCAGATCTATCGGGATTGATACAGCTACATATGATCCTATGGGATGGAAAAAGCAGTTTGGTATCGATTCAGAGCATATTGACCAATCAGAAATCATCAGAAAAGCAAAAAGTATCGAGCAAAGCCGAATTGACAAGTTGAGAGAGTGGATTGTAGCCAATGCAAAAGAAGTGGTATATTCTGAAGCCCTAACCAAGAAAAAGTTTGATTATCAAATTGCATGTTACCTGGCAACGAAGGATATATGCAAAGAAGAAAGCTTGCAATATGCAGCGATTAAGTGCATGCCTGATCTGTCCACCTATGAGGTGCCTCAGTGTATGACGGCGACATTCATGCCAGACAATTTTGATGGCGAAGAAGGCGTAAAAGAAGCTATTCCGATTGCGTGCGAAGCCGATGCTGACAATGCACTCACACAGCAGATACTAAAACTTGTATCAAATGGCAAGCCGACATTTTTCTCTGATGTTAGCCACATTGATGATGAGAATAAAATCATTTACTGCGTGAATTGCGGAGGTATGTGTAGCTATTACGCTGACCGAAATGCTGTACCGGAAAAGAACCTAGCTCAAATGACCATTAAGCAGTCGATTCGCCCTGGCGGAGCAGCGATTTCGTGCTTCAGGGCAAAAGAGGGCGATATGCAGTTGGCTAGGCTTTACAGAGTGGATGGTCAATACAAAATGGCGATCATACCTGGCAAAGCAGTCAGACCAAGCCAAGAAATGATTGATGTTTTTGTGAAAGCGAGAGGTGTTCACCAGTTACCTGTTATGTTTGCCCAAGTTACGTGTGACATAGATAAATTTGTTGACAATTATGGTTCGAATCATATCGCTGGCGTCGAAGGTCGTTATGTTGATGAGCTGGTGGAAGTGTGTGAGTTTTTAGGAGTTGAAGCGATTGTGCTTGAATAGGAGGCTTTTATGGAACTAACTACAAAAAATATTGTCAAAGAACGTTTAAAGAATGGTGAAAAGATTGCAGCCGCATGGGCCCAGGCGGCAAGCAACATCACTTCGGAAATATTGGGTCAAGCTGGATTTGATGTTGTCATGATTGATTTGGAACATGCACCTCATAATACGATGACTATGATAACGCAGATTCAGTCTCTCAAAGGAGAAAAAGCAGTACCGTTTGTCAGAGCTCCGTGGAATGATTTTGTACAGATTAAACAAATACTGGATGCTGGTATTTATGGCGTTTCTGTTCCTTATGTCAACACGAAGCAGGAAGCGGAAATGGCCGTAAGAGCCGTTAAATATCCAACAAAAGGCATTAGGGGAGTTGCTGGTAGTCCAAGGGCTGCCAAATATGGCAACAACATTCGTGAATACCTTGATACTGCAAATGATGAAATATTCTTGATGGTCGCCATTGAAACGCCGGAAGCAGTTGATAATCTTGATGATATTCTAGAAGTAGAAGAGCTAGATGGTATCTTTATTGGCCCTATGGACCTTGCAACTAGTATGGGACACTTCTGCAATCCGCAACATGAAGAGGTGCAAGCGGCAATCAAAACAATTGAAGACAAGGTGTTTGCAAGTGGCAAGGCTTTAGCTACAGTCGCAGGTGACTGGGAAAACGCCAAGCGCAAGTATGACAAGGGATATAACATGCTCATCCTGATGTCTGATACGACTACTCTTTCGCAAGTAGCATGTGATCGCATCAAGAAATTCAGTGAATTATACAGGTAAGTGATATGTTTAAATTAGAATTCTATGATGAGCGTTTCAGGCAATCTTTTGATTCTGATATTGAGCTAGAGGATGTTGCAGGTGGCTTCAGATTTCTTGAGGGCCCAGCGTGGCATCCTAAAACAAAAACCTTGTATTTCAGCGACATCATGGGAAATGGCATCTATAAATTTAAAGATGGCAAAATTTCTCTTTTTAGGGGAAATAGCTACTTGGCAAATGGGAACACCTTTAATCGATTGGGCGAATTGATTACTTGTGAGCATGGTACCAGCAGAGTTTCTTTGACAAGTGAAAATGGTGATTATCATGTTTTGGCTTCGAAATTTCAGGGGAAAGCGCTAAACAGTCCAAACGATGTAATTTGCGATGGTGAGGGTAATATTTACTTTACTGATCCAAATCCAGGACGAAAGAATCGTGTGGGTATACCTAGGGAACAGGAATTGCCATACCAGGGCGTATATCTATTGGAATCGAAAAGTGGCGAGCTGAAACTGCTTGATGATCAACTTGTTCTTCCGAATGGTTTATGTTTGAATCAGGATGGGAAACTTCTATATGTTAACGATAGTCATAGGCAAGCAATATATGTCTACGATGTGTGTGACGACAAGTCGGTGAAGAATAAACGGCTTTTTGCTGAGTTAATAGTAGATAAGCCGGGGTGTGCAGATGGCATGAAAATCGGCGGTGACGAATTTCTATATTGTTCTGCACCAGGTGGTATACAGGTTTTCGACAATCTGGGAAAAATGGTTGGTAGAATATTTACGCCGGAAGTAGCTGCAAATTTCACTTGGGGCGGTAATGATATGAAGGATTTATATCTAACCGCTACAAGCAGACTCTATCGTTTAAGGACAAAAGTGGCAGGTGTAAAAACATTCTAATTAGTAAGTGAAAGTGTGAAAAGGAGGAAGTGAATCATGAGCAATACTTATTTCAAAAGGGTGGCAGAATTAAGCCCTACGAGATTCTGGATTAACAATGTTACAAGAAATCAAGCGGATTGGGCGATTGAAGCAGGAGCGACAGGGTGTACACAAAATCCTTCGTATACGTACAAGATGATGATTGATGACGAAGCTAAATATTATGTCATGCAGAAAATGGACAGAATCATAAAAGATGAGAAGGATGATAATGAAGTTCAAGTGATACTTCAAAGAGACTTGGTTGCGGAAATTGCAGAAAAATTTATGCCGATGTATAAAGCAACAGGTGGCAAAGAGGGATACGTAAGTATTCAGGGGGATCCATTCAAAGAGGATAAAGAAACGATTATTCGCCATGCCAGGTTCAATAGGGAAGCGAGTCCTAATATCATGGCTAAAATCCCTGCAACAGAAGAAGGTTTTGCTGCAATCGAAGTATTATTAAAAGAAGGCGTACCAATTAATGCGACTGAAGTCATGGCGCTCAAACAGGCAATGGATTTAGTGGAAATTTATAACCGCGTTACAAAAGTAATGGAAAAGCCGCCGAAAATGTATATCTCACACATTGCCGGAATTTTCGATGAGTATATTGCAAACCAAGTAGAAAAAAATGGGATTGATATTCAAGAAGACATCATTTTGCAGGCGGGTGTAACGGTAGCCAGGAAGATGCATCAAGCTGTGAGAGGAAAGTCGTCAGAAATTGGCTTTATTGGTGGTGGCGCAAGAGGGCTCCATCATTTCACGGATTTTGTAGGATCGGACTTTAGTGTGACGATAAATTGGGCAGGAACAGCGGACAAGCTAATAGAACAAGATCCACCGGTTTTCCATAGGTTCAATCAACCTACTCCTCACATGGTCATTGATGAGTTGTTGGAAAAATTGCCTGCTTTCAAAAAAGCCTATTTGCTAAATGAAATTCGTTCTGATGAATATGAAGAATATGGACCTGTCGTATTATTCAGAAACAGTTTTGAAAATGCCTGGTCAAACGGATTGGCAATTATTAAAGAAAGAAGAAATTCTATCTAAATAAACCATATTTAATGAAGTTGTGTACATGCAATCGTCCCAATCGGATCCATAGAACAACACGGACCGCACTGTCCGACTGGACACGATACATTGCAGCTGTTTCCGATTCTGGAAGATATTGCTGATAGAACAGGAGTCATGCTGCTGCCGAAGGTACGGTGAGTATGCTGAAATTGGATTCTCTGAAATATGTGTAATTGGTAAACTCTCTTTGGCATCAGTCGAGAAAGGCAAAGCATACTGTGATGAAGTTGTAACTTTGGAAGAATTTGAAGTAGAGTAGAAAAAATAAGGGAGCTCCTTGATCCGGGATTCCCAAAATCAAAACTTGGCAAGTAGAAACCTCTAAAGCAATAGATGCTCTATAAGTTATTTATGTGAGATGAGTGTACGCCTAGTTCTTCAAAACGTGGAATCCTGGATTTGTGGTAATTGTATTGGCCTGCAGTAATAAAATATTTCTATCATTTTACTGGACTGAAGTGCAGGTGAAGAAGGTGAAGAAAGTGATGAAAGAAAAAGGAATGAGACAGGTGCTGATTGATTACTATGAAAATCTTTTATCTAAAGGTGCTCTAATGTCTATCAACGAGATAGTGCGAATCAAGGATGCATCTGACAGAGAACTGCTCGATTTTATCAAAGTGGATTCCGTCAGTCGTTTAGATGTAAGATTGTCGATGACGGCCTGATATTGCATAAATATCTTTTGAAAAGTCGGGTAATAATTATTTTGCGTATGCAAGGTCGTGTGTGAAGACTGGTTTTTGGAGGTAAAATAAAAAATGGAAAATGGTAAGATTTTCTATCAAAAAGATTGTAATATTCAACTTTTAGATGAAAAAACAATTGCAATTATTGGCTATGGATCTCAAGGTCATGCCCATGCGCTGAATTTGAAAGACTCAGGAGTCGATGTTATAATTGGACTGTATGAGGGATCCAAATCATGGATTAAGGCTGAGAAAGCAGGATTCAAAGTATATACTGCCGATGAAGCTTCTAAAAGAGCGGATATCATTGTCATGTTGATTAATGATGAACAACAGGCAGTACTATATGAGGAAAGCATTAGTCCAAACTTGGCAGAAGGAAACATGCTGATGTTTGCTCATGGCTTCAATATTCACTACGGTTGCATTGAACCGCCGAAAGATGTTGATATTACATTGGTTGCTCCAAAAGCGCCAGGACATACTGTTAGAAATGAATATCTTGAAGGGAAAGGAACTCCTTGCCTAGTAGCGGTAGAACAGGACTATTCTGGGAAAGCCCAGGACATCGCTTTAGCTTATGCTTCAGCAATAGGTGGAGCCAGGGCTGGTGTTCTAGAAACCACCTTTAAAGTTGAGACTGAAACTGATCTGTTTGGCGAACAAGCAGTATTGTGTGGTGGTCTAAGCGCCTTAATGCAGGCAGGTTATGAAGTTCTTTGTGAAGCGGGTTATGATTCTAGAAGTGCATATTTTGAGTGTGTACATGAAATGAAATTGATTGTAGATTTGATTTATGAAAGTGGCTTTTCGGGTATGAGATACTCAATTTCAAATACTGCAGAATATGGAGACTATATCACCGGTCCGAAAATTATTACGGACGAAACAAAAGCTTCGATGAGAAAGATATTGACTGATATTCAGGATGGTACGTTTGCAAAGGACTTTCTACTGGATCTATCGCAGGCCGGTAAACAAGCGCACTTCAAGGCAATGCGGCGGATGCATGCAGAACATCAGATAGAAAAGGTTGGCTCGGAAATAAGAAGTTTATATAGCTGGAATAATGAAGAAAGCAAGTTGTTGAACAACTAATATATCGCAAAGATAAGCAACTATTCGGGATAGAGATATGGAAAATGCAATATTCTTTCTGAATATTATATAAATTATATAAATAGAAGCAAGTGGTAATTTTAAGGCTTATTACTGAAAAGCGGTTTATAAGCTTGGTGACGGCGAAAGTGTTTGAGACAGCCAATATCAAACCAGAAGGAAGGATGAATAGCAATGATAGAATTATTTGAAAACATTTCCGAAAGTCTGCAGAAAGGCAACCAACCTGATGTTGTGAAATATACACAAAAAGCCGTGGACGAAGGATACGGTGCGAAGGAAGTCCTTGATGCCATGTTGACAGGGATGGGCATTATTGGAGAGAAGTTTAAAAACAACGAGGTATTCGTGCCTGAGGTTCTGATAGCTGCTAGAGCCATGAATGGCGGGCTTGAGATTATCAAACCTTTGATGGTTGCTCAAGAAGTCAAAGCAGCCGGGAAGGTGCTTATTGGCACTGTGAAAGGAGACCTTCACGACATCGGTAAGAATCTGGTAAGCATGATGATGGTTGGCAACGGTTTCGAAGTCATCGATTTGGGTGTTGATGTTGACTCTGATAAGTTCATTGCGGCAATCGAGGAATCGAATCCGGACATTGTATGTATGTCGGCGCTTTTAACGACGACCATGTCGAATATGAAGTCGGTCATCGAAGCTATCACAGAAAAGGGGCTTCGCGACAAAGTCAAGATTATGGTAGGCGGGGCGCCGATTACTGAAGAGTTCGCGGCGAGCATTGGAGCCGACAAATACACGGCTGACGCAGCCACTGCTGCAACTGAAGCAAAAATACTCATAGGATAAATTGAAATTGAGGGCTTGTGAATTCGAGTATATGCAGAATTGAGCCGTTTCCAATTGAAAAACCATCCAATGATTCAAAACACCCCATATAACATGCCGCCCGCAATTTAGAGCCAAACTTTTTGCGTGGCGGCATGACTCCCTTTTAAGGAGCTGTATTTTAGTATAGGACATTGGCTAATCATGAAATTAAAAGGAGAAAGTTATGACAGGAAAAGAGAGAATCCTAAAGACGATAAAGGGCGAAGAGGTAGACAGAGTGGCATGGCTGCCGTTTACAGGTGTTCATGCAGGCTCCCTTAAAGGCTATACGGCAACGGAAGTGCTAACCGATGCAAACAAGCTGGTGGATTCGCTGATGGAAGCCCACGACCTCTATGCGCCAGATGGCATGCCGGTGATCTTCGATCTCCAGGTGGAGGCTGAGATTCTTGGGTGCGATCTGGTATGGGCGGACGATGCGCCGCCGTCGGTGAAGACCCATCCGTTGCAGGAGAACCGTGAAATTCCATGTCGCTGCAAGTTGCCGGAAAAGAATCAGGGCAGAATCCCGATGATTCTTGAGGCAATGAAGAGGATGAAGGAAAAGGTAGGAGATGATACGGCACTTTACGGTTTGATTTGTGGTCCGTTTACACTGGCATCGCACCTTAGGGGCAACGAGATATTCATGGACATGATCTTGGACGAGAACTATGTAAAAGAGCTGATGGACTTCACGACGGAAGCGGCTCTTAAGATGGCGGACTATTACATTGAAGCGGGCATGGATGTCATCGCAGTAGTCGATCCATTGGTGTCGCAGATATCACCAGACCACTTCGAGAGCATGTGCCACGAAGGCTTTGAGACAATCTTTGAGCATGTAAGGCAGAAAGACGCCGTCTCTTCCTTCTTCGTTTGTGGCAACGCGACAAAACAGATGGAGGTCATGTGCAAGACGAAGCCGGACAGCGTATCGATTGACGAGAACGTTGACATCATCAAGGCAAAAGAGATTACTGACAGGTACGGCATCACCATCGGCGGCAACATCCCGCTAACGACACTCATGCTCCATGGCACACAGCAGGAGAACATGAAATACGTGGTGAATCTCCTTGATAATATCGGTCACGACAGGCTGATTGTGGCACCGGGCTGCGATATGCCATATGACGTTCCCAAGGAGAACGCAATTGGTGTGTCCCAAGCGGTAAGGGATACAGAAAATGTACGTGAGATGGTAAGGAATTACGAGAGTCCGGAGCTTGACATCAATGTGGATATTCCTGACTACAGTTCGCTTGAGAAGCCATTCGTGGAGGTGTTCACCCTAGACTCGGCAACATGTGCGGCGTGTACTTATATGTGGGATGCAGCGGTTAAGGCGAAGGATCACTTTGGAGACGCTATCGATGTCGTAGAATACAAATACACAAAACTTGAGAACATCGCACGGTGTAAAAAGATGGGTGTGACGAATCTGCCGTCGCTGTATATTAACGGTGAGTTGCAATGGTCATCAATCATCCCGAGTAGAGAAGAGTTGTTTGCAAAGATAGAGAGCAAGATGTAAAAGGAGGATTCCATGAAGAAGGAGATACTACTGGAAGTGAATATTGAAGACGTGCTCCTGACAATGGAATGCCAGAAAACGAGTCCGAACTATAATGAGTATGTTCAGACTTGTCAGCATTTGCTCGAATCACATAATGAAAGTTTCAAAGCTACAGGCTGGCTTGTGTTAAATGGGGAAGAACGTGCCGACTGTCTCGTGATACTGGATCCTGTTCTAGAACAGGAAGCGGATCGGCTGTTCCGTACTGGCGAATACTTGGAAGGGATGATGCTGAATACCATCGCCGACTACTTGCTGTTCGACGCAACGGAGAAGTTTGAAAAGGAAGCAGGAGTAGTCCTTGAGAAGGAAGGGCTTTATATGATTAAGAAATTAGAGCCTGGCAGTTCAAAAGTACCCATTGAAGAGGTGGTCGATGTACTGGATGCTGTTAGGAAAAAGTATGATATACCAGTCCGCCTGTCTGAAGGGTATATGATGGAACCTGTCAAGTCATCGTCCTGTTACTATGAGCTTACCAGGGAGAAGTCGAAGTGCATTGAAGGGCATGTTTGCGAAAGATGTAACGACCACCTGTGCCGATACAGGAAGGTGGTTCTGACCGTCATTGAAAGAATGGAGGAAAGAACCCACCTGGTGGGAACGGGAGCGAACCTGCTTGATGCATTAAGGCGCTTTGGTTATACAATTGAAGCCCCTTGTGGAGGCAAGCGGCTTTGCAACAAATGCAAGGTTGAAAAGGAAACGAAAGATGGACCGGTTTGGATTTATGCATGCAAAACCGAAATCGAAGAAGCAATGACAATCCGTCTTCAGAATGCGGAACAGGGACATGTAATGGCGGATTACCATATGGAACCTGTTATTGAACATAAAGCAGCCGCAAAAGGTAAAATAGCATTTGCGGTGGATGTTGGTACAACAACAATGGTCGTTCAGTGTCTAGATATGGACAAGCATGTACTGATTGATGAAGAGCGGTTCTATAATCCTCAGAGACCGTACGGTGCTGATGTGATAAGTCGGATTCAGCATGAAAGGGAAAATGGTGGCAAAATCCTGAGCAGAATTCTTAGAGACAAAATAAGAGAAGTTGTTCTGAGGATTCTGGTTAGACAGGGCAAGAAAGAAACGGATATATCCGATATTGCGATAGCGGGAAACACGGTAATGATGTACTTTCTGGAAGGCAAGGATCCTTATGGATTATCTGTGAGCCCCTTTACAGTTGAAAACCCTGATAGAAAAATGACTAACGGTTCTATACTGGGCTTTGAAGGGGACATCAAAGTAACCCTGCTGCCAGTCATCTCGGCTTATGTGGGGGCTGATATTGTTGCTGGTTTCTATGCATCAGACATCAGGAAAGTCCAAGGGAATACGCTGTTCATTGATATAGGAACAAACGGTGAGATTGCTCTTAGTGCCAATGGTAGGGTAATCACTGCATCGACAGCCGCCGGCCCTGCTTTTGAAGGAGCGAATATAAGCTGCGGTACGGGGAGTATAGACGGCGCAGTCTGTGAGTTGGATTACTTTGAAGGGCAATGGCTCTTCAAAACAATCGCCAATATTCATCCAAAGGGCTTCAACGGTTCAGCACTTATTGATCTGATGCACATCTGCCTGCAGGAAGGCTGGGTGGACGAGACCGGGCGTATGGAATGCGGTGATAGTGTCATAGTTTCTCTTGATGGTACGGACTTTGAGTTTGCTTCAGAGGATGTAAGGAAGCTGCAGTTGGCCAAAGCTGCCATAGCAGCTGGCATCAAATGCCTGCTCGAAGAAGGTGACATTACATTGGACGAGGTAGATCGGATTTTTCTTGCTGGAGGTTTTGGAAGTCATATGAATGTAGAGCATGCGGTAAAAATCGGGCTGTTGCCCGATGGAGCAGGGAGTAAAGTGTTTGTGCTTGGGAACAGCTCCCTGGCAGGGACAGTCAGATTCCTGTTTGAAGAAAATGGAGAAAAGGAAATCGACATTTTGGCTTCGGGTTGCGAGTACCTTGAGTTGTCAATGTATAGCAGGTTTAATGATCGTTTCGTTGATGAGCTGCTTTTTTCTTAAGTAGTCAATGTTTCTGATAGGAGTAGCTTCAATAGAGCAACTGGCGCATGAAACGTGTCGGGAACCTTCTGATGAAGAACGCAGGTTTTCGCAGAAGCCTTCGATAATGAAATCAAAATATAACTATGGGAGCACTGTGAGTGCATTGCGATGGAATTCGAAACTAGTTGGGCGTAAAAAGGGGATGCTGCGTAATGTCTCCTAAAAAATAACATGGAGAGGAATATAAAATGATAAAGTACACCGTTGATAATGTTGAACACTCAGCACCCAAAGGGACGAAGATGCTGGAGGCATTGCTTAGAGAAGGATTCGATATCCCGCACCTATGCCATGATCCCAGATTCCATGCAGCGAACAAGTCGTGTGGTCTTTGTGTTGTCAAGCTTGAAAATGCCGACAGAATCATCAGGTCGTGTTCTACGGTCATTGAAGATGGCATGGTGATTACGACTGAGAGCAATGAACTGGATAAATACCGGAAAATAAGAATGGAACAGCTACTTGAGGACCACAATGCAGACTGCATAGCACCCTGCGAGGCGACATGTCCTGCAGGCATTGATATCCAGCTGTATTTAAAACAAGCGGCAAGCGGCAATATCAAGGCGGCGCTTAAAACAATCAAAGAGAAAAATCCCTTCCCTTCCGTTTGCGGAAGGGTCTGTCCTCACCCTTGCGAAGCTGAATGCAGAAGAAACCTGGTCGATGAGCCAATAAATATCAACGGAGTGAAACGCAGTGTTGCAGACGCAGCCTATAAGCTAGGGATAAAGGCTGATGCAGTGGTTGCATCTGAAAGCGGTAAAAGAGTTGCAATTGTGGGAGGCGGGCCGGCGGGTTTGTCTGCTGCCTACTATGCCAGGCTATTCGGTCATGATGTAACTGTGTTCGACAAGCAGTCGAAGATGGGTGGCATGATGCGCTATGGCATTCCTGATTACCGCCTGCCGCAGGATGTCCTTGATGCGGAAATTATGGATATAGAATCCATAGGTGTCAAACTCAGGACTAAAATGAAAATGGGGCTAGATTTATCCCTTGCAGAGCTTAAGGAAGCGTTCGATGCAGTCTTTCTCTCGGTAGGTTCATGGCAGGCGACATCCCTGGGCATTGATGGCGAAGGACTTATCGGTGTTTCAAAGGGGATAGAGTTTCTTGAAAGGATTGCTAAAGGAAAAGAAGTCAAAGTCGGCAACCGGGTGATTGTCATTGGAGGCGGAAATACAGCAATCGACTGCGCAAGGACTGCGCTGCGATTGGGTGCCGAAAAAGTGACGATTGTCTATCGGAGAAGTCTTGAAGAGATGCCAGCGGAAGACGTTGAAATCAAAGCCGCCATGAAGGAAGGCGTAGAAATCAAGTTCCTGACAGCGCCTGTAGGCATTGAAGGTGATGGGAAAGGACAGGTTTGCGGTATCAAATGTATCGAGATGGAGCTGGGTGCTCCTGATCTCTCCGGAAGAAGGAGAGCCGTTCAAAAGCAGGACACGGAGCATATCATAGATGCGACGGATGTCATCATGGCGGTAGGGCAGAAAACGGATATGAGTTTCCTCTGGAACGACCGTCCTGTGAAGCTGAACAAGTGGGGCGATGTTGAAATCGACAGCATGACAATGTTGACATCCGTTGAGAAGGTGTTCTCAGGTGGCGACTGTGTGACGGGACCGGCGACTGTGATTCAAGCGATTGCTGCAGGACGACAGGCGGCAGTCTTGATGAATGACTATCTTGTCAAAGGCTACATCAAACGAAAAACCGAGCCATTTTCAAGCAGCAGAGGAAGGCTGGAGGATTTGCCCAGATATGAGTTTCTTGATGAACCGAAAATGGAACGTAAGATCGGATTCGAGAATTTTGTCGTTGACATGGACAAGCCCTTTGGTGAAGTTGAGTTCGCGCTTCCGTTTGAGAAGGCACAGGATGAGGCAGAACGCTGTCTGTCATGTGGATGCAGCAAACGAAGCGGCTGTTCGTTGCGGAATGAGGCGACGCGTTTCGAGGTGGATGGAAGCAAATTCAGCATTAAGCAACCGCAGTATCCCGTCATGGAAGACCATCCTTTGATTAAAAGGGATACAAACAAATGCATATCCTGCGGTAAATGCATATCTATCTGCAGGGATGTACAAGGTGTCGGATGCCTGGATTTCTATCTGAAACAGGGAAAACTCAGTGTCGGAACGGTTGACGGGGCCAGCCTGGAAGAAACGAGCTGCGTTCTTGTGGGCAATGCGTTGCGGCGTGTCCTTGCGGTGCGCTGGAATTCAAGCGCTCGACTTCCGCAGTACAAAAGGTGTTGAGTAAAAACAATAAAAAGACCGTCGCCTTTGTAGCCCCGGCTGTAAGAAGCACAATAGCAAAGCATTACAATCTGCCGGCGGAAAAGGCAACACCGTTCATTGCAGGACTGCTGAAAAAGATAGGATTCGACAAGGTGTATGATTTTTCGTTTGCAGCCGATCTGACAATCATAGAAGAGACGAATGAATTCCTGAAACGATTCGAGAAGGGACATCTTCCGCATTTCACTTCTTGCTGTCCCGGTTGGGTCAACCATGTAGAGAAAAACAATCCGGAAATCATGCCCTATCTGTCAAGCTGCAAGTCACCCCAGCAAATGATGGGAGCGCTTGTGAAGGAACATCTGCCGGGTTGGATGGATGACGGTACGAAGAAGGAGGACCTGTACGTTGTCTCTGTCGTGCCTTGTCTGGCTAAGAAAGGTGAGGCGCAAAGAGAAGAATTCATCATTGACGGCATTGCGGATGTGGATGCTGTATTGACGACGACAGAGCTTATTGAAATGGCTGACGCAATCGGGCTGAGTATCGAAAACACGCCACTCACGACTTTCAATTCACCCTATAAGAACGTATCGGGTGCCGGAATTCTGTTCGGTATGACAGGCGGGGTAGCGGAGGCTACACTGAGGATGGCCTGTGAAAAAGAGAACAGCACAGGTGTCATCGAGTATGATGTTGTGCGCGGGACGGAAGGCCTTAAGACGGCTACTGTTGAAGTGAACGGCCGCAGTGTCAGATTTGCTGTCGTAAACGGACTCAAGAATGTGCAGCCGATCATTGATGAGCTTTTGAAAAGTGGCAAGTCGGAATTCGATCTGATCGAAGTCATGTCTTGTCCCGGCGGATGTGTTTCCGGAGCGGGGCATCCGGTTGCGGATACTTACGAGGAGATCAAAGAAAGGCACCAGGT
>CAXXGE010000052.1:0-28044 GCA_963677915.2 Vallitaleaceae bacterium | reverse complement strand
ATATGGGCATGCTGACCGAGGAGACTCTGATGCTGAACAGCAAGAATCCGCTAGTCAAGTTCATCGTCGACAACAAGGACGATGAAGGCAAGTCGGAAGATGTGAAGCTCTTCTGCGAGCAGCTTTACGACCTCGCCATGCTGAGCCACAAGCCTCTTGAGGCGGATGCGATGACTGCATTTATCGAGCGCAGCAACGCAGTATTGCAGAAATTGATATAGCAGTTTGTACCGGAAGACGGTGCCGGGGAGGAAATGTTTGACTCCCGGCACCGTCTTGACTTTTACTTCTTCTAGTGTTAAGATGGAGAAAATTCAAAAGGTTGTGTAGAGGCGCGGGCTTCATCAGTACTCCCCGGGATATGACTGGCATATGTGAACGGGAAGGAAAGGGAATCTCGCCGAAGGAACGGTCTCCTGACAAGCCGTCTCCTGGTTGTTCGGTCAATAGCCGCCCAACTGTCAATGGCCCACCCGCCATTGGAGTGCTACTGTTACCGTGCATTTCGCATTTGTACAGTCGCGCAGCCGACTGTTTTTTTATTTTGCAGAAACGTACTCTGCAGCTTTTACCGCAACCACCACCAACCGATGTATTACAAGGAGGAAAAAACATGTCCATTTATACCGGATCCGGCGTCGCCATCATTACACCTTTCAACGACGACATGAGCGTCAACTACAACAAACTGGAAGAGCTCATCGACTTCCAAATCGACAACGGCACCGACTGTATCGTCATCACCGGCACAACCGGCGAAGCATCCACGCTTACAGACGAAGAGCATATCGAGTGTATCCGTGTTGCCGTCGACCGCACAAACAAGCGTGTACCTGTCATTGCAGGCACTGGCAGCAACGATACCCAACACGGTATCCAGCTTTCCAAAAAAGCAGCGGCAGTAGGTGTTGACGGCCTGCTCCAGGTCACACCTTACTACAACAAGACGACACAAAAAGGCCTCGTCGAGCACTTCAACGCTATCGCGAACGCAGTCGATGTACCGATCGTACTGTACAACGTACCTTCAAGGACTGGCATGTACATCAACCCTGAAACCTATGCCATCCTCGCACAGACCGAGAACATCGTCGCCACAAAAGAAGCGAGCGGCAATATCAGTCATATCATGAATCTGATGGAACGCACAGAAGGCAAGCTTGACCTCTACTCCGGCAACGACGACCAAATCGTCCCCCTTCTTTCTGCAGGAGGAAAAGGTGTCATCTCGGTCGTCGCTAACTTCCTGCCACAGGAAACACATGACATCGTAGCAAAGTGGATGGACGGCGACGTCCAGGGCAGTCTGAAGCTCCAGCTCGATATGCTGAACCTGATCAACCACCTCTTTATCGAAGTCAATCCGATGCCGGTCAAGGAAGCTATGAACCTTATGGGAATGAGTGTAGGCCCTGCGCGCCTTCCTCTCACAACAATGGATTCGACCAACCTTGAAAAACTGCGCCAGGCAATGCTCACATACGGCATCAAACTCGCATAAGGAGGCATTCAAATGACAAGAATTATCATGCATGGCTGCAACGGTAAAATGGGACGCGTCATAACAGGACTTGTGAAGGACGACCCGAATGCCGAAATCGTAGCCGGTATCGATCCGCATACAGAAACACCGAACGACTACCCCGTTTTCACAACAGCGGCAGCCTGCGACGTTGAAGCCGATGTCATCATCGACTTCTCCACTGCTGTGGCCGTTGCACCGCTGCTGGATGCAGCAGTTCAAAAGGACATCCCAGTCGTCCTTTGCACCACAGGCCTCTCCGAAGAGCTGATCGCCAAAGTGCAGGAGACAGCGAAACAGATTCCGCTTCTTTTCTCTGCAAACATGTCACTGGGCGTCAACCTGCTGATCAGCCTGGCGAAAAAGGCAACTGCCATCCTGACAGACGCCAATTTCGACATTGAGATCATCGAAAGCCACCACAACCAGAAGATCGACGCACCTAGCGGCACAGCTCTAGCCATCGCCGACGGCATCAACGAGGTTTTGGACAACAGCTACAGCTACAAGTACGACCGCAGCCAGGAACGTGTGAAACGCGATAAAAAAGAAATCGGCATCCATGCCATCCGCGGCGGCACAATCGTAGGGGAACACACAGTTATGTACGCAGGTCAGGATGAAATCATCGAACTTACCCACAGGGCCATGTCGAAAAACATCTTCGCTGTCGGCGCTGTCAACGCTGCCAAGTTCCTGGCAGGCAAGCCGGTCGGCCTCTACAACATGGGCCATTTGATGGAACTGTAATTATGAAAAAGCCCCGCCCCAACTACCTGGTGGTCATCAGTGTCGACGCACTGAACGACCTGGACTACAACTTCATAAAGACGTTGCCGAACTTCTCCAGGTTTATCAAGGAAGGGGCTGTTGCCAGGAATGTTTCGAGCATATATCCGACAGTCACTTATACATGCCATGCCTCCATCGTCACTGGAAACTATCCGGCGAAACACGGCGTCTACAACAACGAATTCGCCGAGCCGGAACGCTTCGACAACCAGCACTGGCGCTGGCACGAACGGGAGAACAAGTCACCCACCCTCTTTGACTACGCTAAAAAGGCCGGCCTTCAATCAGCTGCCGTCCTTTGGCCGGTCATGGCTGACTCCGCAAGCCTCAACTGGAACGTACCTGAGATCTGGCCTGTCGATGGAGAAAGCAGTTTCAGGCTTTTCTGGGAAAACGGCTCGAGAAACATGCTTCCGGCAGTATTAAGATACAAGCATCTACTGGACGGCAAAAGCCAGCCGGGTGTGGATAACTTCACCGAATCCATTGCCTGCAGCATCATAAAAGGCAAGAAACCAGATCTCCTCTTCGTTCATCTGACGGAGGTGGATACGATCCGTCACCAGGAAGGCCTTAGAGGCCCGAAGGTGGAAGAAGCGCTGAGCAGCGCAGACAGGCGCATCGGTCGCATCATGGATGTCTGCCGGAAAGCTGGGATCTACGACAGCACCAACTTTATCCTGCTAGGAGACCATGGCGGCAACGACTTTGAAACAGTCGTGGAAATCAACAGTTTCCTGAAGAACAACGGACTGTTGTCCACAGATGACGCAGGCCGGATTACAGATTGGACCGCCTACGGCTGCACCTGCGGTGGTTCTGTCCATATCCATATGCATCCGGAAGCATCCGATTCACAAGAGAAGAAAGTCCACAGCGAGCTTGAGCGCCTGATGGACCTGCCCGGATCACCGATCAGCAGAATGTTTACTGCAGAGGAAGCCCGTGAACAGTTTAACCTGGAAGGCGGATTCACCTTCATCCTCGAAGCTGCTGACGGCTATGCCTTCAGGAACGGCGCCAGCGGTCAGCTTCTGCATGAAGGCAGCACCTATGGAAAACACTACAAACTAGACCACGGCTTTCTGCCGGGTCACCCGAACCTTAAAACCATGCTCTTGGCGAAAGGCCCAGACATAAAAAAAGGAGCAGCCATCACTGGCTGCAGCCTCGTGGATGAAGGCCCCACCTTCGCCGCCCTCCTGGGACTGAACATGGAAAAAACCGACGGAAGGGTCCTTCACGAAATTATTGAACTTGATTGATAAACTCAGCAAGCAGCGCTTTATTATGCGTTGCTTTTTCTTTTAACAGGGCAACCTGCTTCTTAAGGGTCTCCACCCTTTCATCGTAATGCTCCAGCAGGTCTGTCACCTGCCGCTCCACTTCATCGATATGGAAATGTTCGATTCGTCCTGCATCAGGCATCTTTAGCTCTTCAAGGTAGTAGGAAATTTTCGGGTCATACGAGAAACCGATCATCGGTTTGTACATCAAAGACGCATAAAGCAACCCGTGGAGACGCATACCCATGACGAATTTAGCCTTTCCAAGGACATTGATGATAGTCTGGACATCATATTTCTCCTCGAGCAGCAGTGCCGGCTTTTTCATATGCTTGTTGATTTCACCGGATACAATCAGGTCCGCCGGATATTTCATCGGCAGAAGCAGCACATCCAGATCGTATTTCTGCTTGATGAAATCCAGAATCTTGGCCATTTTCCTAACATAAGCATCCTCATGATGCCAACTTCTGAATATGACTGCCACATATTCCTTCTTCAGCTTAAGCCCTTCCTCTTCGAATACCTTCTCCACATCCACATCCTGCACCGGAAGTGAATAGACAGGATCGGCAGTCACCTCGATATGGGGCTTTGTAATCTTCAGTTTCTTGAGCTGCTGCAGGGAGAGGTTTTCCCTTAGCGAAATGGCATTCACCTTATTGATGACCAGGCTTGTAAGCATCTTGTTGTACGGCTTTCTAATCGGACCGATACCATTGGCATAGAGCACAACCTTTTTCTTTTTCATAAGGGCATACTGGACGACAAAAAGATAGTAATACAGCGACCTGTTGCTCGTTCTGTCCTGAAGCAGACTTCCTCCACCAAGAAGCAGAATGTCCGCCTCCCGGATGGCCTTTGTCACATGGGAGAAATTGAAACGGTAAACCGCGTCCACCTGGTATTCGTGGGCTGTCGCTTCCGGATTGTTGGAAAGAACTGTGATCTGCGTCTTGCTGTCAATATCCTTGATGTCATTGCATATGGAAGTCAAAATGGCATCATCACCCGAATTATAATAGCCGTAATAGCCGACAACAACGATACGTTTCATCTTCTCAACCCCTTTCCCTCAAAAGCCTGGCCGGCACGCCGCCGACAACAGTATATGGCCGCACATCCCGGGTCACCACAGATCCTGCAGCAACCACAGAACCCTTCCCTAAAGTCACGCCAGGCAGGATAATGCATCTTGCGCCTATCCATACATCCTCTTCAATGACCACAGGCTTGGGTTTCGTTTCCCCCTGCTGAATCATCGGTATGTCAATCCTGTCGATCCTGTGGTTCCTGGTATAGACGAACACTTCCGGACCCATCATGACATTCTTTCCGATTTTCAAAGGCCCCTGGATTCTGGCTCTGATGCCGATCCCAGCATTATCGTCAATCTCAATGCCGTTTCCGTTGCCGAAATAGACACCCTTTTCCACGTTGATATTCCTGCCTGTCTTTTTGAAAATGCGTTTGACCAGCAGCCCCCGGACCTTTTTCGCCCCGAAGCTGAATGGCCTGTCTGATTCAGGCAAGTGAACAGCCAGTGCATAATACAGCAAGAGACATATCTTTCTAATCATAAGCCCATCCTCATTCCCCGAAGACTAATATTGCACAAGCGGATAGAGGTTTTTCACCTTATAGCTCAGCTTGTGGTTGACGACATAAAAATCCACGATATAGAATGTTCTGTTCAAATCAATCGCTCTGTCGCTGTCGATAGTATACCAAAGGCCATTCAGGTCCATATAGCGGACGCCATCCCTGATATCCACATTGAAACCATAGCCTGAAGCGTTGACGTAGAATACATTCTTGCCTGTCTTCTGCTTGAAATCCCTCAGGATCTCGTGTAGAAGCAAGCCTTCCCTAACATCGTCAAATCCGTCTTCGTTCACCGGACTTCTGTTTCCAAGGATGATAATGTTGTTTTGGGATGTACCTGACAGAATCTCATACAGGCGTTTCATCTGGGTATAGTCTGTCGCATAGAGTCCGCCGCCGCCGGTTGCCAGTGTAATAATCTTCACATCCGGCGTATCGTAGCTTCCGAATGCATTGCCCCATTCAATGACATCGCTGTCCAGTTTTTCCTCGTCGACATCTGTTCCGCCTGCGAAAATGGCCCTGTCGCTGCCGCCCATTTCCCTATAGACTTTGGACAGTACGATATTGTCGAGGAGCCTGTTTCTGCCGAAGGTCGCACCAAAAAGTGAAATCTTGTAGGCATTGGCAGGTTCTGTAAGCGCCATCAGCGGATCCGCAATCAGCTGCTCCACGTCGAACTTCAGTTTGTCGGTCGAAAAGTCTATTCTCTGCATCAGGTTGTCAAAATAGACGGTACCGCTGTATTGTCTGGGGGTTTGAAGAGCCACAACATAGAGACGGTTTAGCGTGACGGGATATACAAAATCATCCGGCAAATCCGTCTTAAGGGTCTTCCAGCCTCTCCAGTTGATATTGCTGCTTAATGTCAGGTTCTCTTTTCTTCCCGTTGCATCCGTCACCATCGCCTTGACAGTATGGCCGCTGGCGTTGCCGTAGACGTCCACAAGAATACCGTTGATCGGCGCGTTGAAAACCATGTCGTCAAACACGAGGTAGCCCGCCTGGGTGACGGTCGACTTTTCGAATGTATAATCCAGTCTGAAGCTCGAATCGCCCTCACTGGCCTCTTCATCTACCAGCATCGCTGCCGCAGTTACCGTTTCCGGGTAGGCCAAAGGCGAAAATGTCACGGACTCGAAGCCAGCAAACGGTTGGGTATTGTCGCCGACTACCACGTAGGCACTGAGTGACCGGTTGTCTATATCAAAAGTCACTTTCGATATGCCAGGCTTGGCTTTGGCATAGAACTTTCCGTTGATAAAGGTGCCGACGCTGTCATCCGCAAGTGTATAGCTGATATTCTGGCTCTGGACCACGCCTTTGAAACCTGTGGCATCCGTACCCATGAATGTGAATTCGCCGGTGTCTCCTTCTGAAAGCCTCAGGATTTTGGGCTGTACATCAATATCGATATATGCGTCCACCACGTTGATTGTAATGGAATCAGAATGCATGCCGTAATAGGCAGTCACTTTGCCAATGCCGGACGTGCTTGGTGTGAAGCTGTTGCCACTCCATTTTCCTGCAACCCCTTGCACGCTCCAGGCTATCTGGCTGCTGTTGATGGTCTTGCCGTTGCTGTATTCATCAATCGCTTTCATGCTGAAAGTCATTTCAGTATTCTTAAAAACCTTGTCATGATCCGCTTCGAGCACCAGTTCATGGATCGGGCTGTCATCCGGTGCAAGGCTGACAAAACCAAGTCCGTTGAGGATTCGCCGCTGGACGCCGTCCGAAGGTGCATTGAACACGCTTGATTCCATATCCCCATAGCCCGTTCCAACCATCGTGCTGGATCCGCCGCCGTCCATGTGCATGGCATCCGTCACACCGTAGGCCTTCAGATAACCTGCGAGCTCCTCATGGGTTGCTCCTATGCTTTCCCCCCTGCCGTCGACAACCATGGCGATAAGCTCCGTACCGTCACCGGTCAAGCCGACCGCTGTTCTTGGATGCCGCCTGTTGGGATCCACCACCAGTCCGGTATTGACGATCTCGCCATTCTCAAGGATTCTGCCGCCGCCGCTGATGGCTATTTCTAGAAGATCCTGCTGAATGCCAGAAGCCACCTCAATCGTTACGCCTGTACCTACCGGGAAATTGCCCATATGTGAACCGGACACGGATGAAGGCACGGTGATGACATAGCCGTCCACAGGTATTGAAACCACCTCTTTCGGCGATGCAGTACCCGTCACGATGCCGTTTTCAACAATGATCTTATTGAGATACGCCGTCCCGTCAGGGCCTTGGGTCGTTTCGCCCATACCCCGGTCGTAGATGATGATATCGCTGTTTTTTGGTTGCCTGTTGAAACCCTGAACATTCATGACATAATCGCTGTCCGTCTTAGCAGTTACAGTTGCGCTCAAGAAATCAATGAATGTATCGCCGGCTGTTGTTCTGACGAGGGATGCGGCACCCTGATAGGATGCGTTGTAGTTGCTGAGCAGGCTGAAGAATGTCTCGTCATAGTTCAGGCCTACCGAGTCGGTCTTTGCCAATGTCGTGTCGTAGAATGAACCATTGATACCAGCTACAGCCCTTTCACTATCGCTGTCTACAAATTGCTGCACCGTTCCCTTTACGCCGTAGTCGCCTACGTTCCTGAGCAGGTCGAGGGACAGCATGTCGTCCTCGAGGTCCATCCTCAACACATGGACGTCGACCCATCCTTCTCTGGTCAGTATTTCCTTTTTCTCATAAACGAGGCCTCGTGTTACCGTTTCTGCAGAGACCCTCTCGTAAATTGGTTCATTGTCCGCTGCATAGGAAGGAACGGCAATTGAACTGAATATAATGGCTAGTGCCAGTAAACTGGATAAAAGTGTTTTTCTCATAGTCAAGCCCCCTCAGGCTGTAGAAGTAATTGAACAAAGTCTCAAAAAGCCGGGCAAACCCGGCTTTTTTCAGTTTCTGATGAATTTGAGTACGTCCTTAAGTCCGTTGAATATGATGACAATGATTACGCCTTCGATGACTGCCTTCACCAGGTTGAAAGGAATCAACATTTTGATGATCATGTCAATCTTGTCTGCTGCAGTGATTGCCGGCATATAAGCCGGCAGAAAAATGAAGTAGTTGCCAAGGGATGCAGCAACAACCATGCTCACGGTACCAATCACCAGACCAATCAGCAGGTTCTTGTTGTTCTCTTTTCTTTTCAGTGCAAAGGTCACCGGCAGTATAAGTGCAACGCCGACTATGAAGTTGGACAACTCACCTATGCCGCCTGTTTCGTTTCTCAAGATGAGATGCAGCAGGTTCTTGAGCAGCTGAATCAATACCGCAGCCAAAGGTCCAAGCGATATGCCGCCAACCAATGCCACACTGTCGCTGAAATCAAACTTCAGAAAAGTGGGGAATAACGGCAGTGGAAATTCGAAAAACATGATTATGAAGGCAATGGCTGAAAAAATGCCTACTTTAACAATATACTTCGTACTGAATTTCTGTGATGACATGTCGTCTCTCCTTAATGTCTTTTTTTAAGTTATAGAAGGATATCTTTATAAATTTTCATATGCTGCTCGGCCATGGCAATATCCGAAAAACGGCTCACAACCGCTTCCTCAAATGCCTTGCCCAGCTCGACGGCTTTCGCTTTATCATCAATCAACTCACGGACGCATTTCGCTAGTGCTGCGCTGTCGCCTGCCGGAAACAGCCGTCCGGTTTTTCCGTCTTCGATCATTTCAGGCAGTCCGCCGACGGCACTGGCTATCGTAGGCAGTCCGTGGAGTCCTCCTTCCAGCAGAGAATAGGAAAAACTTTCACTGTATGAGGCGAGCACATTGATGTCGATATGGCAGAGGAACCTGTGGACGTCCTCCTGGAATCCTATTAGAGCCACTTGTTTCTCAAGTCCATTGCTTTTAATGAATGCGCTGTACTCATTGAGAAGCCGTTCCTCACCGCTTCCTGCTACAACGAATCTGCATTCGGGATTGTTTTTGCATACAATCCTGGCAGCCTCCAGAAACACTTCCGTCCCTTTTACCGGATGAAGCCTGGTCACCGTGCCGACAACCGTATCAGACTCCTCCACTTCAAAGCCTACTGCATTGAAATAGGCTTTTTTTGATTCGGAGGAACTTCCCTTTCTGCTTGCAGAAGGCACGCCATTGTAAATAACGTGCATCCTTTTTTCTTCAAATCCGGCATCGGTCATTAGCCTTTTGAAGGCTTCCGTTACTGTAAGATAATGGTCCAGTCTCATGAGGGACCAACGGTTGATCCTTGTAAAAACCAGTTTCTTAAGCCAGTGGTGGTCATAGTCATGCCTATAGTCGCTGTGTATGGTTGATACTACAGGACAGAGCTTACGCGCATGGACAAGGGCGCCGATCAGGTTCGCTCTTCCCCCGTGGCAGTGCAGCACATCAATGCCTTGTTTTATTATATAACCAGATAGATTCCGTGCAACCGCCAAGTCGAACCGTCCCTGTTGAAGAAAAAGCGTCGTCTTGATTCCGGCTCGCTTCACTTCCTCGTAGAAGGAACCGTCAGACAGGCTTGCCACTTCAACACTGAACGCATCACCATCCTGTGTCGCTTCATATGTATTCAATTGGTTCAAAAGCGTCATGATATGGGTCTTGGCTCCACCCGTATCTTCGCTTATCAGATGGGCAATTTTCATACTCTCCAACTTTCCCGTTCATTACGTTGATTATAGCATAACTTGATGACTTTGATAATGAAATCTGATAAAATAAAGGGAATTGAACAAAGCAGTTCTTGAACTAAAGATAAGGATCGATGACATTGAAATTGACTCAACAACGCTACAACAGCCTTGCCCACTCATTGAAGAAAAACTATGGCACAAGGCTCCATAAAGTGGCTCTCGACTGCGGCTTAGGCTGTCCCAACAGGGATGGTACCGTCGGCTCGGGTGGCTGTATCTTCTGCTCAGAAGGCGGTTCAGGCGAGTTCGCCGGTGATGCCGCCAGTCCGGTTGAAATCCAGCTCCATAAGGCCATAAGCAGCTGGCGCCTCCATCACCCGGGTCAGGAAGGCAGGTTCATTGCCTACTATCAGGCATTTACCAATACGTATGCGTCACCGAAGACATTAAGCGAGCTTTACCGGCCTGCACTCGAGCATAAGGATGTCGCCCTCCTTGACATCGCCACAAGGCCGGACTGCCTGGACGGGGATGTGATGGGGGTGCTTCGCAAAGCTGCCGCTCTCAAGCCGCTCTGGGTCGAACTCGGGTTGCAGACCTCCCATGACCATACGGCAGAACGGATCAACCGGGGCTATCCCTACAGCGCTTTCGAAAAAGCCGTCCTTGACCTTCGTGACAATGGCATCGATGTGATCGTGCATCTCATTCTGGGACTGCCCGGAGAAACCCTCGAGGATGTCCTCGATACAGTAGATGCCATCAACCGGCTGCCTGTACAAGGCGTCAAGCTGCATCTTCTCCACGTGCTGAAAGGCACAAAAATAGCCCTCATGTACGAAGAAGGGCTTTTTGAAACACTGACTTTTGACACCTATACCGACTGGATCTGCAAATGCATCGCACGCCTGAGGCCTGACATCGTCATTCACAGGCTGACCGGCGACGGCCCAAAAGACCTGCTTGAGGCGCCATTATGGAGCCTCAACAAGAGACGGGTCCTGAACGAAATCCAGCACAGACTCAAGGTGCTTGACTTGCACCAAGGTGATGAATATACGAAGGGATTAAGAAAGAATGAACGGAAGCAATCTTGAACTTAGCCTGAACAAACTGATGATCTTATTCATGATAAAGACAGCCGGATTACCTCTGTCGAACACCCAGATTTCCGATTTCATCCTGACGGCTGAATATACGGACTACTTTTCGATGCAGAAATACATCAACCAGATGATAGAATCCGATTTGGTCAAGACTTCCCACATCACTAACCATACACTATATGACATCACAGCTGAAGGCATGACGACCCTAGAGTATTTCGAGAGTCACATTCCCGAAAGCATCAAGGATGACATCATCATCTACTTGAACGAGAACAAATTCGACATCCGCTCGAAATTCGAAATCATTTCAGATTATATCCCTGAAAAGGGCGGCCAGTACACGGTCGAATGCAAGGCCCAGGAAAACAACGAGACCCTCATCTCAATGAGCCTGAGGGTCTCCAACAAGGAAGAAGCCTTGCAAATCTGCCAGAACTGGGAAGACAACAACCATGAGATCTACAAGCAGCTGCTAAGCATGCTCCTTAGTTAGTATGACTTTCCTTTAGCTCCAGGATATCGTCGATCTTATTCCAGATCTCCGCCTGACCGAAACGCTTCAGTGCGGAGAACGGAAAAAGCAGGTCGCTCTTTTCCATACCGAGCTCCTGCCTGATCATCTTCAGGTGTTTCGGCAGCTGGCTTCTCTTTAGTTTGTCCGCCTTGGTTGCCACAACAACCGGCCGGAAACCGTTATAGACAATCCAATCAAACATCAACTTGTCATGATCACCCGGTTTATGACGGGCGTCCACGAGCAGCAGAACCAGTTTCAGCTGCTCTCTTTTTTTCAGATAGTATTCAATCATGCTGCCCCAGCGTTCCCGTTCGGCCATGCTTACTTTGGCATAGCCGTATCCGGGCAGGTCGACAAAATAAACCATGTCTTCGACGTTGTAGAAATTGATGGTCTGGGTTTTTCCAGGCGCAGCCGAAGTCCTCGCCAGTTTCTTCCTGTTGATCAGCAGGTTGATCAGGGAGGACTTCCCTACATTCGATTTGCCTGCAAAGGCAATCTCAGGAAGGCCGCTTGTCGGATACTGCTCCCCTTTGACCGCTACCGCTTCAAGGCTTACATTGTTGACAATCATTTTTCTTCACCTTCTTTGACAAGTGCATGCGGCATGACGTCATCCATCGACTGGACATAGACGATCTCAAGCCCGGAAGTGATTTCCTTGCTGATCTTCTCCACGTCCCGCTCGTTGTCGCAGGGGACAAGGACTTTCTTGATGCCAAGCCTTTTTGCTGCAAGCAGTTTTTCCTTCAGGCCGCCTATTGGCAGCACCCTGCCTCTTAAGGTGATTTCACCTGTCATAGCCACTTCATGACAGACCGGCACCCCGGACAGGGCGGAAATCATAGCTGTTGCCATCGTAATCCCTGCAGAAGGACCATCTTTAGGCACGGCGCCTTCCGGAATATGTATATGGATGTCTTTTGTTTTGTAGAAATCGTCAGGCACGTCAAGTTCATCAGCCTTCGACCTGATATAGCTGATTGCCGCTTTTGCAGATTCTTTCATCACATCGCCGATCTGGCCTGTGATTTCGAATTGACCCTTGCCGTCCATGACGTTCACCTCGATGGACAGCGTGTCACCGCCTACCGAGGTCCATGCCAGCCCCCTGGCTATACCGACCTGAGGTGCCTCCGGCAGTTCACTCGTTCTGTACAGAGGTATTCCCAAATATTTTTTCAGGTTGTTCTCGCCTACCTGTACACGCTTTTTGTTATTCATCAGAACTTCTTTGGCAGCCTTTCTGCACAGCTCGCCAAGACGCCTTTCAAGGTTTCTGACACCGGCCTCTTTTGTATAACAGTTGATGACCGTGCTGAGGGCCTTGTCGCTGATCTTGAACTGGTCGGCTGTCATGCCGTGCTTTTCAAGCTGCTTATCGACCAGGTACTCCTTGGCAATGTGAAGCTTCTCATTCTCCGTATAGCTGTGGATCGGAATCATCTCAAGCCTGTCAAGCAGAGGCGATGGAATCGTTCTGACATCATTGGCTGTGGCGATAAACAGAACGTCGGACAGATCGACCGGCACTTCCACATAGTGGTCCCTGAACTTGCTGTTTTGCTCAGAATCCAGGACCTCCAGCATAGCCGCACCAGGGTCTCCCCTGAAGTCGCTGCTCATCTTGTCCAGCTCATCGAGAAGGATCAGCGGATTCGCAGTATCCGCCTGCCTCAGCGCACTGACCAGGCGTCCCGGCATGGCCCCGATATACGTTCTTCTGTGTCCGCGTATTTCGGCTTCGTCCCGGACACCGCCCAATGAAATGCGTACGTATTTCCTGTTCAGCGCTTTGGCAATTGACTGGGCAACAGATGTTTTTCCCGTACCCGGAGGTCCGACCAGGCAAAGAATCGGACTGTCTGTTCCTTTCGACAGCTGTCGCACCGCCAGATGCTCGATGACCCTCTCCTTAAGCTTCTCCAGACCATAGTGGTCCCTATCCAGTATCTCCTGCGCTTTCTTTATATCAAGCGATTCCTTTGTTTTCTTTTTCCATGGTATTTCAAGCAGCGTTTCGATGTAGTTCCTGGCCACTGCACCTTCTGCCGATGACGGTGAAATACGCCTGAAACGTTTTATTTCCTTTGCCAGCTTTTCTTTTACCTCTTTTGATGCGTTGAGCTTCTTAGCCCTCTCGTCGTATTCGTCAGCCTCGTCCATCATTTCCTGGACATCGCCAAGTTCTGACTGGATGACCTTCAGCTGCTCCCTTAGGTAGTATTCCTTCTGGTTCTGGTCGATATTCACCTTTACCTGGCTGTTGATTTCGTTTTTCAACCTGGCAATCTCAATTTCCGAATGGAGAATCTTGATAGCCAGTTTCAGCCTTGAAACAGGTTCCTGGTTCGCCAGAATGCTCTGTTTGTTCTCTATGGCAGATATCAAATGGAAACCGATGGCATCGGCAAGGGCGCCCACCTCTTTGGCAGCGTGAATCGCAATGGAGGCTTCCTTGGAGAAATTCGGGTTAATGGCGAAAAAGCCGTCGACCACATCAAGAGCAGCTCCAACAAGTGCTTCCTTTTCTGGAGACGCTTCCATAATGGTATCTGCTTCCGGAGTTTCTATATCGGCATAGAGGAAGGGTTCGTCATCGAAAGTCTCGACCATCCTTCCCCTGCTGACGCCTTCTGCAAGCACACGGACAATGCCGCTTGGCAGCTTGATCATCTGCTTGATTTTCGTGACGTTGCCATCCATGTATAGGTCACTTGCAGGATCAGGTTCTTCCACCTGGGCCATTTTCTGGGCAGCCAGAAAAAGCCTTTGGTCCCTTTTCATCGCTTCTTCCAAAGCCGCTACAGATCTCGGCCTCTTGACGTCGAAATGCATCATCATACCCGGGAAGATAGTGATTCCTCTCAAAGCCAAAACCGGCATTTCAATCGTATTGTTGTTCATCTTTATCCAACCTTTCAAAAATCCCCCTACGCATGCAGGGGGATTGGATTAAGCAGTTTCATCTTCACTCTTGCGCTTGCCTTTCGGCTTCGCAGCAGTTGGTTGCTTTATGGCAGCCACATTTTCGTTATGAACCAGTATCGGCTGCTGTGTACCATCCACTGTCGCCTTCGTTATGACGCACTTTTCAATCTTGTCATTGGATGGGATCTCATACATGATGTCCGTCATCATCTTTTCCAGAATGGACCTTAGTCCCCTGGCGCCTGTTTTTCTTTCCAGGGATTTCTCCGCAACAGCTTCAAGGGCCTCCGGCTCGAATTCAAGTGCTACGTCATCCATGGCAAACAGGGACTGATACTGCTTTGTCAAAGCGTTCTTAGGCTCTGTCAATATCTGCATCAATGCATCCTTCGTCAGGTTTTCAAGTGTTACCACAACGGGCACCCTGCCGATGAATTCCGGAATCAAGCCGTACTTCAGCAAGTCTTCAGGGGAGATCTGTTTCAGGATCTCTCCGATCTCCTTTTCCTGTTTGCTGATGATTTCCGCGCCAAATCCCATTGTCTTCCTACCGATACGCTGCTCGATGACTTTTTCAAGCCCGTCAAAAGCACCCGCACAGATAAAGAGGATATTGTTCGTGTCAATCTGTATGAATTCCTGATGGGGATGCTTGCGCCCGCCTTGTGGCGGCACGGAAGCGACCGTACCTTCCAGGATTTTAAGCAATGCCTGCTGCACGCCTTCACCGCTGACATCCCTTGTGATCGAAGGGTTGTCAGACTTGCGTGCAATCTTATCTATCTCGTCGATATAGATAATGCCCTGCTCGGCCTTTTCGATATCGAAGTCGGCGGCCTGAATCAGACGCAGCAGAATATTCTCCACGTCTTCACCTACATACCCTGCTTCCGTCAGGGAAGTAGCGTCGGCAATGGCAAAGGGCACGTTCAGCATCCTGGCCAGCGTCTGCGCCAGAAGCGTTTTTCCTGAACCGGTAGGGCCAAGCATCATGATATTGCTCTTGGACAGTTCCACATCACCCGAGACCACATCGCTGCGGATTCTCTTATAATGGTTGTAGACAGCGACCGCCAGTGTTTTCTTGGCTTCATCCTGCCCAATGACATACTTGTCCAGGAAATCGTGTATCTCTTTCGGCTTCGGTACATTGGCAAGTTCCAGGTCGGGTTTCGTATCTTGAAACTCTTCCTCTATAATCTCGGAACACAGCTCAATGCATTCATCGCATATATAGACATTCGGTCCCGCTATAAGCTTTCTGACCTGCTCTTGCGACTTATGGCAAAAAGAGCATCTCAATTGTTTCTTGTCATCAAATTTGCTTGGCATCCTAACACCTGCTTTCAGTTATCTCTGTTCAATCACCTTGTCAATCAGGCCATAAGCGACAGCTTGATCTGAGGTCATGAAATTGTCCCTCTCGGTATCCCTTTCGATGACTTCGTAGGACTGACCAGTGTTTTGACTCAGAAGTTCATTGAGTTTCTTTTTCATGGCCAATATGCGTTCTGCATGGATTTTGATATCCGATGCCTGGCCCTGTGTGCCGCCCAGCGGCTGGTGGATCATGATTTCTGCGTTAGGCAGCGCATAACGCTTGCCTTGCTTGCCTCCTGACAACAGGAAGGCACCCATGCTCGCTGCCATACCGACACAGATTGTCGATACATCAGGTTTGATGAGCTGCATTGTATCATAAATGGCCATGCCGTCGGTAATGGAACCGCCTGGACTGTTGATATAGAAATGAATGTCCTTGTCTGGATCTTCCGCTTCAAGGAACAGCATTTGAGCTACAATCAAACTGGCCGTTACATGGTTGACGTCTTCCGATAAGAAGATGATGCGATCTTTAAGCAATCTTGAAAAGATGTCGTAAGAACGCTCGCCTCGGTTTGTTTGTTCTACTACAATTGGAACTAAACTCATAGGTCCGGCCTCCTTTTGCTTCTAATAAATATGTTTATGCTTCTTTCGCTTCTGCAACAATCAGATCGAATGCTTTCTTGTTCAGGAGATCCTGCTTGATGGATTCCTTCTCATCATCGCCTACGTTTGCCATCAGTTTGTCAAGTTCCATCTGGTACATGGACGCCATTCTTTCGAATTCAGCATCAACGTCTTCATCGGATACTTCAATATTCTCGGCTGCAGCAATTGCCTCAAGTACAAGCCGGGACTTGATTTTGTTTACAGCACGCTCTTTCATTTGTTCCTGAAGGCTGCTCATGTCCTGTCCTGTATACTTGAAGTAGTCTTCAAGCTGAAGTCCTTGTGCCTGGATGTTCTGTGCAAACTCATATGCCATGTTCTCAGCTTCAAGATCGACCATTGGATCTGGAAGCTCGATTGTTGCATTTGCGATTGCAGCTTCGATCACTTTTTCCTTCTTGATGTTATCAGCTTCGCTTTGCTTGCGCTTCAGAAGGTTTTCTTTGACGTCAGCTTTGTATTCATCAAGCGTATCGAACTCTGAAACGTCCTTTGCAAACTCATCATCAAGCTCAGGCAGTTCTTTCGCCTGAATGCTGTTGATTTTCACATTGAAAAGAGCAACTTTTCCAGCAAGGTCTTCTGAATGGTACTCTTCTGGGAATGTGACGTTGACTTCAAGCTCTTCGCCTATGTTCTTGCCAATCAATTGATCTTCGAATGTATCGATGAAGGAACCTGAACCGATGACGAGTTCGTGGCCTTCGCTTTTTCCGCCTTCGAAAGCAACGCCGTCGACGAAACCTTCGAAATCGATGTTGACTGTATCGCCGTCTTGGACAGCTCTGTCAGAAACTGCGACTATACGGGAATTCTGGTCTTGTGCTTTTTTAAGTTCAGCATCGACTTCTTCGTCGCTGACTGAAACTTCGGATGCTTCAACGCTGATGCCTTTGTATTCGCCCAGTGTAATTTCAGGCTTGACTGCTGCTTCAGCAGTGAAAATGAAAGGCTTTCCAGATTCGATCTGTTCCACATCTATGCTTGGTCTGGAAACAACTTCGAGTCCTGTCTCTTTAACCGCTTCATCATATGCATCCGGGATGATGCTGTTCGCTGCGTCCTCATAGAAGACTCCAGCACCGTAAGATTTTTCAATAAGCTTTCTTGGTGCTTTGCCTTTTCTGAACCCAGGCATATTGATTTTGCCTCTTGTTTTAAGGTACGCTTTCTGGATGCCCGCTTCAAATGCTTCTGCATCCACCTCGATAGTGAGCTTCACCATGCTGTTTTCCAGTTTTTCCACTTTGGTGTTCATTTGTTATGTTCCTCCTTGTTCTTCTCTTATAGAAATGGGCACAAATCCCCATGTTTAGTCATTTGAACATTATAACATAGGGCTTTGACTCGGTCTAGTTTTTTTTCGTAGGGTCAAGGGAATGCCAGAGGGACGGACCTTTTTGGCACTATGTCGTTCAATCGACTCCCGTGCCAAAAAGGTCCGTCCCTCTGGCACTCTTTATAAAAGGGCCGCCCCAATAAAGAGGCGACCCCGATTGTCGATAATTGTTATTCTACAAGATCAGCTTTACTGAAATCGTATGAATCCAGAACCGAACGGTCCCATCCAACCACTTTATCGGATACCAGTACAATATCTGTATAGTGGTAGACATTCAGTACAGGCAGGTCCGTCATCAGGATATCCTGTGCCTGATACAGATAGTCAAAGTGTTCTTTGCCGATCGACTGGACAGCCTTCTCCACAAGCTCATCATAGGCAGCGTTGTTGTAGTTCGGATCGTTGTAGACATTGTCGGAAGTGAAGATGCTCAACATACCGATAGGATCCATGAAATCGGTCAGCCAGCCACCGCGGGACATTTCATAATCCCCTTCTTTTCTTGTATCCTGGAAGACGGCCCATTCCTGGTTCTCAAGGGTGCACGTGACGCCCAAGTTGGTTTTCAGCATTTCCTGTACAAGCTCGGCAACCATCTGGTGCGCTTCTGAAGTATTATAGAGAATCGTGAATTCAGGGAAACCTTCGCCATTCGGATAGCCGGCCTCTGCCATCAGCCTCTGAGCTTCGGCGACCATGCTGTCATCGGAAGGAATGTCATAGGTTCCGGCGACCTCGAAGAAGTCATTGCCATCCGCATCGATGAAACCAGGCGGTATGAAGCCGGTAGCAGGAACTTCTCCTGATCCTTTCGTTTCACAGATCAGTTCTCTGTTGATAGCCAGGTTGAATGCTCTGCGAACCCTTACATCAGACCAAATATCCAGATCCATGTTGAAGTTGTAGTAGTATGTACCAAGGAGTGGGAATACATAGAAGTTCGGGTCCTCGGCAATAAGGCGGGTTACTTCTGCCGGAGGAACATCAGGCAGGAAGTCCAGTTCACCATTCTGGTAGGCTTGATATGCAGTTGAAGCTTCATCGATGAAGTAGCCGTTGATTCCGTCCAGCATGACCTCATCCGCATTCCAGTAATATGGATTCTTAACAAGGGTCAGACCTTCGCCTATGGTATAGGAAGTTAGAACAAAGGGTCCGTTGCTGACAACCGCATCAGGATCTTTCGCCCACGCGCCGTCGGCACCTGCTTCGACTGCCGATTGTTTGACCGGCATGAAATGGTAGAAGGACAGCAGTTGGACTATATAGTCAGTCGGATTGTTCAGTTCAACGACAAGTGTATAGTCATCCGGCGCCGAAATGCCGACATCGTCCAGCGATCCTTCTTCATAGACGGCTTCATAGGCCCCAACAACGTTCGTATATTCCCATATCCAGGAGTACTCGGAAGCAGTCGCAGGATCCATAGCCCTCTTCCAGGCATAGATGAAGTCATTCGCCGTCAGATCGCTGCCGTCGGACCACTTGGATTCCCTGAGATGAAAGGTGACAGTCAGGCCGTCATCACTGAATTCCCATGATTCTGCGATGCCCGGAAACACTTCACCGCTCCTTTCTCTTGTAAGTCCTTCAAAGGTGTTATTGATGACATGGCCGCCGTCGTTGGCACCATTAAGGCCCGGATCGATCGTCTTTGGATCCGCGCTGATGTTCCATTCAAGTATTTTTCCAACCATTGTCTCTCCGGTATTAGAGCTTTCCTCGGTTGTAGTACTCTCTGTCGTACTGCCGCTTTCGGTAGTCGATTCTTCCTTTTTGCTGCATGCAGCCAGAAGGGATACCGACACGGCCAGCACTAGTAGCATGGTTAAAATCTTTTTCACTAAAACTCCTCCTTTTTTTCTAAGTATATAGACATATTGTAATCCTTAACCAAGAAAATATCAATAAAATCGATAAGATACTTTTAAAGCCCGTTTATTTCCTCTACATAGTGGCAGGCTGCCATATGCCCCGGTTTGATCGCCCTTAGGACCGGCGTCACCTTATGGCACTTTTCCTTGGCATATCGGCACCTGGAGCTGAACCGGCAGCCTTCCGGCGGATTGATTGGACTTTTCACGTCACCTTGAAGCACGATGCGACTTTCCCTGCTGGCTCTCGGGTCGGGAATGGGTATCGAGGACAAGAGCGCCTTGGTGTATGGGTGAAGAGGTTCTTTGTACAGGTCATGACTGGAGGCTGTTTCCATCAGATGACCAAGGTACATGACCCCGATTCTGTCAGATATGTGTCTTACCATTGACAGGTCGTGGGCTATAAACAGGTACGTAAGACCCAGTTCCTTCTGCAGGTCTTCCAGCATATTGACAACCTGTGCCTGAATGGATACATCAAGGGCTGAGATGGGTTCATCGCAGATAATCAGCTCCGGTTCGACCGCCAGCGCTCTGGCAATACCGATCCGCTGTCTTTGTCCGCCTGAAAATTCGTGCGGATACCGACTGCCATGTTCCCTTTTAAGGCCAACGACCTCCAGAAGGTTGAATATCCTTTCCTGGCGCTCCTTGCCTTTATAGTCCGTATGGATGTCCAGTCCTTCGCCAATGATATCAGCAACCGTCATACGGGTATTTAAAGAAGCATAGGGATCCTGGAAAATCATCTGGATCTTCTTTCGGTAGGGCAGCATCTCCTTTTCCGTTAGCTTGGTGATGTCCTCGCCGTCATAGATAATCTCCCCGTCAGTAGCTTCATAGAGCTTGACGATGGTTCTTCCGGTTGTAGACTTGCCGCAGCCTGACTCACCAACCAGTCCGAAGGTCTCTCCCTTGTTGATATAAAAGGATATGCCGTCAACCGCTTTCAGAACAAGACGCTTGTGCTGATAGATGCTGTGCCTAATAGTAAAGTGCTTGTGGAGACTTCTGACCTCAAGCAAAGGTGTCTTCTCACTCATTTGACCCACGTCCTTTCTTGAAGCCTTCAACCGCTGGTGCATCCTTGTGAATCAGCCAGCAGAATGAATGGTGGCTATCGCTTATATCGAACTCAGGCGCCATTTCTTCAAGGCAGATATCCATTGCATATTTGCATCTGGGTGAGAAAGGGCATCCCTTAGGCGGATTGAGAAGATCCGGCGGAGATCCCGGAATAGGAACAAGGCGTTCTCTTTCAACCTCGTCCATTTTCGGTATCGATGCCATAAGTCCCATTGTATATGGGTGCTGTGGCGCATGGAAAATCTCATCCACCGTGCCCTTTTCCATGATCAGTCCGCCGTACATGACGACAAGATTGGTACAGGTCTCTGCGATAACACCGAGGTCATGGGTAATGATGATGATGGAAGTATCCAGCTCCTTGGCAAGGTTCCGCATGATATCGAGTATCTGCGCCTGGATTGTGACGTCCAGCGCCGTTGTCGGTTCATCCGCAATGAGCAGTTTCGGATTGCAGGATAATGCTGTCGCAATCATCGCCCTCTGCCTCATGCCGCCTGAAAATTCGTGCGGATATGAATGGATTCTTTTCTCCGGCTCAGGAATGCCGACCATCCGCAATTTTTCAATGGCAATCTTGTGTGCTTCCCTTTGGGAGACTTTCTGGTGTCGCCTGATGACCTCCACCATCAGGTTCCTGATAGTGTAGACCGGATTGAGGGATGTCATGGGATCCTGGAAAATCATGGATATTTCCTGTCCTCTTATGTCCGTCATCTCCCGGTTCGTCTTCCTTGCCAGATCGACACCGTTGAAGATGATTTCACCTTCCTTGATTCGTCCCGGATGGTCTATGAGTCCCATAATCGACATGGCAGTGACACTCTTGCCGCTGCCCGACTCTCCGACAATGCCAAGGATTTCCCCTTTGTTCATGGTGAAACTGTTACCTCTTACAGCTTTGATTTCTCCCAAATGGGAGAAGAACGATGTGTTCAGATTCTTTATTTCAAGTATTTTATCCATCAAGCTACCTTAACCTTTCCTAAGCCGCGGATCCAAAGCATCCCTCAGGCCGTCCCCCAGGAAGTTGAACGCCAGCATGGTCAGTGCAATGGCCAGCGCAGGGAAGAACAGCTGGTACGGATATGTAATCAGGCCCGACAGTGCATTGCTGGCCAGCGTGCCCCAGGATGCCTGAGGCGCGGATACGCCAAGGCCAATGAATCCCAGGAACGCTTCGGTAAAGACAGCAGTCGGTATCATCATCGTCATGGAAACGATTATCGGCCCCATGGCATTGGGAATGAGGTGACGGAAAATGATTTTGTATTTCGGCACACCGAGGACCCTGGCAGCCAATACGAATTCCTGCTCTTTCAGAGAGAGCATCTGTCCACGTACCAGCCTTGCCATCGATACCCAGTAAACGCTGCTCAGCGCAATGATGATGTTCATCAAGCCATCGGAATTCTTGAATGTCACCATAAGAAGGATGACATAAAGCACCAGCGGAATCGAGTTGATGATATCAACGATACGCATCATGACATTGTCGATCCGTCCGCCTTCATAGCCGGCGATACTGCCGTAGATGACGCCGATGAACAGATTGACGATTGTTGCAACGAATGCAATCGTCAGGGAGATTCTGGCACCGTACATGACACGGGTCAGCATATCCCTACCTAGATTGTCCGTACCGAAAGGGAATTCCACGTTGAATTTCATTTCGGATGAATCCACAGTTGTATAGATATTGCCGTCGTACTCAATAGTATAGTCATAGTCGTATCCCATCTTGTCCTTCAGCAGGTTGTAGGAAAAGTCAAGAACAACGTCCTTCTCAATACCATCCTCCATCATGACATAGGTATAGACCTTGTTCCGCGCATCCTTGTTCAACGACGGCAGTTTAAGCCTCTCCAAAACCTTTCCCGAATCAGCGACCACAATCATGCTGTAGTCTTTCGTCAGGTAGAAGTTCAAGTCATCCTTGACATGAATGACTTCCAGCATCGGTGGCATGTTCTTGAAATCGTTGACCTGATCCGAATAACTGTAGGAAGTAAAGGAGGGGCCTATGGTGCCGAACAGGATGATTAGTATTATGGAGACAAATCCTATCATTGATAGTTTGTTCTGTTTGAGCCTTCGCCAAGCATCCTGCCAGTATGTCAGACTCGGCCTGGTGGTTTCAAGGTCCATAACCTTGTTCTCTACGAAGTTGAATCTATTGCTGGCCATCAGGATTTTTTCCCCTTTCCAAGTTTGATTCTGGGATCGATAAAACCGTAAGCGATATCGACCAGCAGCACCATGATAATGTAGAAGGCCGCATAGAAAACGGTCATCCCCATGATGGTCGTATAGTCACGGTTGCTGACACTTTCAACGAAATAACGTCCCATACCGTTGATGGAGAATATTTTTTCCACGACAAAAGACCCTGTCAAAATAGCGGCAACCATCGGCCCCAAATAGGTAACGACGGGTATCAGCGCGTTCTTGACGGCGTGCTTCGCTATGACCTTGTATTCTTTTATGCCATTGGCACGGGCGGTACGGATATAATCCTGCCTCAGAACCTCCAGCATGCTGGATCGAGTCAGTCTTGTTATAAATGACAGCGAATAACCGGCAAGCGCAAGCACCGGTCCGATATAGCTCAGAGGCGAATCCAGTCCGAAGCTTGGAATCCATCCCAATTTTCCGGCAAAAATGTAGATGATGACTGTCGCCATGACATAGCTCGGAATCGTAACTCCCATGGTCGCAAGGAACATCACGAAATAGTCAATCGGTTTATTCTGCCTCAAAGCAGAAGTAATACCAAGCGGCAGACCCATAACCACAATCAGCAAGGTGGCTATTAGCCCGATTCTGGCTGATGCAGGAAATCCTCCAACCAACAGATCATTGACAGTCGTACCGATTTTTGAATAGGAAGGTCCCAGATCGAAAGTGAGAAGCCCCTTCATATAATCCATGTATTGTTTGTACAGAGGATCGTCCAGGTGGTATTTTTCATTCAGCGTCCTCAGGATTTCATCGGGTACGGGCCTTTCTCTTGTAAAGGGCCCCCCCGGTATGGCATGCATCATGAAAAATGTCAGCGTCGCAATGAGCAGAATTGTCACGAACGCTGATATAACACGGTTCAGAAAATATGATTTCATCAATGTCTCCTTTCATCGGTCTATGATACAATCATGCCGTTTCTTTGTTCTTCAACTTTGGATTCAGGATTGTACCATTTTAGAATCTCGAGTGCGAAATTCATCACCACGCCAGGACCTCTTCCCGTTGTGAAATTCCCGTCCTTCACCACATCCGTGTCTGTAACGACAGCGCCTTCAAGTTTTTCTTCATAACCAGGGTAACAGGTGGCCTTGACGCCTTTAAGAAGACCCAGCTCTCCCAGTACCGACGGCGCTGCACAGATGGCTGCAAGCTTCTTGCCCTCTGCAGCAAACGACTTCAACAGCTCACCCAGATCCTCGTGTTTTCCCAGGTTCAATGTGCCTGGCATACCTCCCGGCAGAACCAGCAGGTCATAAAAACTGTAGTCTACGCTGTAGAAGTTCAAATCGCATCTTACCGTAATGCCGTGGCCGCCTTCAACATCAGTATTACCCGATACGGAAATCATATCCGTTTCCAAACCGCCTCTGCGCAATGTATCTACAATGCCGATCGCTTCAATTTCTTCGAATCCGGTAGCAAAAAAAACTGCTGCTTTAACCATAAGTTCCTCCTCTTGTTAGTCTCTACAATATATAGTACTATATTAACAGATACGTATTTTCGAGACAATAGAGGTGGCAGTGTTTATGGAGATTGAAAAAAAATTCCTGCTGAAGTCAATGCCTGTAAACTGGGCGTTTCATCCACATGATACGATGATTCAGGGCTATGTATCCACAGATCCTGTCATCCGGATAAGAAAAAAAAATGACAGCCATATTCTGACTGTCAAAGGGAAGGGCCTTATGGTCCGGGAAGAGTTCGAAATGCCCATCACAGCTGCTCAGTTCAAGAGGCTGATGAACAAGGTTTCCGATAATCCGGTGAACAAGACCCGCTACTATATTCCCATTGGCAACGGTCTCACAGCTGAACTGGATGTTTTTGAAGGTCTGCTGGATGGTCTGGTCATGGTCGAAGTCGAATTCGATTCCGTTGAGGATGCCGAAGCTTTCACGCCGCCCTCCTGGTTCGGAAAAGAAGTCACCGAGGATGTCCGTTACCACAATAGCTATCTATGTTCTCTGGAATCACCGGTGGATCTCATTTGAAGGTGCTGTATATCTGCAGCGCCTTTTTTGCTTTTTCATGTCTGTAGTTGTACTGAAAGAAATACCTAGCTTCATCGGTTTCTGTGATCTGCTCCAGCAGGTCGGCTTCCCCCATGCCACTGAATTCTTCCGGATGCGCATTGACGAAAGCCAGCACTTCCGTTCTGGCATCTTCAGACAGGGTCAGCAGATAGTAGCCATCGATATAGTCTGTATATGCATATCTTTCGATATTTTCCTCTGCAATCATCTTATCCGTATTCAGATAGCCGATCACCATTAAATAGACCAAGCCCCCTGCCAGGGCCCACTCCACGGGACGCCATGTGTCTTTCCACAGACCCGTTCCCTGAAGGACCATGAATGCTGCAAGGAAGGCAAGGATGAAATAGACGTACAGCCTGTCCCTTGTGTAGCCGTAGGCATTTTCATACAGATGCATCTTGTAGGCCGACGAAGCAATCATCACCATATTGCAAGCGACTGTCACTGTCAGTGTGATTCTGACAACCTTGCTCTGTTTTGTGAAAAGGTGGACCAAAATGATGCCGACCGTGTTCAGGATGCTCAGTGCGACAAGCTCGAAAAATCCCTGCCTGGCGTAATCGGCATACGTATAACCTTGCGGCAGCACGGCTCCGCTGAAAAGATAAACAAACTGAACATAGGCAAAGACAAGATAGATTGCATCCAGGACAACCAGCACCGTCGCCGATACCGCAGCCGGAAGCGTCGCTTTCATTCCACGGTCTGCACGCTCCGCTTCTATTTCCGTTTCCCCCGCTATCCCTTTTCCAAAGAAGAAAACTGCTGCGAACGCGAATACAATCAGGCGCCACAGCGCTTTGACGACCCATGTCCTGTCGAATAATGCCATGAACCGGTCCAGCATATTCCCGAAAACACTGTCAGCGCTGCCGAGCAGACTCAATGCCACGAAGGCAATGGGCAGGGAGACGACCAGACCGATTACAATCTGAAGTGCCAGCTTGCCGTGTTCCCCGGTTACCTTTTCACCCATCGTCCAGTACCCCATACCCTTGCCCACTGCTGAAAAAAGGCTAGAGAACCATCCCTTGATCCAGGCAGTCCATTTGAAGGGTTTAAAAGACATTGTCATGGCAACCATGCCAGCAATCAGTATGAATCCAGTCAGAATACGGATCTCCTTGACTGTGGTGATTGCCAGAATACCGCTGAGAAGTATCAAGTACAGTCCGATGGCTGCTGTCTTCCTGGAAATCCGACCTTCTTTCAGGTATTTAAAATACGCCATGCCGATAACAGCTGTCATTACGACAAAAACCGCCGAAATGCCATCGTACATATATAGAAGAAGCCCATTCATCATCAGCGCAACAACCGTTGACCAAATCCAGGCTTTCTTATTTGTTGTCATCGCCAGCACCCCCTTCATCCCTTTCATATTTCAAAATATCTCCCGGCTGGCATTCCAATAAATCACACAGCTTCTCCAAAGTGGAGAACCGAATCGCCTTCGCCTTGCTGTTTTTAAGTATCGACAAATTAGCATTGGTGATGCCGATCGCCTCCGCCAGTTCCACAAGTCCGATCTTCCTTTTCGCCATCATGACGTCCAGTGTCAAATAAATTCCCATAGGCCGCCTCCTAAATGGTCAGGTCGTTTTCCAGCTTGTAGCTGACCGCCACTTCAAAGACATCAGCCAGAACAAGACAGAAAAGGCCAGCCAGAACAAAGACGAAGATTATCGCCAGCGTTAGGAACGTCGCCAGAAAGACCGCCTTCACAAGAAAGACAGCACCAATGGCAAAGGCGCTCACAGCAATTGCCTTCAATGCTTTGACATTCTCCATGACAAAGGGATCTCCATTAACACATGACTTGAATATGGCCTTGAGTCTGTACAGCACATGCAAAGCCAGCAAGCCGCACAGATAGACGGAAGCCAGAAACAGCCATGTGACAAACTTGCTGCCTGTCATCTGATAGGTATAGTCCAGATAATCATCCAGTATCCAGGGCAATCCGGCAATACTTGCTATGGCAAGTCCCATCAGACCGATCATCATCAGATTCATCACCCGGGGCAGCATTTTACTTCTATTTCTCTCCAAATTCATCACCTCAAGTGCATTTTACCACACAATTTATTGATATTCAATAAATATTTATCGATGAAAGATATGCCGGGGAGGAAATATTTTCCTCCCCGGCATCAATATTTCGTGACAGCAAAAAACCCTTGATTTCTCAAGGGTTTTTCTAGTGCGGATGAAGGGAGTCGAACCCCCACGCCGTAGGCGCTAGATCCTAAGTCTAGTGCGTCTGCCAATTCCGCCACATCCGCATGGCATTTCCCAAAAAGGAAAAATGAGTCACCCGGGCTCGAACCCGGGACACCTGGATTAAAAGTCCAGTGCTCTACCGACTGAGCTAGTGACCCATTTCAAACTGGGCATGTAGGATTCGAACCTACGAATGCAGGAGTCAAAGTCCTGTGCCTTACCGCTTGGCGAATGCCCAATATAGGGTGGATAATGGGATTCGAACCCACGGCCTCTAGAGCCACAATCTAGCGCTCTAACCAACTGAGCTATACCCACCATATGTAATAGTACTAAACGTGCCTGCAGGGATTCGAACCCCGGACACGTGGCTTAGAAGGCCACTGCTCTATCCTACTGAGCTACAGGCACAAAAAGATCTAAAGCGGGTAAGGGGAATCGAACCCCTATAGCCAGCTTGGAAGGCTGGAGTTTTACCACTAAACTATACCCGCACATTGGAAACTCGCAAAAGTTTCCAAAAAAAATCGGGGTGACAGGATTCGAACCTGCGGCCTCTTGATCCCAAATCAAGCGCTCTAGCCAAGCTGAGCCACACCCCGGTAGTGCTTTGTTTGCTGTCTTTTCTCAGACGCGCAAGATGTATTATATATGGTATGCAACTGTTTGTCAACCACTAAAACGTAAGTTTTTTACAAAACCTTAACTCGCTATACATATCAAAAATAATGGATGGACACATCAGGCCTGGCACCCTTTTCCAGAACGATCAGACCATAAGATGGATGGCTGCCCCTGGGTTCTGTAGGGCTGCCCGGATTCATGATCAGGCAGTCACCGCTC
>CAXXGE010000051.1:0-13146 GCA_963677915.2 Vallitaleaceae bacterium | reverse complement strand
TGACGACATCGGTTTTGAGTAGTAGACTAGATAATCATATAGCGCTGGTGTGGCTCAATGGCAGAGCACGTCACTCGTAATGACGGGGTTGTGGGTTCAATTCCACCACCAGCTTCAAACCCTACTTTATTTTTATGGTAGGGTATTTTTTTATTCATTAAAGGCGTATAATAACCTTATAAGCATTTCAACTTTGTAATGGTTACACTTTAATGACAAATGACAAAAACAGGATGTGATGGCAATGAGGGCTTCGATTGACGACCTGAAGAACATA
Source organism: Vallitaleaceae bacterium (assembly GCA_963677915.2). Taxonomy (GTDB): domain Bacteria; phylum Bacillota; class Clostridia; order Lachnospirales; family Vallitaleaceae. The sequence goes on along the minus strand of CAXXGE010000051.1, from coordinate 12,869 downwards.
CTGATTGAAAAGGACATCCAGCTATCATTTCAGCGCCTGAAAGTGCTTGAATACCTTGCGGACAACCTGAACCATCCCACGGTGGACAGGATATTCACAGACCTGCAGAAGGATATTCCGACACTATCGAAAACGACAGTCTACAACACACTGAAGGTGCTTGCTGATGCGGGCATTGTTAAAGTCATTTCCATCGAGGACAACGAAACACGGTATGACATCGAAGTGGAAGACCACGGTCATTTCAAGTGCGAATCCTGCGGCAGCATCTACAACTTCGCTATCAACATGAATTGTCTGACATCCGATGAACTGCATGATTTCAAAATCAACGACAAGAAAGTGTATTTCAAGGGCATCTGTCCCAGATGCCTTTCAACGTCTGAACAAAACAAGTGAAGGAGGAGCAATCAATGGAAGAAATGAGAACGAACATGGACTGGTGGTCGAATCAGCTGAACCTCAAGATGCTTCATCAGAATTCAAGCCTGAGCGATCCGATGGACCCTGACTTCAACTATGCCGAAGCATTCAAGAAACTGGACTTGAAAGCACTTAAGGAAGACCTGTATGCATTGATGACAGACTCGCAGGACTGGTGGCCCGCAGACTACGGCCACTATGGACCGCTGTTCATCCGTATGGCATGGCACAGTGCCGGTACCTACAGAATGGGTGACGGCCGGGGCGGCGCCGTGGATGGCACGCAGCGTTTCGCACCTCTCAACAGCTGGCCTGACAACGTGAACCTGGACAAGGCCCGCCGGCTTCTTTGGCCTATCAAGCAGAAATACGGCAAGAGCATCTCCTGGGCGGATCTGATGATCCTTGCCGGCAACTGCGCCCTTGAGTCCATGGGCTTCAAGACCTTCGGTTTTGCAGGCGGACGCGAGGACGTCTGGGAACCGCAGGAAGATGTCTACTGGGGATCTGAGACTGAATGGCTGGGTGACAAGCGTTATTCAGGTAAAAGAGACCTTGAGAACCCACTGGCTGCCGTCCAGATGGGACTCATTTATGTGAATCCTGAAGGCCCGAACGGTATGCCTGATGCAGTCGCTTCCGGCCGCGATGTCAGGGAGACTTTCGCGCGTATGGCAATGAACGACGAAGAGACGGTTGCGCTTGTTGCAGGCGGACACAGCTTCGGCAAATGCCACGGGGCAGCTCCGGCAACCCATGTGGGACCTGAACCTGAAGGTGCAGGCCTCGAAGAGCAAGGACTCGGATGGAAGAGCAGCTACAAGAGCGGCAAAGGCGGCGATACGATTAGCAGCGGCATCGAAGGTGCCTGGAAACCCCATCCGACCACGTTCGATATGGGCTATCTGGAAACGCTGTTCAAATATGACTGGAACCTGGTGAAAAGTCCTGCTGGTGCCTTTCAGTGGATCCCCACCGATCCGGCTGCGGCTGACACTGTAGAGGATGCCCACGATCCTGCCAAGCGGCATGCGCCGATGATGACCACGGCAGACCTATCCCTCCGCTATGATCCAATCTATCAGAAGATTGCCCGCCGTTATCTGGAGAATCCTGAAGAATTCGCCGATGCCTTCGCACGTGCATGGTTCAAGCTGACACACCGTGACATGGGGCCACGCGCCAGATACCTTGGCCCTGAAGTGCCTGAAGAGGAACTGATCTGGCAGGATCCCATACCGGCAGCCGACTACGAAATGATAGACGAACAAGATATAGAAGCACTCAAGGGGAAAATTCTCGCTTCCGGCCTAACAGTGTCACAACTTGTATCGACAGCATGGGCATCCGCTTCCACCTTCAGAGGCTCCGACAAGCGGGGAGGCGCCAATGGTGCGCGAATCCGTCTGGCACCACAGAAGGACTGGGCGGTCAACGAACCGGACAAGCTGAATGCTGTTTTGTCGGCACTTGAAAACATACAGAAAGAATTCAACGATGCACAATCCGGCAAAAAGGTGTCGCTTGCCGACCTAATTGTACTAGGCGGATGCGCAGGTATTGAAAAAGCCGCCAAGGATGCAGGCTCTGACCTGGTTGTGCCATTTGTACCGGGACGTACGGACGCAACCCAGGAACAGACCGATGTCCAGTCCTTCTCGGTACTGGAGCCAAAGGCAGACGGTTTCCGCAATTACCAGAAGGAGAAATATGCTGTATGCGCAGAACACATGCTGGTCGACCGTGCGCAGTTGCTCACACTGACAGCTCCTGAAATGACGGTCCTTCTAGGCGGCTTGCGTGTTCTGGACATCAACTTCAACCAATCAAAGCACGGTGTGTTTACCGATAGACCGGGTATCCTTACAAACGACTTTTTCGTAAACCTGCTCGATATGAACACTGCCTGGAAGCCAACTTCCGAAGACGCAGACGTATTCGAAGGTGTCGACAGGGCGAGCGGCAAAGTCAAGTGGACCGGCACAAGGGTCGATCTGGTATTCGGTTCCAATTCGCAGCTTAGGGCTGTTGCAGAAGTGTATGCATCTGACGATGCCAAGGACAAGTTCCTGCAGGACTTCGTATCGGCCTGGAACAAAATAATGAATGCCGACAGATTCGATCTGGTCTGAAAACCATAGGGGGTGGCATTATGAAACTTCATGCAATCAGGAAATATGTGTATATACTTCTGGGATCCGTTTCTTTAGCTTTAGGCGTAATCGGCATTGCCGTTCCGGTACTGCCAACGACACCCTTTTTGCTGCTGACGTCTTTCTTCTATCTGAGAAGTTCGGAAAGGCTGCATGGCTGGCTGATGAACAACAGGATCCTGGGACCCTACATCTATTCCTACATGACTTACAAAGCCATCCCCGGAAAAACGAAACTTTTTACAATCATTTTTCTCTGGTCGACACTGACAATATCCATGATTGTCGTTCCATCGCTGCATGTCAGGATATTCCTGGCGGTTGTCGGCATTACAGTGACGGTGCATCTGGTATTGCTTAGGACGTTGAGTGACGAAGAGATGAAGTCGATCGAGAAAGACTTGATAGGGAGGGTGAGATATTGAGACAATTCATATGTACCATCTGTGGCTATGTGTACGACGAAGCCATCGGCGATCCCGACAACGGCATCGAGCCTGGAACTAAATGGGAAGATGTCCCGGAGGACTGGAACTGTCCCTGGTGCGGAGCGGCGAAAGACGACTTTGAAGAAGAGGGTGCCGGCGTGGCGCCTATGACCCAAGTGGCGGCAGCATCAGAAGCCGCAGCAGAAAGCACTGGAGAAATGTCCTTTGGCGCAATCAGCGCCTTGTGTTCCAATCTTTCAAAGGGCTGCGAAAAACAGTACCGCCTCGAAGAAGCTGAGTTGTTCGGTCAGCTGGCCGAATTCTACAAGGCTGCAAGCGGTCTGCCGGAGGCGGGTCAGCTGAAGGATGTCGGTGAACTGATCGAAAAGGACCTGTCATCAGGCTACGGTCCGGCGACCGCCGTTGCCGGGGATGCATCCGACAGGGGTGCCCTAAGGGCGCTCGTTTGGGGCGAGAAAGTGACCAGAATGCTGAAATCGATTCTGGGAAGGTATGAAAAGCAGCAGGATGCCTTGCTTGAAAACACGCATGCCTATGTCTGTGATATTTGCGGATTCGTCTATATTGGCGACGAGCTGCCGGACATATGTCCTGTCTGCAAGGTGCCCAACAGAAAAATCAGCGAAATCGTGAGGGGGTAGAAAGATGCATGCTGTAAGAAATGTAGTTTTATGTACGAAGGACTGTCTCTGCCTGTATGTCTGTCCGACAGGAGCGACAGATACGGAAACCGGCCAGATTGACCCGGAGAAATGCCTGGACGGATGCCGCTTATGCGTCGATGCATGCCCATCCCATGCGATATCGCTGGTCCCGGAGGCGTTTCCGCCACAACAGGAAAAAACCGGGACTGTCGTGAAGACGCTATTGTCTCTGGCTGAAAGCAAAGTGGAACAGGAAAGGATTGCCGGCTATGTTGAAAAGACCACTGACAATCCCATTCTGGCGAAGCTTGCCAAGACGCTGGCCACATCGAACAGGCTCATGGCAGAAGACCTGATCCGCGAATCGGGCTATCTGCTGCCGCAAAGCCAAAACGTACGGGAATTCCTTGAATCACTGCTGGACAACGAGCAGCCGGCCGGTTTTCCAAGGGCGGCTGTTGAAAAATTACTGATACTTCTAAGTCAAAACAAATCCAAGGAGGATAAACAAATGAGTACAAACAAGACCTATGACAACCTGATGGAGGCCTTTGCCGGCGAATCCCAAGCGAACAGAAAGTATACGTCCTATGCAAGAAAAGCGGAGAAGGACGGCTACCTCAATGCTGCCAAGCTGTTCAAGGCTGCTTCCGACGCTGAGACAATCCATGCCCTTAAGCATTTCGAAGTGGCCGGTAAAGTAGGCTCCACGGCAGACAACCTTAAGGATGCAGTTGCAGGCGAAACGCATGAGTACAAGGAAATGTATCCCGATTTTGTGAAAGATGCCGAGGCAGAAGGAAACAAAGCCGCTCTCCTTTCAATGACCTTCGCTATGAAGGCTGAAGAAGTCCATGCCAGACTCTACCAGGAAGCTTTGGACAATCTCGACCAGACGGAAGAAGTATTCTACTATCTCTGCCCGGTATGCGGAAACATCGAGAAAGTACGCCCGGAAAAATGCAGCATCTGCGGTATCCCAGGAGAGAAGTTCATCAAGTACTAACAAGAAAATAATTTTCTTGGAAAAAGTCTGCCGGCGGCAGACCAAATGCCTCTCCTCATATGCTAAGCTAGATTCATCTTTTGAGGAGAGGAGGATAATTAATCTATGAACAACGAACTGGTCACATTAAGACAGGCGCGGGATGCAATCAATCATCTTGTGCAAGGCGTGGACCCCTACACAGGCGAGGTGCTTGGTGAGGTGGCGTTCATGCAGAACCCCAAAATGATCCGAACTTTCGCATTCATGAGCGATGTCTTGACGGCGTCGATGGAGCGCAGAAGGCCCAAAAAGGCGCGCATTCCCTTCTACATTACAGAAGAGGAGCTGGAGCGGGTCGAATTCCCTGAAGGGGATATCGGTGTGCTGCAAATCGTCAAGGCCATCAATGCGTCGATTCAGGATGAAGCCCGCGGCAAACTGACAGCTGCCCTGCTGAATAAAAGCTTGAAAAAAGCGGGTGTTCTGTCGGCGGCAGGCGAAGACGAGCAGTACCGTACAGTTGTTAATGAGCGTTCAGCCGAGTTCGGCATCAAAGCCATCGAAAGCACCTATCGCGACGAAAAGTACATGCAGGTCGTGTACAGCGACCAGGCAAAGAAGTACCTGAAGGACAATCTGATCGAGCTGATGGAGCAAGATCAGGGAAACTAGTCAACTAAGCAAAAAAAATAATGGCAAAAACTCCCCATAGGGACCGCCTTCAGGCGGTCCCTGCTTGCATTATATGCTTTATCACCGATGCGTACTTATGCTACAATGAGGTGTATATGAGGAGGTTAGCCATGGAAATACAGTTCAACCAGCTGGTTCTGTTCCAGCATATAATAGAAGATGACCTGATCAAAGCCTATGTGGTGCTCCACACCACGCCGGATGAAGAAGTGATCATCGACCAGTACTACTATATTGTCAGAACACTGATGGAGAAAGAGGCGTCCTTTGAAGACTACCTGATTGCCTCCATGTTTGCATCTGAGCATCCCGTTTTGCTGAAGCTTTGCCAGCCGGACTATCTGGCAAGGGAGAGGGACCTTGCATGCCTTAAAAACGACCTGAATATCATCAGGAAGATGCTGCATCATGACCTGTCCGATTTCGTCCTTCGTGTCGGCGATGAGCATGGCCTGCTTGAGCACAGCGTCCTATCGGCCAACAAGAGCAGCCTTGCCAAAGATGTGCTGGCGTATTTCCGCGAGCTGGCTGACACGCCCATCACACTTGACATATGCTTGTCGTTCATAGAGCTGCTGCAGAAGCATGGCTGTGGACGGTTCGCGGTGGATACGGCATTTTATGTGAATGAACGCAAGGAAATCGTACCGTCAAAAGGTTTCGCTCCATTGCCTTGGGAAGATATCTATTTCTACGAGATGCAGAAGAGCCAGCTGTTTGCCAACACCCGTTCCCTGGTGTCGGGACAGCCCTTCCACCATGTGCTCCTGGCGGGCGCCAGCGGTACGGGCAAGAGCTCTTCGGTCAAGGCACTGGTCCCTCTGTTTGAAGACAGACAGTGCCGCCTGGTACAGATGCACAAGCAGCAGCTGCACATGCTGCCGGATGTCGCTCAGGTGCTGGTCAAGAGCCCGTTTTACTTCATCTTGTTCATCGACGACCTGTCCTTCGAGGTGAACGAGGACGACTACAAGTTTCTCAAATCCTTTATCGAAGGCGGTATCATGAACGATGCGACGAATGTGGCCTTTTATGTGACGACGAACAGGCGCCATCTGATCAAGGAAATGCGCCAGGAGAGAGAGCAGGAAGTCCATCTGCAGGACTCCATACAGGAAATGACGTCTCTGTCGGACCGTTTCGGTTTGACGCTGACATACGAACCTTTGGTACAGAAAGACTACTTCAATATGGTCAGGAAAATGTGCGAAAGGGAAGATGTCGCAGTCATCGAGGAGGAGCTGGAAGTGTCGGCGCGGCGGTGGTCTTTGCGTCATGGCGGCATGTCTGGCAGGGTGGCCAACCAGCTTGTCAAGCATATGATTATGGAGAAGAACCAGGAGGAAGATCATGTCTAAAGTAGCGCTGGTCTATTGCGACAGTTACGATGAAGATGAAGTGCTTGAAGCGGTCAGGAAGGGGATTGACCTTATCGGCGGCATTGAAGCTATTGTGGGCGAAGGTAAGCGTCTGTGCCTGAAACCCAACATGCTGGCAGCTGACCCCCCCGAGAGGTGTTCCACAACCCATCCTGCGGTCTTTAAAGCTGTTGGAACGGTGATGAAGGAAACAGGATGCACGGTGACCTATGGCGATTCGCCTGGATTCCATACGCCCCAAACGTCTGCGAAGAAGAACGGTATGGCGGCTGCAGCGAATGCCCTGGATATCCCTCTGGCGGATTTTGAGAACGGCAAGAGTGTCTTTTTTGACAAGGGCATTCAGAACAAGAAGTTCGTTGTAGCCAAAGGTGTGCTGGAAGCGGATGTGCTCATCAGCATTCCGAAGCTCAAGACCCATGGATTCGCAAAGATGACCGGTGCGATAAAGAATCAGTTCGGGTGCATCCCGGGGAAACTCAAAGGGGAAATGCATGTCAAGCTTCCGGGTGCTTCTGATTTTTCCCAAATGCTCGTGGACCTCAACAGTTTTGTAAAGCCTTCCCTGTATGTGATGGACGGCATCATGGCGATGGAGGGGAATGGACCTAGAGGCGGCAACAGCAGGCAGATGAATGTGCTTCTTTTTTCAAAGGACCCTGTAGCCTTGGATGCCACGGTGTGCAGAATGATCGACCTTAAGCCTGAGCTTGTGCCTACGACGAAGCTTGGTATGGAAACGGGCATGGGAACCTACCTGGAATCGGAAATCGAGCTGGTGGGTGAGTCTTTGGAACGCTTCAGGTCCGAAAATTTCGATGTCTCCAGAAAACCGATAAAGGCATACCGTGAGAGCGGGCTGATGAAGGTGCTCAAGAACCTGATGGTGCCAAGGCCATACATTATCGAGGAGAAGTGTGTCAAATGCGGTGTCTGCACGTTGATGTGCCCTGTGAATCCGAAGGCTGTCGACTGGCAGGACAATGATAAAAGCCTGCCGCCGGTGTATGACTACAGCAAGTGCATCCGGTGCTATTGCTGCCAGGAGATGTGTCCTGAGAGTGCAATCAAGCTGAAGACGCCTTTTGCGAGGAAATTAATCAATCCTTTGATGAAATAGGGCCATCAGCCCTTTACAAGGACCGCCTGATTTACTATACTCAATTATATACTGCTTTTTACTTAATATTTTTTTCGGAGGATGCAATGAGCAAGAAGAAAGACAGCGGCGAACTGGATAAGGAAGCCCGTATTAAGAAGCACAACAAGAGTAAGGGTCACGAAAAAGACCACGAATATCACAGCAACGGTTTGAAGCATAAGCATAAAGATGAGAAGCGGCCTCAAAACCATGCCGTCGATCATTATCTGAGGAACGGTCATCTCTATCTTGACAATGACGAGGATGATGAGTGATGAAAGGAACGCGAACGCAGCAAAACCTGATCATGTCTTACCTGGGTGAAGCGGATGCTAGAAATCGCTATACTTGGTATGCAAAAGTGGCAAAGAAAGAGGGCTATGAACAAATCAGCGGCATCTTTTCCGAGACCGCCGAGCAGGAGCTTTCCCATGCCAAGAATTTCCATAAGATGCTGGGAGAAACGGACAACATTGCTATTTCTGCAAGCGTGGGCTATAAACCGATTGGATCGACGCTGGAGAATCTGCGAACGGCGGCTGCGGGCGAAGGGGAAGAGGCTTCCAAGCTGTATCCTTCTTTTGCTGAAATTGCCGATGAGGAAGGGTTTTCCAAGATTGCGGCTTTTTTCAGGGCGGTTTCAAAGGTGGAGGAAGCTCACGGTAAAAGGTTCGCCCGTTTGGCTGAAAACATAGAACAGGGGAGCGTGTTCAAAAAAGAGGAGCAGGTGATATGGCACTGCCGTAAATGCGGTTATGTGTTCGAAGGGTTCAAGGCACCTGAAGTGTGTCCTGGCTGTTTCCATCCGCAGGGCTATTTTGAAGTGATGGCGGATAATTATTGAGTTTTGAATATTAGAAGAGGAAGAGCTGATGCCCTTCCTCTTTTATAATGCCGTTTATTGTATATCGATGTCCTTGCCTTCGTCGACAATGACTTCTTTCTTAGGCAGAGTCAATGTCAGGATGCCGTTTTCATATTTGGCTTTAATCTTGCTGTCGTCCACGTTGCCCATGTAGAAGCTGCGTTTAAGTGAACGGCTGGAACGCTCTCTGCGGATATAGTTGGCTTCCTCTTCTTCCTTGCTTTCTTCGTGCTCGACGCTGATTGTCAGATAGTCGTCTTTGGTCTTGATGTGAATGTCTTTTTTGTCAACACCTGGGAGCTCGGCTTCGACGATGTAGTTTTTTTCGTCTTCCTTAATATCGACATTCATTGCCGCCTCGACTTTCGGTGCGTCAAAGAATGTGTTGCTGAAAAAGTCATCGAAAAGTCGGTCTACATCCGGGAAGTATGAACCTCTTGAACGGACTGGGTAATGTTTGATTGGTTGCAATCTGAACATAATAACACCTCCAAATAATTTGTTGTTTTCTATGGTTTTATTATAGTAAGAGGCGGCTGCAAATACAAACGCTGTTAGCACTCGATAGAGACGAGTGCTAACAGCGTTATTTTGATTATATTAATTTTTCTCGCTATTTCTTAGAATTTCGAGATATATCTCGCTTTTTCGCCGTATTCCATGAATTATTTTCAAGGCTTTTTGGCGGCCCAAGAATTTCTCTTATAGCAATGGCCTGCCTGATGCTGCCTGACTTAAGAAGCTGGCGTAGGCTATCCCTATTCTTTTTCATCCATATCTCCACCTATCGCTTTTCTCATGGTTGTGTCGGCCTGTATGTTGTCCATGCGGTAGTAGTCCATGATGCCGAGGTTGCCGCTCCTGAAGGCTGCGGCTATGGCAAGTGGAACTTCAACCTGCGCTTCGACGACCTTGGCCTGCATTTCCTGGACGAGGGCTTTCATTTCCTGTTCCCGTGCTACTGCAAAGACACGCCGTTCTTCGGCCTTGGCCTGGGCGATCTGCTTGTCCGCTTCTGCCTGTTCTGCCTGTAGTATGGCGCCGACGTTTCTTCCCAGGTCGAGATCGGCGATGTCTATTGAGAGAATTTCAAAAGCGGTACCCGAATCCAGACCTTTGCTGAGTACGGTCGAGGAAATGGAATCGGGATTTTCAAGGACCGACTTGTGGGATTCGGCGCTGCCGACGGTGGTGACGATGCCTTCGCCCACCCTGGCAATGACCGTTTCTTCACCGGCTCCGCCTACCAGGCGCTCCAGGTTGGCTCTGACGGTCACCCTTGCGATGGCCTTGACTTCGATGCCGTTTTTGGCTACCGCGACGATTGCCGGCGTTTCGATGATCTTAGGCTTGACACTCATGCGAACGGCTTCCAGCACGTCACGGCCTGCCAGGTCGATGGCTGCTGCCCGTTCAAAGGTAAGGTCAAGCTTGGCACGGTGTGCGGCGATAAGTGCGTCCACCACAGCATCCACGTGACCACCGGCCAGATAGTGGGATTCGAGCTGGTTGATGGATACACTGAGCCCCGCCTTGGTTGCCCTGATGAGGGGCAGGACGATGCGGCTCGGGCGAACCCGGCGCAGTCTCATACCAATCAGGGTGATGATTCCGACATGCACGTTGGAGGCCAGGGCGGCGATCCAAAGACGCAGCGGAATGACGCTGGCGATAACGGCCAAACCGAGAATGACGAGTGCTATGATAATCAATACGCTTATTAGTTGGTTCATATGCATGCCTCCCTATTTAACGATCACTTTCTTGCCTTCAATGGCAATGACTTTGATGAGTGTTCCTTTTTCTATGAAGTCGCCTCGGGTCAAAACGTCCAGATGGACACCTTGGAATTCGCCTTTTCCCGATGGACGAAGGGGTGTCAGCGCTATACCCTCCTGGTTCACATAGGAACTGAGGTCGCGGATTGTTTCCTCCCCGACAGAATCCTTTAAAATGAACCTGCTTTTCTTGGCTGCGAAAAGCTTGTAAGCCAGAAACATAAGGATGGATGCGAAGGCTAGGATGCCCAGAAACAGGAGTATGCCTCCTATGACAGTTTCCACAGTAAGAGCGACGCCGGCGATAATAGCGATGATGCCAAGAATCCCTGTAATCCCAAAACTTGGAATGAAAATTTCGGCGACCAGCAGCAAAATGCCGGCTGATATCAGAATAATTGCAATTAGATCCATAGAGCACCTCCTTTTGCTAAAAGTACAATATTTTCCTTACAATTCCATTTTACCACTTTGTGGAGGAAGGCGGTGAAAAAATATTTACACGAACACGTGTTCGTGTTATAATGGATTCAGATGATGGGGGTGAGATTCAGCGGTGATTGGAGGTGGTGGTGTGAGCGATTCCATACAACGTATCGTTTTTCATTTGGATGTGAATTCGGCCTATCTAAGCTGGACGGCTGCCCACAGAATGCAGCAGGGAGATGAGCTGGACCTCCGAACCATACCGTCCGTTGTGGGAGGGAGCGAGAAGTCCCGTCACGGCATTGTCCTTGCCAAGTCCATACCAGCCAAGCAATATGGCATCCAGACGGGAGAACCGCTGATCCAGGCCAGGCGCAAGTGCCCGAACCTGACAGTGGTGCCGCCGGACTACCATCTGTATATGAAGGCGAGCAATGCCATGCTGGAACTGATAGGAGAGTATGCCTCCAATGTACAGCAGTTCAGCATAGATGAGTGCTTTATCGAGTACACCCATATGCAGACGGCTTTCGGACCGCCTTTGGAGACGGCCCATGCCATCAAGGACCGTATAGCCAGGGAATTGGGGTTTACGGTCAATATAGGCGTCTCCAGCAACAAGATTCTGGCCAAGATGGCATCTGATTTTCAGAAGCCGGACAGGGTGCATACCCTGTACCCGAATGAGATCAGGGAGAAGATGTGGCCATTGCCGGTCTGCGACCTTTTCATGGTGGGGCGGGCGACAAGCCGGAAGCTGCACCAGCTGGGCATCAACACCATCGGGCAGCTGGCGGTGGCGGATACGGCCATGCTCTATTCCCACTTCAAGAGCTACGCCTATCTCATACAGGACTATGCCAACGGCATCGATGACTCGCCGGTGCGAAGGAGCAACCATGAGATTGTCAAGGGAATGGGCAATTCCACGACGGTCAAGTTCGATGTGACGGAAGCGGAGACAGCTTACAAGGTACTCCTTTCCCTTTCAGAAAGCGTCGGGATGCGTCTTCGGGCGGCGGGATTTTCAGCAGGGCTCGTTGCAGTGTCTATTACAGGGGCTGAATTCTCCCATCAGTCACACCAGAGGAAGCTGGATGTGACAACGGATTCCACATCCTATCTTTACAGCATAGCCAAGGTGCTGTTCGATGAACTGTGGGAAGGGAGCCCCATACGGAAGCTGGGGGTGCGGGTTTCGGACCTGCATACCAGCGATTATGCCCAACTGTCCCTGCTTAATACCTATGACTTTACAAGGGACAAGCGAATCGACGGTGCCGTGGATGCCATACGGCGCAGGTTCGGGCAGAAGGCAGTGGCAAGGGCGACGTTTCTCCATTCGGGGATTGGTCCGGTGACGGGAGGTATTGGAGAGGAGGACTATCCTGTCATGACAAGCATCCTGTAGCTGCGCGCTGCGGGAAGTTGGATTTTTTAGAGGTGACGTACGATGAAAACCTTGGCAAAGCCTATACAGGTTGTAAGTTGGACAGAAGAGAATGGGACCATTCATCCTGTCCGCTTTAAAATAGCAACAGCCGATGGAGACAGAGAGGTGTACAAGGTGATGCGGATCCACACGATGGAACTGGACCGCATCGCGGGAAACAAAGTGTACAAGTTCACCTGCGAAGTCGCGATCAACCGGTTCATCAAACTTTGCGAGATACGCTATGAACTGGAATCCTGTCGGTGGATGCTGTTTAAAATTTGATGGCCAATTATGGCTGTTGGTCCTTGACATTTTCCCGGAATCGATATATATTAGGGAAGTCCGTCGGGACAATCGGGGTGTGGCTCAGTTTGGCTAGAGCGCTTGACTGGGGGTCAAGAGACCGCAGGTTCAAATCCTGTCACTCCGACTGCGCAAAGCCAGTAAAATCAAGGCTTTGCGCTTTTTTTTGTTATTTTACTATATAATGAAATG
>CAXXGE010000050.1:0-30928 GCA_963677915.2 Vallitaleaceae bacterium | reverse complement strand
TTTTTGCCAGATGGGCAACAGAGTCCTCTGTCAGGACCGCCATTCCAAGCTGGTGACGATATGGGTAAGGCCATGGTTGATCTCCTGGTCTACATGGTATGGTCTGCCGGCTAGGACAATGCCCTTAAGGTTCTTTTCCTTAAGCTGTTTAACAACTTCCTCGCCCCGTCTTCTGATTCTCGCACGGAAAGCCATTTTTTCATCCCATGCTTTGGCAGCGGCCGACGTAATTTCTTCAGAGGAAATGTCCATGAAAGAGAATTCCTCAACAAGCCTTCCAGCCAGTCTTTCAGGCTCATCCATTGGAAGAAACGGACTCATCAGCCTGATCTGCTCTTCATCCAGACGGTCTGTGTTGTGCTTGATCGTCTCAGGATAGGATGTGACAATAGGACAGTTGTAATGGTTGTCCGCATCGACATCTTCCTTCACTTCATATGGCACGGAAGGATAGAAGATGAAGTCTACTTTCCTGTCGATCAGCTTGGCGATATGGCCGTGAACGAGTTTTGCCGGATAGCACACCGATTCGGACGGTATTGTCTCGATGCCAGCTTCAAAAAGTTTTTTGCTGGATTTCGGCGACAGGACCACCTTGAATCCAAGTTCAGTGAAGAAGGTGTGCCAGTATGGATAATTCTCAAATAGGTTCAGAACCCTAGGAATACCTACCGTACCCCGGGGCGCCTCTTCTTCTTTGAGGGACTTGTAGTCGAAAAGCATTTTCATTTTCTCTTCATAAAGATTAGGCAGAGTGGTCTTCGTGATTTCAAGACCCGCACCTCTTTCGCACCTGTTGCCCGATACGAACTTCCTGCCGTCCGAGAAGGTGCTGACGGTCATCAGGCACTTGTTCCGCACAGTTCACAGCGTTTCATATCCGATTTTGCCGAGAAGGTTTTCAGTTCTTCTTTTGCGAGCATCGTTGACAGGCCTTCTCCTGCATAACGTTCTCTAGATAGTATGGCAGCACCGAAAGCACCCATGATGCCTGCGATATCCGGTCTGACAACATCCGTTCCGCATCCTTTCAAACGCCCTGAGAACGGCATCATTATAGAAGGTCCTCCCTGAACGATGATTTTTTCACCCATCGACTGAGGATCCCTGATTTGATTACTTTTTGGATGGCATTCTTGATGACTGCATAGGAAAGACCCGCGGAAATCTCGCCGACCCCTGCGCCTTCCTTCTGAGCCTGCTTGACCCTTGAATTCATGAAGACTGTGCATCTTGAACCCAAATCGACGGCTCGGCCGCCAGGAGTGCCTCTTTTGCAAAATCCTTGATATCCATGTCAAGGAATGGGAGAAGGTTTCAAGAACGAACCGCAACCCGAGAGCATGCCTCGTTCAGCAGGATGTCGTCAATGACGCCGTCCTTGACGCGCAAGCATTTCATGTCCTGTCCGCCGATATCCAGTATGAATTCCACACCCGGAAGGGAAGTGTTCCGCAGCCTTGTAATGGCCATTGTTTCAATTTCACCATGGTCGGCTTTGATTGCAGCCTTGATCAGCGCTTCACCGTAGCCTGTTACAGTCGTACCGGCGATATAGGCCTTCTCAGGCATGACATCATATATTTCCGACAGCACTTCGAGTGTCAGTGCAAGGGGTTTACCCTGGTTGCTTCCGTAGAAATCGTAAAGAAGCCTGCTGTCCCTGTCAACCAATGCTATTTTTGTCGTCGTGGAGCCTGCATCGATACCAAGGAAACAAGGCCTTCATAAGTCGACAGATCGGCTCTTAAGGCAGCCGCCTGGCTGTGGCGTGCCCTGAAAAGAGCAAGGTCTTCTTCATTTTCAAAAAGCTTGCTGTGCCTTCCGACTTCTGAAGCTGTAGAAGTCTTCAGTGTATGCAGCCTTCTGTAAACTTCATAGAAGGTAATCGCTTCTTCGTTCCTGGATTCATAGGCGGCGCCGGTTGCTACAAAGAGCTGGAATGTTCCGGCATGATCGCCTGATCCCTGTTCAGTCCGAGGGTCTCGATGAACCGCTGTCTCAATTCAGACAGGAAAAAGAGGGGCCCGCCCAAGAAGGCTACGTTCCCTCTGATGGGTTTGCCGCAAGCCAGTCCCCCGATCGTCTGGTTGACAACCGCCTGAAAAATGGACGCTGCAAGGTCTTCCTTGAAGCGCCTTCGTTCAGTAGTGGCTGTACATCCGTTTTAGCGAAAACGCCACATCTCGCCGCGATTGGATGGATGACTTTGTGTGCCTTGGCCATTTCGTTAAGGCCAAGAGCGTCCGTCTGCAGAAGAGCTGCCATCTGGTCTATGAACGCACCTGTACCGCCGGCGCATGTGCCATTCATCCTCTGGTCGATGGAAGTGCCTTCGAAATAGGTGATTTTCGCATCTTCACCACCCAGCTCGATCGCCACATCCGTTCTTGGATTACTTTTTCAACGGTTTTTGCGCATGCGACAACCTCCTGGATAAAACCTATATCCAGCCATTTGCTGATGGAAAGACCGCCTGATCCTGTTGTCATGATTGTAATATGATATTCTGAAAAATGCTGATATGCCTGTGCGATAATATCAGACACCGTTTTTCTGATATCTGCATAATGTCTTTTGTATTTGCTGTAAAGCAGGTCGCCCTGCGAATTGAGAACAACAACCTTGACGGTTGTTGAGCCAACATCCAGTCCAACATGTACCAAACGATCCATATGACCTCCTGAATTTGAAGATATGGTTTTCATTACTACGTTAATGCTTAATTATACCACAATTACACAACTTGTGCTATAACATCCTTAATACCTAGAATCCCCGACTCCATGGATTCAACAGGCATGCCCCTGAATCCCAGTATCAGTGCGTTTCCAGGTATATGCCGCCCACCCTGGTAGAATTTCCCAGCCAGTCCAGCAGAATGCCGTTCATGCGGCATGCTTCTGCTGTCTTTTCCGCATCATAGTGTTCATGCAGATAGAACAGCACATAGAGGCCAGCCAGTTCGCCTTTTATTTCACCATAAGAGGAGAGTTCATTCTGATTATATCAGTGAACCGAATATGCTTCCTGGCATAATAACTGCGTATCTTCTTCAGGTGCTTTCAAAATCCCCGGTGTTGATCATTCTCGCAAGTGCCAGCTGTTCGAGTTTTGACGCCGTCTGGACATGGTAGCAGCTGTTTTGATTGCTTCCGAAAGGGATTCGGGCAAGACAAGGAAACTGATTCTGATAGCAGGCGTCAAGATTGTCGAAAAGGATCCCGCATAGATCACCCTGTCATGACCGTCCAGCCCCTGCATCGAGGGTATCGGTCTTCCTGTGTATCTTAAATGGGAATTGTAATCGTCCTCTATGATATAGCCATTGCGGTCCGTAGCCCATTTCAAAAGTGCATAACGGTCCTTGACCGTCAATATGTTGCCCGTAGGATATTGGTGGGATGGACTGACGTAACACAGCCTGGCCTTCGATGTTTCAAGACATTCTTCAACAATTCCCTTGTCATCTGCATCAAGACTCTCAAGCTTGAATCCGTTCTGGCTGAAAATGCTTTTTGCCAGATTAAAACCGGGTTTTCAACGAGCAATGTGTTACCCTTGTTATCCTTGAAATATTTGGCAAGCTGTTCAAGCAATGTCTGAATACCCGCACCGATAAGTATCCTTTCAGGCGTTGCCTTGACATTCCTCGTTCTGTAGAAGTACTGTACGATTGCTTCCTTCAGGCTCCCCTCGCCGCTGGAACGTGCTACCGTATGCAATGCCTCCTCCTCATAATTGAGGATGGCATTCACGTGTTTCTTCCACATCCTGGTATCAAAACAGGCAGGTTCTATGTACTCGCTTTTGAAATCGAATTCGATCCTGCAGGGAGATTCATCCCCCTTCCTTGCCGGCGTCCTGCTGCTGGCACCATGTTCGGCCAGGTGCTTCACATGGCCAAGGGGGCTTACATAGTATCCTTTTTTTGGCATGCTATAGATATACCCTTCATCCAGAAGCTGGTTATAGGTGCTTTCCACCGTCGTTCTGCTCACACCGAGGTGGTGCGCCAACTTGCGCACCGACGGCATTTTGCTGTGCTCAGCAAGACGCAGGGATGTCATCTCGTCTGCAAAATACTTGTATAACTGTATGTATATGGCTTCACTTTTTTCTGTATCCAGAACCGGCGTCATCATAGCAATCTGTCCCTTTCAAACAAACTTCATCTGCACCTTTCCAGGTGGTCAGTATTGCTGTATAGTATACAGTATCAAAAAGCAAAAGACAAGGTGGTTTTATTATGAAAACGAATGCTGTACAGGGTATCGTCATGACCGGTCTCATGGCTGCACTCTGCTTTCTTGGAACATTCATCATTCAGGTACCCATCCCCTTCACCAACGGTTATATCCATCTGGGTGATTCGATGGTGTTCCTGTCAGGCATTATATTGGGGAAACGTAGGGGCGCTCTCGCAGCAGGCCTTGGTTCCATGCTGGCGGATTTCGCTGGCGGCTGGTACATCTGGATCGCGCCGACCTTCA
Organism: Vallitaleaceae bacterium; assembly: GCA_963677915.2. Lineage (GTDB taxonomy): Bacteria > Bacillota > Clostridia > Lachnospirales > Vallitaleaceae. The sequence goes on along the minus strand of CAXXGE010000050.1, from coordinate 26,435 downwards.
TTATCAAAGCTGCCATGGCCTTCCTTCTGGGATGGATCCTTGAAAAGGGCGACAGCAAGAAAGCCCTTGCGTTTTTTACTTCCGTCTATGCGGTACTGTGGATCGCTTCAGCCTGGTAATGACCTATTTCCTCAGGTCTCAAGTGACAAACCAGACAGCAGAAACTCTTTTAACGGATATAGAGGGCTTTTCCAGCGCTTCCGAGCTTCTGGATAAGGCAGGCGCCATCAGTGTTCAGCTGTTCATCGCCGCAGCCCTTCTTCCGATTCTGATAGCGGTCTTCCTGCTTATTTCCAGCAAGCTAGCCAAAGTGAAGCTTCCTTTTGTCAGTCTGATCGGCTTTGTCATCAGCGAAGTGTCATGATGGTCGGCTATTACTTCGCAGCCTACCTGATCTACGGCAGTTATATCGCACCGATCTTCTCCATCCCGGCCAACATGCTCCAGTTCGCAGCAGGTGCCGTCATCGCCACACTGCTGACGCCAGTGGCGCTCATGCTTCGCAAACCGGCATAAAGTTATGCATTATTAAAGCTTGGTTATTTCCTTAATCAAAGGAAAAAAACCAAGCTTTACTTGTATCCCTGGACAATCACAACTATGTTAAAGACCAGCAGAATCAAATGCAGCCCAGCTGAAAGGTGAGGAAACAGCTTCTCCGTCTCCGGCTCCAGTTCTCCGAGCACAGCGAATACGATCCCCGACATATTCAGCACAATCGCTCCTGTCGCCATATACCCCGGCCATACCACACCGTCGGCCAGATAGAAGGCCGAACCAATGACAGCGGCAACGAAGCATAAGACAGCAAGCACTGCTACGACAAACGAAAGGATGCCGAATCCCGCATGGGGTTTGACATCCATTTTAAATGTAGATTTTCTCTCCAAACGATCACCTATCCCAACAGATAGACAAGGCTGCTTCTCAGTACCGAAAGCAGAAGGCCGACGCCACCTGTCACCATGCCGATAATCGCCAGCATCTCCATGTCTGAATCCTGGGCCCTCTTTCCAGCGGTCAGTGCGGCAAAAGAACTTATCACACCCGCTACCGGCACGAGCCACAAGGCCAGGGACACCACGCCCATCGCAACCGAGAAGACAGCAAGTTGTGGATACTGGCGGTAAACCCTGTATTTATAACTACGCATGGCTGCCTATCCAATAAGGTGCTTGCGTGTCGAGAGCACATTGGCACCGTAAACAATCGACAGTGTGCCGAGGGCTATGCCGATAACGACCAGGAGCACACCAATCACGATATTAGCCGCACCTGCATTGCTGATTTTTTTCAATACGCCTTCATTATATTCAAGCATGAAACCACTCCCTGAAACTTTTTTATTTATTATAGCATAATTTCCGGTAGTGTTGCATAGGATCTGGACAAACTTCCTCCATTTTCAAGATAGAAGACGACATTGTATCTTTGTTGTCCGTAAACTGTTTCAAGATCCAGCGCTGCTTGGATCAACGCTTTGTCTGTAATGATATTGCCGCCCTTGTTATCGTAGTATTCTTCAACGGCGTAGTCGACAGCAAATGGCTTCTCCGTGGAAGGCATCCGGGAATAGACATCATAGACGCTCATCTCTCTCACATCTTCAGCAGACGGCATCAGCAGCAGATCAGGATAATGCTCCATGACCCATGCAATAGTATTTTTGGATCCAAAGTATATTTCAAAGTTTCTGTAGTCCTTTAGCGTCTGGCTAGCCACACCAGCCTTGTCCAGCGTGACTTCGATGCCTCCCAGCATGCTGTTCATCATTATTTCATCGTAGGGCATCGTCATCAGGTCTCTCGCATAAGCATCGAAAAGGGATGCCAGTTCCTGTTCGTCGACATCCACTGATCTTTGACTGTGGGATGACAGTTTCACACTGTAGACTTCCTTGGAAAGAAGTATCTCAGCTGCCGCAACCACTTTATCCTTGCGGACCTCCTCTGTCTCGTAAAGTTCTTTCACCAATCTAAAAGGTACGGATCCGTAATATACACGATACAGATGGCCTCCTCCTGTCAGATTGTAATAGAAATTCAACTGGGTGCCGATGGCAGTATCACCAGCATAGTCCTCTTCGTTTTTAGCGAAGTATCCATGCAGGTTCCTGGCTTTTGAAACAGCCTCTCCCGATTCCAGCTTGAAGACCCTGTTATAACCCTGATCGACAACACCTTCTGCTTCGACCCTTTCAAGCATTTCCCTGTCGATGGATCCGCCACGTTCAGAAATGACAAGACTTTCGATGTCTCCCGGATCCGGCATACGGGTTTCATAGCCGAACAAGCCCATTTCAAAAACAAGGAAGACTACCATGGAAAGAGCGAGATAGACCAGCCATCCTTTGTAGTATTTAAGGATATTGATTGTCTTGTAGGCGACCATTTTCGTGATGCTGAAGCCTATAACCGAACCGATGAAGACACCCATAAGGATGCCCGATGACTGTTCGCCGCCCATTTCACCAAGGTAGACGGCTATAAGCAGTGTTACAACGGTTGTCAGTATATATACAAAAGCTTCCTTTATCTTGTTCCATACCAATAATTCATGGTGTTTTTCAAGTTCACGCCTCGTATACAGCCAATAACCAAGCCATAACATTGAAACTGCATAGGCAGCAAAGGTCACAATACCGATCCAGTATTCGGTCATATCGCTATCAAAGAACTTCATTGCTGCCACGTAGGGTGAAAGATAGAAGACCGCATCCTCAAGATAATTGAAAGGATATCCTTTCAGAAGCCAGGATATGAGAAGGTTGAAAAGATGGTATAGACCATACGGCACAATCATCATAATGTATACAAGGATACCCTGCAGCACACTCGATCCCACCAGCATCCCGAAGGTTGTGGAAATACCGAAGACCGCCATGCCAGCCACCAGCATCATTAGAGCATACCGGGCGAAAAGCGCAGCGACTTCCAGCGTCAGAAGCCCCCCAGCCTGCAGTTGCTGCCAGGATGATGAGAATATTCAGAAGAATCGGTCCGTAATACAGCGTCAGGAATGTCACCAGATTGGTGCCGTAGTAGGCTCTTCTCGTCACAGGCAGTGCATGGAGCACCGACAGCGCCCTTTCTTCCTGAATATACCGGTAAAGCACAATGCCAAGAAGAATCGGCAGGAAGAAAAGAACCAGCACATCCCAGGGGTGGGGTACGACATGGGTGAAATCTTCATATCGATTGAGGCTGTAACCGAAGTTGCCGATGATCATGTTCAAAGGCACAACGATGAAATGAATGATTGCAAACAGGATACCGATGAAACCGAAGCGCCTCATATTGTTCCTGTAGATGGCCATATTAAAGAATGAGGCTGGTGACTTCATAGCCTGTACCTCCTATCTCGTAGATGAATATTTCTTCAAGTGTCAATGGGATGAAATCTACCAGGACAGGATTGAGTCCTTTCAGTTTTTCTTCCACTTCCTCCCTACTGCCTTTTACTATGATTGTATGAACTTTTCCTGATTTCGTCTGTTTCAAAGGTGCCAACTTGGACAGGTCTGTCTTCTCATCAGAGAATGCAAGCTGCACTTTGTGGATATCCGTCTTCATCTGATCCAGGTCCCTTTCAAGAAGCAGTTTCCCCAGGTGAAGGATGCCAACACAGTCGCAGACATCTTCCAGTTCACGCAGATTATGAGATGAAACCATGACCGTCATCTGTCTTTCGGCCACATCCTGCAAAAGAAGAGACCATATCTGTCTGCGCATGACAGGATCCAGTCCGTCCACTGGTTCATCCAGAATCATCACGTCTGGCTTTGTACAGATGGCCAGCCAGAAGGCAAGCTGCTTTTTCATCCCCTTGGATAGCTGCCCTATCCTCTTGTCCAGGGGAATGCCCAGCAACTGATGGATCTTGGCGAACCGGTCCTCATCAAAGACATCATAGACCTTTTTGTAGAAACCAGCCATACGCCTGACGGTATACATCGGAAAAAAGTACAGGTCATCGGGTATGTAGGCTATCCGCTGCTTGACTTCAACGTTCTCATAAACAGTAACACCGCCGATAAGAGCTTCGCCCTCACTTTGCCTGTATACGCCGGTCAGGATTTTTATTAGTGTTGTTTTTCCCGCTCCGTTCGGTCCGACAAGACCGTAGACGGATCCTTTTTCAACATGTATGTCCAGGCTGTCAAGCGCCTTGAAATCATCATAGTACTTTGTCAGTTTCTCTGTCCTTATCATGACTGCCCCTCCTCACTGTAATGGCGGCGGACTTCTTCCTCAATTTCTTCAACCGATATATCCAGCCGCTTCGCCTCTTCAACAGCAATGGATAGACGTGCCAGCGCCGCCTTTTGTTCCCTTTCCCGGATATCCTTCTTGATGACGTCCACGAAGTTGCCTTTCCCACGGACAGCATAAACATAGCCATCCCGCTCGAGCTGCCTGAAGGCCTTTTGTATGGTGTTCGGGTTGATAGCCAGATCAGAGGCCAGTTCCCTTACTGAAGGAAGCTGCTCATCCTGACTCAAATCGCCGTCCAGAATCAGTTTTCGAATGTTTTCATATAGCTGCTCGTACAGCGGCTGCCTGCTCCGTAAATCCACTTGAATCATAAGAACTGTCCTTTCTGTACTATTTGTCCTAGTACAGTTATTGTATAGCAGGCTGCATTCAATGTCAAGCCTACTCTTTTTTCTTAAGGATGCTGGCCCTTGAAACGGCATCATACCCGTATTTTTCCCTGATGGCATCCATCACTTTGTCGACCGGGCTCTCCTCCGATTCCAGAAGCTGCTCCATGACGATCTGTCCTTCAAAGCCCGAGTCGAACTGGCTGACGGAAACGCCCAGCAGTCTGACAGGCATCCTTTTCACATTCTCAAGAACCAGCCCCAGCGCCGTTTCGTATATGGCCTGGGAATTGTCGGTCTTGAGGGGCAAGGTTTTGGCCCGGGTTATGACCGAGAAATCATTGAACTTGATTTTAACGGTGACCGTTCGTCCCTTCATCCCGTGTTTCCGCAGCCGGTAGGCAACTTTTTCCGACAGCACCAGAATCTCCCTTTTGAAATCCTCCTCTGTCGACAGGTCTTCACTATAAGTCAGCTCGTTGCCTATGCTTTTAGGATCTTCTTCAGTACCGGAAATCACATCCGATGATCTGCCGTTGGCACTTTCTATCATCGACTCCGCCGACATCTTGCCGAAAACCGGTGTCAGTCTCAGCAGTGAGGATTTTGCCAACTCTCCTATCGTCATAATCTTCAGCTTCTCCAGTTTCTCAGCACTTTTCCGCCCGACGCCATATAGCTCCCGCACCGGAAGGGGCCACATCTTTTCCTCCACCTCATCCGGGTACAGCGTCGTAATTCCCATCGGTTTCTTCATCTCAGAGGCCATTTTCGCCAACAACTTATTCGTTGAGATACCGACCGAAGATTGCAGGTCCAGTTTCTCCAGAATCGTCTTTTGAATGAGCACTGCTGCTTCAAGCGGTTTTCCGAACAAGCCTTCCGTTCCTGTCATATCAAGAAATGCCTCGTCAATCGACAGCTGCTCCTTCAAAGGGGTGAACTCATCGAAGAGGGCCATGACTTTACTGGACATCTCGTCATAAAGCCCCTTGCTTGCCCTCACAACAACAGCATCCGGACATTTCTTCAGTGCCGTGTTCAGCGTTTCAGCCGTTTTCACACCAAAAGCTTTTGCCTCGTAGGAGGCAGCTAGCACGATTCCGCTTCTTCGTTCGGGATCGCCGCCGACAATGAGCGGCACTCCCTTGAGTTCGGGATGTGCCGCCTGCTCGCACGAGGCAAAAAATGCATTCATATCGATATGGAATATTGTCCTAGCATCGTTCAATTTAAATATTCTTGACATAGTCAGCACCTGCTTTTAGTGCCTTGTAATTGACATCGATGATGTGGCTCTTTCTTTTTCCGAAAACCATCTCAAGGGCATGTCTGATGTTCTCGCATTCAACAATACCCGTGAGCTGTATATAAGCCCCAAGCATCACCATGTTGGTCGCCTTGTCGTTGCCGACTTCAAGTGCGAGGTCTCCTGCTGGTACATAGTAGGCCCTGATATCATCCCGTTCGGATTTGTCTTCAACCAGACTGGAATTGACAATCAGCAGTCCATCCTTGACAACTTTCGGCTCGAATTTGAAAAAGGACGGACGGTTCAGTACAAGCGCTGTTGAAGCCTTGGAAACCAGTGGCGAGTCCACGTCGCCTTCTGTCACGATGACATGGCAGTTGGCCGTACCTCCACGCATCTCTGGCCCGTAGGACGGCAGCCATGAAACGCCCTTATCTTCAAGCATGCCTGCATACGCCAGCATCTGGCCGATGGACATGACGCCCTGACCACCGAATCCGGCTATGATAATACGCTCAATCATCGCTGACCTCCTTTTTCACCCCAAGAGGATAATACTCGGTCATCACGTCGCCAACCCACTTAAGTGCATCGACAGGCGTCATGCGCCAGTTCGTCGGGCATGTGGAAAGGACTTCGACCAAAGAGAATCCCTTTCCGTCCACTTGGTTCTGGAAAGCTTTCTTGATTGCTTTTTTGGCCTGGTTCAGATGTTTCATATCATGCAGCGAAACACGTTCTATATAGGCCGGTCCGTCCAACGTTGCAAGCATTTCAGAGACGCGGATCGGGTTGCCGCTTTGTGCAGCATCCCTGCCTTTAGGCGTTGTCGTCGTCACCTGACCCGGCAGTGTCGTCGGAGCCATTTGCCCGCCTGTCATACCGTAAATACCGTTGTTGATGAAAACAACGGTGATGTTCTCGCCTCTAGCCGCGGCATGGACGATTTCCGCAAGACCGATGGATGCCAGGTCCCCGTCACCTTGATAAGTGAAAACGATCTTATCAGGATGGACTCGCTTGATTCCTGTTGCAACTGCAGGCGCCCTTCCGTGTGACGCCTCCTGCATGTCGCAAGTGAAATATTTGTATGCATACACAGCACAGCCTACCGGCGCAATGCCGATTGTAATGCCTTCAATATCCAGTTCATCAATCACTTCCGCAATCAGCTTGTGCGTAATGCCATGTGTGCAACCGGGGCAGTAGTGAAACGGTGTATCCGTCAGTGATTTAGGTTTCTCATACACGACTTTCATGAGGCACCTCCAATATGTCATAGATTTTTTCCAGTATTTCGTCGCCTTCAGGTACAACGCCGCCGACGCGCCCATAGAAATGGACCGGCTTCTTGCCATTGACTGAAAGCTTGACGTCTTCGACCATCTGACCCATGCTCATTTCGACAGTGAGGAAGGCCTTGACGCTTTCCTGCCGAGCCAGTTCGTCAACTGCCGCTTCAGGGAACGGCCAAAGGGTAATAGGCCTTATCAGACCGACCTTGATGCCTCTTTTCCTGGCCTTTGCAATGACATGCTTGCATATTCTCGCCGGTATGCCGTAAGCAGCCAGAATCACTTCCGCATCCTCGGTCATATAGTTCTCCCAGGCTGTCTCCTTTTCCTTGATTATGTCATAGGTTTTGAAAAGATCCAGGTTATGCTGCTCGAGAGCTTCGGGATCCAGCATAAGGGAGTTGATGACGTTATGCTTGCGCTTCATCAGCGTGCCTGTCGTTGCCCATGCCTTCTCGATCTCAAGCGGCTTGGGCGTATGGAACTGAACAGGCTCCATCATCTGACCAAGGACACCATCGCCCAGAATCATACAAGGCGTTCTGTAGGTGTCGGCCACATCGAAGGCCCTGATTGTCAGATCAGCCATCTCCTGTACCGAGGCAGGAGCGAAAACGACAAGATGGTAGTCGCCATGACCGCCGCCCTTGGTTGCCTGAAAATAATCGGACTGGGCAGGCGCTATGCCGCCAAGTCCAGGGCCGCACCTGACGATGTTGACGATGACGCATGGCAGCTGCGCTCCGGCAATGTAGGAAATACCTTCCTGCTTCAGGCTGATGCCCGGGCTTGATGAGGACGTCATGACACGGGCGCCCGCTCCAGCGGCGCCGTATACCATGTTGATAGCCGCAACTTCCGACTCGGCCTGAACGAAAGTACCGCCTACTTCAGGCATTCTCGAAGACATATACGCCGGTATTTCGTTTTGTGGTGTTATGGGGTAACCGAAGAAATACCTGCAGCCTGCGACAATAGCAGCCTCCGCAAGGGCTTCGTTCCCCTTCATGAGTCTTTTTTTCATAATGTGTTATCCCCTCTCGACAGTTATGACATAATCTGGACAGATTCTGGCACAATTGCCGCAGCCGATGCACGCTTTCATATCGTTGACCGCTGCAGTATTGTAGCCGTTTACATTCACATTGTCCGACAGGTATAGTATTTCCTTGGGGCAAACAGATACGCACAGTCCGCATCCTTTGCACAGTGATTCATTGAATTTTACTGTTGACATAGCATTCTCCTTGTTTGAGCAACAGACTTCATATATAGTGATTACATTCTACCATCATTTAGTTTGAATTTCAAACCATATATCCACTCCTAGGTCTCAGTGACATATAAGACTGACTATTTTTACACAAATATTGCATTTTTACTCATTAAAAAAAGAGGATACCCAGCTTTAAGGGGACCCTCGAAAAATATTATATATATTTATTCATTTTTATGCATATGGTATTTATTTTAATCACACGTAGTATCTATAACTATATGCCTAGCAATTCAATACTTATTATATGACTTTTATCGTCCATCCGAAGACATCTTCAATATGTCCTGTCTGGATACCTGTGATAGAATCATAGATCTTTTGGGAAAGCTTCCCTATTTCGTTGTTGTTGATGAGAATCTCATCGCCGTTCCAGCTGAGCTTTCCGACAGGAGAAATGACAGCTGCCGTACCGGTTCCAAACATCTCTTCGAGTTCTCCTTTTTTATTGGCTTCGTAGACTTCGTCAATGGTAATCGGACGTTCAACAACCGGAACATTCCAGGATTTCAGCAGGTCAATGACCGAATCCCTTGTTACACCCGCAAGGATGCTTCCCTGAAGGGCAGGCGTAATCACTTCACCATTGATCTTAAAGAAGACGTTCATTGTACCGACTTCTTCAATATATCGCCGCTCCACACCATCAAGCCACAGCACCTGCGTGTAGCCATTCTTCTTGGCTTTCATCTGTGCCTTCAGGCTGGCTGCATAGTTGCCGCCCGTCTTTGCCATGCCCATGCCGCCCTTGACGGCTCTTACATACTCCGTCTCTACCCAGATGCTGACAGGATTCATGCCTTCTTTATAATAAGCTCCTACAGGAGAAAGGATTATTATAAGCTTATAGGTACTGGACGGGCGGACACCTAGGTAGGGATCCGTTGCAATGATAAAGGGACGTATATATAGAGCTGTACCCGATTCGCATGGCACCCAATCCTTCTCTAGCTCTACCAAAGCCTTGATTGCCTGAAGCATATCCTCCTCATCCACAAGGGGCATGCACAGGCGTTCATTGGTTGTATTGGTCCGTTTGATGTTCTTGTCCGGTCTGAATAATTGGACATGTCCGTCATTAGTGCGGTAAGCCTTAAGTCCTTCAAACATTTCCTGACCATAATGGAAGACCATAGCTGCAGGGTCCAGTGTTACAGGCGCATAAGGTACAATTCTCGGACTATGCCAACCTGTACCTTCAGTATAGTCCCAGATAAACATATGATCAGTAAAGATATACCCGAATCCCAAATTCTCCGGTTCCGGTTTGGCTTTGGGAGCAGCCGTTCTAGTAATAGCGATATCCAACATATCTCGCTTCCTCCTTCATCTCATTCATTCTCTTATTCTATAGGTTTTCTATCTGCCAGTCAATCGGCTCCTGCCCATTCCGCTCCAGAAACTCATTGGCCTTTGAAAAAGGCTTGGAACCGAAAAATCCCCGGTGTGCCGACAGCGGCGATGGATGGGGAGACTCGATGATCAGATGCTGTCTTCCGGTGATCAGTTTGGCTTTGGATCTTGCAAAATTGCCCCACAGTATAAAGACCACAGGCTTTTCCCGTTCGTTCAGTTTCTTAATCACTTCATCTGTGAAATGATGCCAGCCGATCTTCGCGTGGGAGTATGCCATGCCAGCCCGAACCGTTAGCGATGCATTGAGCAGCAGCACGCCTTGGCGCGCCCACTTCTCCAGATAGCCATTGTTTGGGATAAAGCAGCCGCAGTCTTCCGTCAATTCCTTGTAGATGTTCTTCAAAGACGGCGGGATATCCACACCTGGTTTGACAGAAAAACTCAAGCCGTGAGCCTGTCCCTGGCCATGATAGGGGTCCTGGCCGAGAACGACAACCTTGACATCCTCATAGGCTGTCAGCTGGAGCGACTTAAAGATATCGTTCATGTCAGGATAGATGACATGGTGCCGCATCTCATCCTTCAGTTTCTCCCTAAGTTCCAGGTAGTATGGTTTCTGAAACTCATTTTTCAGTTTTTCATCCCATGCGTTGCCCAATACGACTGCCACAGCGACTCCTTCCAATGCTATTTACCTAATTCCAATGTTAGCTTTTCGATGCCCGCTTTCACTCTCTTCAAGGATTCGTCCTTGCCTAGGATCACAGCAATATCAAACGCACCGCCTGGTGTCATCGGCTTGCCGGAAAGCGCTGTACGCATCGGCCACAGCACCTGGCCATTCTTGAGGCCCGCCTCAGCAGCGAATCCAAGCACCTTTTCATGCAGTGCGTCCATAGACCAGTCCTCATGAGCTTCAAGGACGGGAAGCAAACCAACCAAAGCATCAAGGGCTACATCAGGATTTGTTTTCATCTTCTTGTGATTGTACAGGTCGATGCTGTATTCAGGTACACCGTCGAAGAAATCGATATGCTGCTGGACATCCTTGAGTGTCTCGATTCTGGACTGTACCAGTGCAGCGATGGCCTTTTTATCCAGACTGTCGTTTTTGACTGCCTTGTCCACCTCATCCTTCGCGAGTTCGTAGAATGTATCGAACGGAAGGGCCTTGATGTATTCACTGTTCATCCAGGCGAATTTCTTCATGTCGAAAACAGCAGGCGCCTTGTTTATGTTCCTGTAGTCGAAAGCTTCGACCAGCTCTTCCAGACTGAAGATTTCCTTGTTCTCGCTTGGGCTCCATCCCAGAAGGGCGACGAAGTTGACTATGGCTTCATTCAGGAATCCCAGCTGAATCAGATCTTCATAACTGGCATGGTTCAGACGTTTGCTGAGTTTCTTGTGGTTCTCGTCTGTAATGAGCGGGCAATGGACATAGACGGGCACATCCCAGCCGAAAGCTTCATATAATCTATTGTATTTGGGCGAAGAAGAGAGGTATTCATTACCCCGGACCACATGTGTGATCTCCATCAGGTGGTCGTCCACCACGTTGGCGAAGTTGTAGGTCGGATAACCGTCGGACTTGAGCAGGACCATATCGTCCAGTTCGTTGTTGTTGACGGATATGCTTCCGAATATGACATCTTCAAACGTCGTCGTACCTTCTTCCGGATTGTTCTGCCTGATGACATAGGGTATGCCTGCATCCAGTTTTTCCTGGATCTCTTCCGTGGAAAGATGGAGACAGTGCTTGTCATACCTGAACGTCTCCTTGCGCGATTCAGCCTCTTCCCTCAGGGCATCCAGACGCTCTTTTCCACAGAAACAGTAGTATGCCTCGCCTTTATCCACAAGTTCCTTGGCATATTTCCCGTAGATGCCTGCTTTCTGGCGCTCGCTTTGAACGTAGGGTCCGAATCCTCCGTCCTTGTCCGGGCCCTCGTCATGGAAAAGCCCTGCACCATCCAGCGTAGCGTATATGATTTCAGTGGCGCCTTCCACAAAACGTTCCTGGTCCGTGTCTTCTATCCGTAAAAGAAAATCGCCACCTTCGTGCTTGGCGATCAGGTATGCGTAAAGTGCCGTTCTCAAGTTACCTACATGCATTTTCCCCGTCGGACTTGGGGCATAGCGCGTTCTTACTCGTTGACTCATGATCATCTTCCTGTTCTGTTATTTTTGTGTTATTATATCATAGATGTCAATTCGCTCCAACACTCGAAGAAGGGATTTATAAGATTACAATGAAGCATTTCAAATATATTATTCTATTGCTGCTGCCTATCCTGATATTTGGACAATCTGGGTGCCTGCTTAGCAAACCCGTGCCCCTGGAGGACGTGGATTCAGCGCTTATAGAACGGATAACCGAAGATGGCACAGAACAGATTGCCGTCATATATAGTGGCGACGAGGCACTGGAGGCGATCTACAACATCTTCTACGCAACTTATTTGGATGATGCAGCCAAACCCTCGGAAAATCTCGTTTTCCGACTGACACTTGAACACGGCCGCGGCTCTGACATTGTTCCGCTTATTTTCGATCTTGAAAAAAACAATGCCTTTGTATTCAGAGAGGATCACTACTACAGGCTGCCGGATGGCACGATCAAAACATGGCTTGAAAACTATCCCCAGAGGGACCTGTTGACCATAAAAGAACTGCCTGAGGTGCCTTTCGCATTCAACGGGAAGTCATTCGAACCTGCCATGGATGCAATCTGGCATGAGACCGTCTACCCTGAAGTCATGTATCTATCAGACCAGGTTGCACTCGATGAGCCTGCACTCGATACTGTGACGTTTGAGAACGTATTGAAAGCCAACCTAGGCAACTTCAATGCACCTGATGCTGAAGTCATGGTCTACAGGGGCAACGCTCTCTTCATGTCCGGCGAACCCGCAGAGGACGGCACACTTCCGATGCCTGAAGAAAACGGTTCTTTCCGATATGTCGTGAAAGTCGACAACACCAGCGACCTATACACCTCAAACGCCGTCTATACCTTCAGCCTTAACATCAATGTGCCGGCTTCGTACTGGATGGGCAGGACGGAAGCTGTGGCTGGCGATGCTATAGCCTTCCAGATTCTACAGCCCGATGCTGATGCAGTCTATGAAGCTCACAGCAGCCTAAAAGACGACAAGATTACTCTGTATCCATATGGCGACAGCTTAATAGGCATCACACCCATCGACAGCCGCACAACAGCCGGCACCTATGAACTTGCCATAAAAGACGCCAACCTGCCTGGCGAGCCACTGCAGACATTCACCTTTACCGTCAGCGATCTTGATTCACCAAGGCAGAACCTTAGATTCTCATCTTCGACGGGCGCTGTGGCTACTGAGGAAAACTATGATTATGACAATGCCAAGCTGGCCGAAGCGTTCTCATATACAAATCCGGCGCCGTTATGGGAGGGCGTCTTCCTGCAGCCGGTCGAGGGCAGGATCACGACCGACTACGCCACCAGACGGTACTACAACAACAGCACCACGGAGGATGCAAGACATAACGCGCTGGATATCGCAGCAGATGAAGGGACGCCCATCGCAGCAGCAAATACGGGTAAAATTGTCCTTGCAGAGGAACTGAAGGTCTCAGGCAACGCCGTCATCATCGACCACGGCATGGGCATCTACACCTCCTACTTCCACCTTTCCTCCATCGATGTAACCAAAGGCGACACCGTAGAAAAAGGGGAAACAATAGGAAAAGTGGGCTCTACCGGCTTTTCCACCGGCGCCCACTTGCATTGGTCCATATATAAAGATGGGGTCTACATCAACCCCTGGCAACTGATCGCCGCCGATCCCCTTGAAGGCATCAGATGAATTCATTGAAATAATTGGCGCCATTCGAGAAGTCAATCACCACAGAAGGGTTGTTGATGACAACATCATCATAAAGCCCCTCCAACGTTTCCAGTGTTTCGTAACCGAACAGCCATTGGGTCAAAGCTTCGACACTGAGGGCAATATCCGCTTCATCAGCGGATGTTGCCTTTTCTTTATGTACAATTCCCGAACGGATTGCATACAGTCCGTTGTTCTCCATAATCAACTTGTCACTGATAAGAATGCTGCAGTCCTCGAAACATTCCGCCATATCAGAAATCAGTTCATATGCATTCAGTATTCTTGCCATGATGAACGGCTGGCGGATAACCATATTGCCGGCACGGTGATCGACCAGGTTTTTCAGCGGGCTTCCCGTGGGCATCTGCCAATGGATCTCCCTTTTTCCTGCTCTTTCAGACACGTATGAAAACATGGATTTCAATGTCTCAGGCTCCTGATAAACAGCTTCTCTTACCTGCAGATCGTCGTCATCGTACACCGCCAGGTAGCCATCACCGATGCCAATCAGCTCGCCTCCTTCAGCCGCCAACTCTTTCTTAAGGATATCAAAGCCATGCATTCCCCGGTTGACATGTAAGGGGTGTTTTTTCATGGCCTGATAATAGGCCGGCACAAATACAGCAACATTGTCTTCCTTAACAGGTTTTAGCGTCATTTCAGCTAAGGTTTCCGGTGCCTTGAAGCGGTACTGGTCCACATCCTGGATGAACCTGAATCCAAAAGGCGTATAATAGGCCGAATCCACAGGCATCAGCACCGTAAACACATCCCCTTCTTCGTAGAGTTTGCGCAGGCAATGCGCCATCAGCCTGGACATGCGGCCTTCCCTTTGGTATTTTTTGTCTGTAGCGACACCCACTATGTAACGGATATCGTATAGGATGTCTCTGAAGAACACCTGATAGCTGTTAAGGTGGATGACGGATGTCAGGACATCCTCTGAAAACAGTCCTTCAATCTCAACCTGGTCCTTCCTATCGTCAAAATAATGCCGCACCAGTGCCTCCCCGTCTTCCTGGAAAATGGCCCGCCATAATTTTTCCGCTTCCTTGCGCTCTTGCCGACTTACCCTTCTCATATCATCCATAAAATCACCTGTCAGTCTTTTTCGTAAATGGTAAACTTCTTCAGGAGCTCGACAGGCCGGTAGGACATTTTCGCCTGTCTAAGGCTGTCCGAACCTGTATCGTCTTCCCTGTTGACCCATTTGGCATTGGGAAAATCATGCAGGAGAAAGTCCCTGTTGATTGCCTGGTACAGGCCCCTGATATCTTTATCGGCTTTTTCGGCATGGATGACTGCCATATCGCCATTCAGTATTTCGCTGCCCATGCTGAAGGCCTTCATCTCGCCGTCTATAAAGATTGATCCGATCTTCACATCAAGGTAGTCCTTTTTTTCCAGTACCCTGCAGAGGCCTGTCAGCTCTTCCTGGATCATCGCCTCTTCTTCGCCATGAACATCTGCCCATTCCTTGATGAATCTGCAGAACTCACGTTCCGAATGGCAGTCGAAGTTCTTGAACTCATACCTGTCGCCGTACTCATTCATAAAAGCATTCAGATGGTTTCTCTTTTTGTGCAGCTTCTTCCCTGCAAGTGTCCTTAGTTTGTCGCCGTCATAAATGTAGTCGAAGGCATCCCTTTCCTCCCAGATGCAGAACTGGTCCGGGTATTCCTTTTCAATGAATTTCGCAAAGATTTCATCGGCTACATATATGTGCAGCTTGATCCCCTTCGTTTTAAAGTAGTCCCATAGGGCTTCAGTCGCTTCCTTGAAGTATGCCTCCTTGCACAAAGGCATCATGGAATAAACCTCGCCATGGTATTCCTCAAGGAAGAGCAGGTACTTGTCGTTGGCATAAAACTTGACATCATAATAATGCTGCCACATGTATAAAATTGTGAAATTGTATTCGCAGCTTCTGATAGGACGTATGCTGCAATAATGATCTATTATATCCTTGTCATCCAAAGTGATTGGTTTGAACTCCATACTGAGCCTTTCCAGTTGTCATCTTCCTGCGAGCAGACAGACAGCATGTGCGGCAATCCCTTGCTCGTTGCCGGTGAACCCCATGCCTTCTTCCGTGGTCGCCTTGATATTGATTTGGGAAACGCTGCATTCGAGCGTTTCTGCCAGTTTCTTCCTCATTTCCGGAATGTAGCCAATCAGCTTGGGCTTCTGGGCAACAATCGTCGCATCCAGGTTTCCAACCGCTACATTTCTGCTTTGCATCAGTCCGGCCACTTCAGATAGAAGACGAAGACTTGAAATGCCTGCATATTTATCATCAGTGTCCGGAAAATGAACGCCTATGTCACCCAGCGCCATGGCGCCCAGCAGCGCATCCATCACAGCATGGACCAGCACATCCGCATCAGAATGGCCGTCGAGACCACGGGTATATGGTATGACTACACCACCCAGAACCAGTTCCCTGCCTTCGATAAGCTTGTGCACATCGTATCCGTGTCCTATACGCATCATCATCTGTATCTACCTGCCTTGTACACATCCAGCAGGGCTTTCAGGTCATTGATATCCTCCTGAAGCGCCTTGCCGATATCCGTATCCCTCACCCTGTATCTTTTTGTTTTCGGTTCGAGCACCGATAATTCAGAGACAATATCTGTATTGTTCTCCACTGCATCTTTGGCGGACAAGAAAGGCTCATGTGCTGCAAGCATCATGCCGTAGGAATTGTAGATCAATGTATATCCCGCAATCCCGGTCACTTTCTGATACGGCTTTGACAGGCCGCCGTCTATAACGATCAGCTTGCCATTGGCTTTGACTGGCTTTTCACCCTTCACCACTTTGACCGGCACATGGCCATTGATGATTTTCGCTTTCCTTTCGGTCAGACCGAACGCTTCAAGCACACCTGTACAGACCGCTTCATCTTCAATCAACTTGTAGTACGGATTTTTCGGTTCCTCGTGGCTTTCTTTATCGTCAATAAAGTACCGTTCAAAGGTTTTCATCACTTTCTTGCCGAAGAGGGATGAGTTCTCACCTGTCCACAGATACCAGAATATATCCGCTTCATTTTCATTGTCCGCGAACTTTCTGTTCGCATAGACTTCCCTCATTTTTCTCTCGAAAGCATCCAGCAGCTCCTTACCGGCATATGTCGTGCCATCGAGCTTGACAGATGCGAAAGTGCCATCCTCTTTCATCGGGATGCAGCCGTGGAACAGAAGGTTGTTGTTGTGGATTTTATAGATATTCCCTTTCGCAAACAGTAAGTCTATGTGCTTTTCCAGCTTCTCATTATGCATGAACGAGAACCTAAGCTTATCAATGATATCCTGTTCCTCGGCACTCAGTTTATAAGGCTGTTTTGGAGAAATCGTCGGAAAATGGTTGTAGTTCATTTCATAACTTTTTCCTTCTGACGTGAAAATGCCTTTTTCATAATCAATATGCTCAAGAATCAGCCTGTCATACATTTCGTACTCTGGATGCCTTCTGATAAACTGTCCTTCCAGCTTGAACATGATGACGGATATGGCGAGGTGAATCTGGGCCAGCATCTTCGCCTCTGCGTCCGATATGCCTTTTCTGCTTTTTGGATAGAAAGCTTCCGGGACTTCCGGGTAGTTGTCCATTGCAAACTTATACAGGGGCAGCAGATTGATGCCGTATGCCTCTTCGAAAATCTCCTGATTGCCATACCTGAAGGTGATTCTTATCGCGTTGGCGATACTGAGCCTCGAACCCGAATACGCACCCATCCAGATCATATCGTGATTGCCCCACTGTATATCGAGCGAATGGTAACTTCTCAGCTTATCCAGTATAATATGTGCGCCCGGCCCCCTGTCATAAATATCTCCTATAATATGAAGGTGGTCTATCGCCATGCGCTGTATCAATTCGCTGATGGCACAAATGAACTCATCTGCTTGTTCGATGTCGATGACCATCTTGACAATCTTGTCATAGTATTCGTTCTTGTCCTTGTCATCCGGCTGTTGGTGCAGCAGTTCCTCAAGGATATACTCAAATCCCTTGGGCATGGCTTTCCGCACCTTGGATCGGGTGTATTTTGTGGAAACATCCCTGCACACCAGAATCAGACGGTGAAGCATGACTTCGTACCAGTCTCTGATAGAAGTGTCGTCCATGCCTTCCTTCTCCATTTGCAGCAGGAATTCTTTCGGATAATAGATCAGCGTCGCCAATTCCCTTTTGTCTTTCTGGCTGACGGTCGGACCATAGAGCTCCTCGATCTTCGCCTTGATGACGCCGGAAGCATTCTTCAATATATGAAAGAACGCCTCATACTCTCCATGCAGATCGGACAGAAACAGTTCCGTTCCCTTCGGCAGGTTGAGGATCGCTTCCAAATTGATAATCTCCATACTGGCTTCCTGGATGGATGGAAACTGTCTCCCTAAGTGTTTTAGATACTTTTGTTTTTCATCTGTTAGCGTTGATAGAATCGAAACCATAATCTTCCTCCTAAGCGATACATACTCGTTCTCTCTTTCTTATTAATATAGTATATTGCCATTGATAAAACAAGCAAAATGTAGTTTATTCCCTTGTATTATGCAAAAACAATCCTTTCACACGTTCCTGTGATTCTCACGCCGCAAGCACTACAACCCCTACCATTCTTGACTTTACAGAGTCTACTGTTGAATTTCCATACCACACATAGAATTAACAAAATGAAATTTTTCCATCCACAACTTGCAAGACAATTGACTATTTCCTGAAAAAATGATAGAATAAATCAGCTGGGCTCAAATTGAAATAAGCCCCATCCAACATGAAAGGAACTTGATTATGACAGAAAAACAAAAAAAGATGAACAAAGAGAATTTGATGCTGGGTGTATGGTCACAGATGATCAAAACAGCAGATACGGTCGACTTGGACCTATATACAAAATACGACGTCAAAAAAGGACTCAGGGACTCTGCAAACAAGGGTGTTCTGGCAGGATTGACCCGGATTGGTGAAGTACACTCCTATATCATCGACGAAGGTGAGAAGGTTTCAGTACCCGGACGCCTGATCTACCGGGGCTACGACATCGAAGACCTTGTGAACGGCGCTATTGAAGGCGGTTACCCGGGATTCGAAGAAATATCCTATCTGCTTATGTTTGGAGATCTTCCAACCCGCGAGGAGCTGGCTGAATTCAACGAACTCATCGGCGAGTACCGCGAGCTTCCCGACAATTTCGTTGCCGATATGATTATGAAAGCCCCTACAAAGGACATGATGAATTCACTTGCAAGAAGCGTCCTTGCTCTATACTCCTTTGACAACAATGCGGATTCAACAGAGATATCCAATGTGACCAAGCAGTGTCTGTCACTGATTGCCAAATTCCCATCCCTGGCAGTCTATGGCTACCAGTCCTTCAAGCATTATTATAAGAACGAGAGTTTGATCATCCACTCACCGCAGCCTAATCTGAGCACTGCACAGAATATTTTATATATGCTTCGTGATGACCACAAGTATACGGAACTCGAAGCAAGACTGCTTGACATGTCCCTTATTCTTCATGCAGAGCATGGCGGGGGCAACAACTCCAGCTTCACGACCCATGTGGTTACTTCATCCGGTACAGACACCTATTCTGCAATCGCCGCAGCGCTCGGCTCACTGAAAGGCCCAAGACACGGCGGTGCCAACATCAAGGTTTCAGAGATGTTTTCCGATCTGAAATCCAATGTTGAAGACTGGAAAGACGAAGAAGCAATAAAAGAATACTTGAGATCCCTGCTTAGAAAAGAGGCATTCGACCGCTCCGGGCTTATTTACGGAATTGGTCATGCCGTTTATACGATATCCGACCCACGGGCTGTCGTTTTCAAGGGCTTTGTCGAAAAGCTGGCTAAAGAAAAAGGCTTGGCAGAAGAATATGAGCTTTATGCTTCCGTTGAAAAGCTGGCTCCTGATGTGTTCAATGAATTCAGAGGCACTTCCAAGGACATCAGCGCCAATGTCGATTTCTATTCCGGTTTCGTCTATCGCATGCTTGACATTCCTGAAGAGCTTTACACGCCACTCTTTGCCATCGCAAGAATCACAGGTTGGAGCGCACACAGAATCGAGGAGATCGTCAACTCCGGTAAGATCATACGCCCTGCCTACAAGAGTGTTGCGCAGCGCCGCTCCTACAGCAAGATTGACAACCGCTGATTATCAAATTCAACTATTCGACAAAACGCTTATGCCGTCAGGCATAAGCGTTTTTCAGATAATCGTAAGCTTCATTCACTTCTACTATTTTTTCGTGCATCAGTTTCTCATAGCCCTCTGGCATGCCTTTGGCTGCCGCTTTATCAGGGTGGTATTCCTTGACCAGCCTTCTATAGGCTTTTTTGATTTCATTGAAATCCGCATTCTCAGAAACACCCAGCACCTTTTTGTATTTCGACTTAAGATCTTCGCTGCTTCCATAAGCGTCATACCGGTTTCGGCCTGCATGACTGTAGTTTCCGGCGCCTCCGTTTTCCATGCCGCTCTTCAAGCTCTCGTATTCATAGCCGGAAAGTCCGATACCGACGATAATCCTGCGAAGCACTTCATCTTCATCCGCCTTGACGGGTCCATCACATACCGCTACATTGATGAACAGGTACGCAAGCGCCATCCTGAATTGGTAATGGACGCTGTATTGCCTCAGAATTGCAACGAAATCCCCGTATAGCTCAGGATGGTTCTTGCCATATTCGAAAGCCTCGCTGTATTTAGCAAGCTCCGATTCGGAAATACCGAACTGGGCTGAAACGTACCGCTTTATCAGCGCCACTTCCTCCTTGCTGATCCTGCCGTCGGATTTGGCGATGATGGCTGTTAGCGCCATGATCGAAGAGATAATGGGATTCAGATTGCCGAATGCTTCATATTTCATGTGGGAAGATGCATTGCCAAAGGACGGCCTTGCAGGCGCAAACGCCACCAGGACAAGGAACGCAGGCACGACCAGGTAAGGCAGCACCAGGGCCCCAAAGCCCCACATCATCCAGCTGCGGCCTTTTCTATAGGCCACATATGCAACTATCGCTGCAATGATAATTTGATAATAACTCATTTGTACTCCAATATTTTCTTTGCTTGACGGCTATTTGCCGATGTGGATATCTCCATCTAGTATAGATGCAATTTCCCTCCATGTAAAGACACCTTTTGAATGTTGATACTCGTAGATGCCCCATCCAAGGACATGGCCGTCCTCGAATTGACCGAACACCCAATTCGGTGTCAGCATCATGACTCTGTTGAATCCCATGCGCCCGCCAAGCACTGCGTCCTGACCTATGACTTCCGGATGCTCTTTGAGACTGTTTTCCACTTCTTCAATAGTCAGCCCCGACCTTGATAAAGTCCATTCGATTGATGGATCATATCCGAACTTCTCCTTCAATGCAGCCAGTTCGCTTTTCAGTTCCTCATTGTCTTTATTGGCAGCTTCAAGAGATGTCAAAGCATTCTCCAGTTCCATCTCGGCTTTAGCGCCAGCCCTTTTAGCTTCATCCAGTGCATCGGTCAGCTCCGTTGTCTGGGCACCCGAATCGCCTTGACTGTCTTTCAGCGCTGCCACTTCTGATTCCAGTCTTGTGTTGCTGCTCATCGTCCTCCAGTTCACAGCCGTTGATACAACGCTGTAGATGATAAACAGTACAAGTACCGCCTTCATTGTTTTAGTCATTTGTCATCATCCCTTCCATCGACAGCATGAGGAATCCCGTGAACGCACCATTGTCTGGTGCCAGATCAGGATTGACATGTGCTTTCATTGTTATGATCTGCTCCTTGAAATCTTCATAGAATTCAAGTGACGGCATAGGGTTGTAGACCAGCCCTTTTAAGTCGAACACCTTGATGATATCCTTGCATGTAGTCGGTTTGATAAAGACTTCCACATGTGGGTAGTAGTAATATTGAAGCAGTGTTATCAATGTCCATTTGGCGAGCTTTCCCCTTGACAGCACATCCAGCAGCATATGGAAGCCTTTGACCCTGTCACCGTGCAGTTGCTCGTAATAGCCCATAGTCAAAAGCTCGAGTTCGCCATTACCCAGCCTGCCTACAAAGTCCTTGAATTTTGGTTTCTCATACAGCGAAACCAGGGATGAGGAGGAGACGATCTTGACAATGCTCGCGGCTACCTCTTCCCGGTTCTCAAACCGCTCCGGCGCCAACAGCTCGTGGGCCATGGCCGTCATCTTTTCTATCTTGTGCTTGCTGCGAATCTTATTCAGGTCGTCATCAGCAAATCCGGCAGGGTATCTTTCCATGAACAGCGTTTCTGCTTTTTTTAGATTTTCAATGTTCATCCGTCCACCTCTTCCCATCTCTTATTCCTCATAGAAATCTTCTACAGCTTTCCCGATTCCATGTGCCGCTCCTGTAACGACTACCTGCATCCCTTCGAACATCAAGCTATCCTCCCTTCAGCTACCAGCCTCAAAAGTGCATCCACTACATCTGGAGAAAACTGGGTTCCCGAATTCACTTTCAATTGCTCGATTGCCGAATCCAGCGACATCGCCTTTCTGTACACCCTGGTTGAGCGCATGGCATCCCATGCATCGGCTACCATGATAATCTGAGATTCCAAAGGAATCTTGTCGTGTTTGACGCCAAGGGGATAACCGTTGCCGTCCCAATGCTCATGGTGGTACTGGACAATATAGGCAATTCTCTGAAGGCTTTTAGAATCTGCAAGCAGATTGTAGGACATATTGCTGTGATGCTTCATCACCTTCTTTTCTTCATTAGACAGATGGGCAGGTTTGTTAAGAATTTCATGAGGGACATTCAGCTTGCCGATATCATGAACGAGGCCGCACAGATAGATTTCCTCCTGTGCTTCAATGTCCATTCCCATCTCTATAGCGATACTTCTGGACAGGTTGGCAACATGTTCTGAATGGCCTTTTGTGTATTCATCGTAGTATTCCAGAATTTTTATCAATGTCTTGATGATATCGTAAGCCACATGACGTTCCGAATCTTTCAGTTCAGCCGCTTTGGCTTCCAGCAGTGTCTCAAGTTCAACATTCCTCTGTCTCAGCACCTGTCTGATGTCAAAGCTTTCAATGAACCGCCTGTGGCTGATCCTGGATACATTAAAGGAAATCACAACGAAAAGAAAAGGCGGAACAATGCTTGACAGGTCCATTAAACGGTAGGCATTCCACTGTCCTGCAACTAGGTATACAACAAAAGCAGCTGTGTATAACATTGCCAATGTCTGCCATTTTACAACAAAGAAAACTGCGACAACAAGGATACCGATCGTGATGTAAAAGGCTGCTGCCATGGTACTACGGCTGGTACTTGCCATCAGCATCGACCAGATCGGCAGCAGAATCAATTCGCCGCATATGACAAACCGTTCATAGGATACATGGATGCCTCGTACTGCCTTAGGTCTGTTCAGCGTCGCAAGCCAGAATATACCGTTGACAAACGAAAATACAAGGAAGCCCGCTTTCACTTCAATCACATCATCGATGAGAAAGGCATAAGCCAACAGAATAATCCCCGAAACAAAGGAAAGGCGTGCAAGAAAGAAAGCCCTCTCATAATTATGGCAATGCTTTTCAATCATATAGGATTCTAGATTCTCTTCAGGAAAATTTCTTAAAAAGCCGTACATATGCTCACCTGGCCTGTCACTATTATCTAATCTGATTATATCACAGAACACTCGCCTTGAAATAGTAAAAGCCGCTTCGGCATTCCGAAGCGGCATAGCTGCAACCTATCTTTCGTAATATGTATAGCCTCTCAGGCCGTTGTCGAAGGACGACATGATTGTCTGTCTGTCCCGCGCTGTTATGAGGCCCTCCTTGATAGCTGTTTCCGCTGTCTGCCTGAAGCTGGCCAGCATTTCCTTCGGATCGAATTCCACATAGGAAAGGACATCCGCAACAGAATCGCCCTGTATCTCGTTGGTGATTTCAAAGGAGCCATCCTCGTGGATCCTGACACTGACAACGTTCGTGTCGCCAAACAGGTTGTGAAGGTCGCCAAGCGTCTCCTGATAGGCACCGACCAGGAAGGTCGCCAGATAGTAGTCTTCATCCGGCTTCAGCGTGTGCAGCGGCAGGACACTCTTCACATCATGCAGATCGATGAAATGATCGATTTTCCCGTCGCAGTCGCAGGTAATATCCGCTATGACGCCATTGTTCGCAGGCAGCTCATTGAGCCTGTGGATCGGCATCATAGGGAACAGCTGGTCAATCGCCCAGCTGTCTGGAATCGACTGGAATACGGAAAAATTGCAGTAGTAGATATCCGCAACCGCATCTGAAATCTCGTCCAGCTCCCTTGGCTTGAATTTGAGCTTGTCCTTTTCCTTCGCAATGTCATTGACAATGCTCCAGAATATTTTCTCAGAATAGGCGCGTTCTCGGAGGCTGATTCTTCCCCTTTTGAAGACGTCCCGGATTTCGTCCCTGTAGTATAGGGCATCGTTATAACTTTCCTGTAGGTTCTTTATATTCAGGTTCTTCTTCGCTTCATACAGATTTCTTACCATTTCATGGTTTTCTTCTGTAGGGGGCTCGGCCACTTCTTCCTCCTGGAAATGGGCTACGTCGAGCACATTGAAAAGCAGTATTGAATAGTAGGCAACCAGAGCGCGTCCCGACTCAGTGATGATGTTCGGATGCGGTACCTGGCTGTTGTCCATGATGGACATGACCGCTTCCACAATATCCGTACAGTATTCCTCGACAGAATAGTTACGGCTGCTGGCGAAATTCGTATTCGATCCGTCATAGTCTATCGCCAAGCCGCCGCCAAGATCCAGATGCCCCATCGGTGCACCTTCCTTGACGAGCTCCGCATAGACCCTTGCCGCCTCAAGGACAGCCGAACGGATGTCTCTTATGTTGGGAATCTGCGATCCCAGGTGGTAATGGAGAAGCTTCAGGCTGTCCAGCATGCCTTTTTCCTTCAGCGTATCCACGATATCGATTGTCTGGGACATGTTAAGGCCGAAAATGCTTCTGTCACCGCCTGACTCTGTCCAGTGACCGCCGGCCTGTGCAGAGAGCTTGATACGGATACCGATATTGGGCTTGATGCCAAGCTTCTCGGACCGTTCAACGATCAGGTCCAGCTCACCGGGCATTTCAATAACGAAAAACACCTGAAAGCCCATTTTTATCGCATAGAGGCCCAGGTCAATGAACTCTTCGTCCTTGTACCCGTTGCAAACCAGGCAGGCTTCCTTGTCCTTCATAAGCGAAAGCGCCGCTACCAGTTCAGGCTTGCTCCCAACCTCAAGACCATGATGGTATCTTTGGCCGAATTTCGTCACCTCTTCAATGACTTGCTGCTGCTGGTTGACTTTTATGGGATAAACGCCTCTATAGACACCCTTGTAGTCCAACTTTTTCATCGCATCTGCAAAGGATTCATTCAGGTAAGTAATCTGCGCATCCAAAAGGTTTTCTATTCTAAGCAGTACCGGCATATCAAGACCACGGTCCTTGATACCCGATATGATGTCCATCAGACTAACTGCCGCCTTGCTCTTGCCAATATTAGGATTGACCTGCACTTCGCCTTTCTTCGATATGGAAAAATACCTGGACCCCCAGTTTTTGATTCCATATAATTCTTCGGACTTTTCTTTTGTCCATCTACCAAGGATTTCCGTCTTGTTCATTTCCCCAATCCTTCCACAAATTAATGATTGTCATATTCGGAATATTCAATGTTATTTTATATGAAATCAGGAGAATAATCAACTGTTTAAATGCCTGAGAGCAACTTGATGATGACAGGATAAAGCACAACAACCGATACGACCCTGAACATTTGTACTGCCGTGATGACCGGAAGATTGGCTCCGTAGTCCATGGCAATCAGGCTGATATCACTCATCCCGCCAGGTGTACAGCTAAAAAAAGCCGTCATAAACTCCAGCCCGAATTTCCTTTTCAGCCATAGCGCAATCAGGCTTGACATGACGAAGTAGGCAGCGACCATGATCAAAGCCGGAACGACAAAACTTTTCAATGTAATAAGCGCTGCCACCGTAATACTGCTTCCAATATAGGCACCTGCAAGCATCTTGGCGCTAAAGGCCATCACAGGGGTTACCGTCGCTCTTGAAGACAGCACATTATACAGTGCAGTGCCTGCCATCGCAAAGATCAACGTGCCTGCAGGGACGCCTGATATGTTCCCAATCATGCCGAACAGCGCTGCAATCCCAAAAGAGACGGCTGCACGCACCCTGTTCTGTTCCCTGTTCCCTTTCTTTCTCCCGATCCGTTCTACACTTTCAGGCTCATAGCGGAATAACTTCTTATGAAGGAGTGGAAAAAAGACAATGATGGAAGTCAACCGCACCAGCTGCATAACTGACACGATGGTCACCTCTGCACCCATGCTGCTGCTCATAAGGGACATATCCAC
The DNA here is from genome assembly GCA_963677915.2 of Vallitaleaceae bacterium. Taxonomy (GTDB): domain Bacteria; phylum Bacillota; class Clostridia; order Lachnospirales; family Vallitaleaceae. Next base: position 361 of record CAXXGE010000050.1, on the reverse strand, counting down.
AATACCGCCGGGCGCACTAGAAAATAGAGAAGTGGTCAGGTCCTGTCCGGTCAACGAGCTGATTGCAATCGCTATGAGAACACCGACACCCAGCATGATCCCGACAGCCATTGCCGCTGCCCAGAAGATGCGTCTCAACTCGATGATATCGCTTTTCTTGATTTTAGCTCCGATTGCAAGCCCAGCAACCGCCTGGGCAAGAAAACGAATGCCGCCAGGCAAAATCCCAGCGGCAAAAAAATTACTGGCCACAGCTGCAGCGAGCAGCGCACCCACCATGGCTCCAGCAGGCATTTTCAGTTTTATTCCCAAATAGGACCCCATAGTTGCTGCAAGCAATATGACTGCTATAGCTGGCATG
>CAXXGE010000049.1:0-19914 GCA_963677915.2 Vallitaleaceae bacterium | reverse complement strand
GATAAAACCGACTGGGCATCCCTTGCTGAGTTCAACGGCACTGAAGTCGGATCCAAGGTCGGCGAAGGGGAAGTGCTTTTTGCCCGCATCGACGAGAAGAAGATGATGGAAGAGATTCTCGGGGATAAAGTGGTGGCAGAAGAAAGCGCCAAGCCCAAGAAAGCAGAGAAGAAAGACAAGGCTTTGAAGAAAGAGGACCCGGAGCATCCGGATTCTATTGGCATAGAGGATTTTGCCAAGGTTCAAATGCAGACAGGAAAAGTGCTGTCATGTGAAAAACATCCGAATGCGGACAAGCTGCTTGTTTCCAGATCCAGGTAGGAGATGAAACGAGACAGATTGTATCCGGCATTGCAGCCCATTATTCAATTGAAGAGATGGTGGGCAAGACTGTCATTGTTGTTACCAATCTGAAGCCTGTCAAATTGCGGGGCGTCCTATCCGAAGGCATGGTTCTGGCAGCCAGTGAGGGTGACAGCTTGAAACTCGTGACGGTTGATGGAGAATTGAAAAGCGGTGCATCGGTAAGGTGATAAGCGATGATATTTGAAAGCCATGCACATTATGATGATGAGCGGTTCGACGGAGACAGGGAAGAGCTGCTGAAGGTTCTTCCTGACTCGAATATCGGTATTGTTGTCAATGCCGGTGCAAGCATCGCCACATCCCTGAAAGCCATTCAACTGGCGGAAGAATACCCATATATCTATGCAGCTGCGGGTGTCCATCCCCACGATGTCGGCGGCATGAAAGAAAAGGATCTTGAGACGCTGATTGCATTGGCTGCCAACAGGAAAACGGTGGCCATCGGTGAAATCGGACTGGACTATTATTACGACAATGTCCCTCCGGAGATACAGAAACTCTGGTTCAGGGAGCAGCTGAACGTGGCCGGGGAACTGGCTATGCCTGTGATCATCCACAGCCGGGAGGCATCCAAAGATACCTATGACATACTGTATGAAGCGAATGCCCATAAGAACGGCGGCGTTATCCACTGTTATTCAGGCAGTGCGGAAACCGCCAAACGCTATGTCAAATTGGGTTATTATCTGGGCATTGGAGGGGTTGTCACGTTCAAGAACGCCAGGAAACTGGTTGAAACCGTGAAGGAAATACCCCTGGAGCATCTTTTGGTTGAAACGGACTGCCCCTATTTGGCTCCGATTCCCCATAGAGGCAAAAGGAATGATTCACGTTACCTGAAGCACATCATCGAGGCGATTGCAGAAATCAAAGGTGTTTCGCCCCAGCTTGTGGAGCAGATAACCTGGGACAATGGAATGAAACTCTTTGACATAAGGTGAATAAATGATTCTCTATATTAAATCAGTCGGGTTCTCCGAATATAATACAAAAGAAAAAGCGGAATCCCTTGTGGCGTCGATCATCAAGGATCCCGATACCAAGACAACTGTCGGCAAAGGCGGCGGTGAGGTGAACGTGGAATACTACAGGGCATTTGGCAAAAACTTCGGATTGCTTGTCAGAGGCACTGTCGGCGAGAATGAAGAGCTGCTGATCCACTCCCTTGTTCCTTACGCCGAAGGCAGATGGCTGACGGATATTCATGAGCTTGAAGTGGATATCGATGAAGTGTCAGACAACTATATCGGGTACTGCGAGGAAGTCAGATCCGGCACGCCGATTTCCTTTTTCCTTCAGAATGTTATCGAGTATCTAGACGTGGAAGATGAAATGACGGAGGCAGACAAGGATGAAATCTATGTGGATGGCATCCGCCTTACGGCCTTCTGTATTGAAGGGACGGTCATACTGCCGATAGACAAGGATGAAGAGGATATCCTAGCGGAAGAAGAGGAAGATGCGCTTCGCGAAATGCTGCTGGACAAAGCGAGAAGCGGCGACGAGAATGCACTGAACATCCTGGAGGAAGAGGCGCTTGAAGCTTCTGATGCCCTTAAGGAAAGGCTTCAGAAAGAGGATATCCTGAGTATTCTTGAAGGGTTTTTCGTGCCTGTGGGTGAAAGCAGCGATATTTTCTCCGTGCTGGGATCAATTGAAGAGATTGAATACCTTGAGAATGTCCAGACGGAAGAGACGGTCTACTTGATCAAGGTAAAGTGTATGAACATCTTCATAGACGTTTATGTCAACGAGAAGGACCTGGTTGGGCATCCGACTGCGGGCATGCGTTTCAAGGGAACTTGCTGGCTCCATGGAAAAATCGATTTTTCCGCGGTGGAGGAAGAAGAACTTGACAACGGGGAAGATATGGATTAAGCTATTAGTTGCTGTTTCCGTAGCTCAGCAGGATAGAGCGTCCGCCTCCTAAGCGGAAGGCCGTGGGTTCGAATCCCGCCGGGAACGCTAATCCCCTATGATCAAGGCATGTCCATGGTCTAGGGGATTGTTTAAAATATAGGTATACAGGTTTCCGTAGCTCAGCAGGATAGAGCGTTCGCCTCCGGAGCGAAAGGCCGTGGGTTCGAATCCCGCCGGGAACATTGACCAAACTGAATACGCACAGAAATAGAAAGGGCCATTCTGATGAATGACCCTTCTTGCTTTTCTGAGATTAACTTCTGAGTATCTTCTTAGCGGCTTCATCCTGGAAGTCAGTGATAAAAGTGATGCCTGTCTCTTTTTCGATTTCTCGGTTTGCCGAGGAGATGTCGTGTCTGTCCAGCTCGTTTAGCGAGAATTTCCTTGCCCCGGCCATCAGCTGCTGAAGCCCTGCAGACAGTTTGTCCGACAGTGTCCAGACCGCGATGGCACCGAAAGGAAGGTCCTTCATGGCATCCTTTCCAATCTTCTTCTGGACGTCATAGTAGCCGGCGAAGATTTCTTCAGGAGAAGAACCGAAATCATGCAGAACCGATGCAGGCAGGTCGTCCCAGTTGCCGTTCAGTGTCGAACGCCTTTCCGGATGGAGAACACCTTCGATATTGGCACCCAGGAAGCCCGGTATCATCAGTGCACGGCCCATGCAGACGAGTTTCGTGAACGGTGCGCCGAGGGAAAGCGCCTTGAAGATATGGTCTTCCCTTGCCAGGCCGCCTGCGAAGGCAAGATCGACAACACGTTCGCCCTGCTGGTGAAGGATATGGGCGTATTCATAGGCTTTGGCATGGAGCAGCACGGACGGGACACCCCAGTGCTCCATCATGTTCCAAGGGCTCATACCGGTACCGCCGCCGGAACCGTCGATGGTCAGAAGGTCGAGCTGTGCGTCGGATGCCAGCTTGATGGACATCGCCAGCGCTTCCATGCCGTAAGAGCCGGTCTTCAGCGTGATGCGCTTGAAGCCCAGCTGCCTGAGGTGCCTGACAGATCTCATGAAGTCGTGCTTGACCTTGGCATAGCTTTCAAGATCCGTATAGCCGAGACGGCTGTGTCTGGCAAAGGATTTGATGGCTCCTGAGGAGAAGGCCTCCTGAACTTCCGGCAAGGTTGGATCAGGATCGACAAGGTAGCCTCTTTCTTTCAGGAACTTGGCATACTCAAGGTCGGAAACCTGTATCTCGCCGCCTATGTCTTTGGCTCCTTGTCCCCATTTCAATTCTATGATGACGGTATCGCCATACTTATCGATTAGGTATTCAGCGACGCCGTTACGTGTATCTTCAACGTTCATCTGTACGATGATGGCGCCATAGCCATCATAGTATTTCATATAGGTATCAATCCTGCGGTCCAATTCCGGCGCCTTGATGATCTTGCCATTTTCAAGCACGGCTTCCTTATCGATACCGACGACATTCTCACCGACAACGATTGGAAATCCGACCAGCGCAGCACCCATTGCAAAAGAGTCCCAGTATTTGGCTGCAATGAATGTGGATCCGAGTGCGCCTGTCATAAGAGGAACTCTGGATTTTGTCAGTTCATGCCAGCCGAAGGATGTTTCGATATTGACATTCGGGAAAATACAGTCGTCCGGATCGCTTGACAGTCCGGTAGGCAAACCATGTGCACCGTAGCTGTATCCCTGTATTCTGAGTGCATCGTAGCTTAGACCGTTGATGTTCAAGGTGCCGCTGCCGGCTGTGACCTGGCCGAAATCGCGGGGATAAAGCAGTTTCCTGCCTTTCATGCTGGAGAGCCAGGCTTCGCATTTGCCTTTGCAGTCAGCCCTGCACAAAGTGCACAGACCGGATTCTGCAGGATTGCCCCTGTTGACAGTGCCCAATACATCGTTGGTTTTATCATAGTTTGCCATAAGTTACCTCCTTATTCAAATATAATACATCAATTCCATCATAGGACTTGCAAAGGTAAAAGTCAAATTGTAGTTCCTCCCAAATATTGGTATAATGCAAGTAATCGCATTGAAGTAATTGCTTATATGGGTGAAAGGAGAGCAACATGGATAAAAATATGACGTACACAATGAAAAACGGTATAAAAATTCCTGCTGTCGGTTTCGGCACGTATCTGGTCGATAATGATACGGTGAAAAAGGCGGTGCTGGATGCACTTGAAGCAGGATACAGGCATATAGACACGGCTTTCTTATATCAGAACGAGAAAGGGGTCGGTGAGGCAATCAGGGAAAGCGGCCTGAAAAGGGAAGAGCTCTTCATCACCAGCAAGGTATGGTTCGACATGCTGGGCTATGAAAAAACGAAACAGTCCTTCGAAACAAGCATGGAACGCCTGGGTTTGGATTACCTGGACCTTTTTCTGATCCACTGGCCCAAACCGGAAGGCAGGGAGAGCTGGAAAGCCATGGAGGCATATTATGATAAGGGTGTCATCAAAGGGCTGGGCGTGAGCAACTATAAGCCGGACCACCTGGAAGACCTGATGGCGTCAGCCAATATCATGCCGATGGTGAACCAGATCGAATGCCACCCTTTCCTGCAACAGGAGGAGACGGTTGCCTTTTGCAAAGAGCAGGGCATCCTCGTTGAAGCGTGGTCGCCCATCATGAAAGGGCATGTCATGCGGGTCGGCGTGATGAAGGATATTGCGGAAAAATACGGAAAGACGCCGGTACAGATTGCGCTCAGATGGCACCTGCAAAGGGGGCTGATCGTCCTTCCGAAATCCGTTCATACAGACAGGATTGCTGCCAACCTGGATTTTTTTGATTTTGAACTGGAAGATGGCGACATGGCTCTGATCCGGTCGCTGGACAGAGGCTTCCGTTTTGGTTATGACCCATCGGATATTTTCGATTTCGGAAAAGAACAGAACCGTGAGGAAAGACTAGCCAGGATTAGCGCGATGGAGCAGGAAGCATTATAATAAAGTTATAAGGAGGCTGATATCATGAGAAAACTTTCATTTACCGAAGAATATGTCTTGTGTGTCGTTGCCCAAATGGAGAAACACAATGCCTTGTATGCCAATGAATACGAGGCATGCATCATTGCTGCTTCGCTGTGGGAGCTGCTCAAGGACGGTGCTGTTGAGCTGGATGGCGACAAGCGGATTTCGGCAGTAAAAAAACCTGAGGAAGAGGCAGGCTATAAACAGCTCCTTTATGACTATATCTCAGAGAACAAGCCCCATACTGCAACAAAAATAGTCGAACATTATATCTTTGCCATCTCTACCAGGAACGTGAAAAGGCTTATTGACAGCATCATGAATGAGCTTGTAGACAGTGGACACCTGACTCTCGAGAAGAAAAAGGGCCTGATAAAGGAAAAAACCGTATACCATGTCGCAGGGGACAGTGTCGACAAAATCAAAGACCGTCTCAGGGAAGAACTGCTTGGGGACGGCCCGGTCAGTGACGAATACCTGATTCTTGCCGCCCTTCTTTTCGAAAGCAAAATGCTTGCCTACTTCTTCGCCGCCCAGGAAATGGAACAGATGCGTTCGAAGCTGTTTGAGGTGAAAAACAGCCAGGCGGGTGCCTATGTTAAGGAAATAATTGATGACATAGAAGCGATGATGGTGGCTATCATGGTAGCTTCCAACAATGGACTGTATTAATCAGCAGCTAAGCGGAGGGACGGATGAAACAGGGCGTTTTTGTCGGCATTGCATGCCTTGACATGGCTTTCTACCAGGACACCATGCCAGAAGAAAACAGCAAAACAAGAACAGAAGATTACAGTACCTATATCGGGGGACCGCCTGCCAATGCGGCAATCACATACACCCTGCTCGGAGGACAGGCGACCCTTGTCTCCCATATCGGGGATTCGCTGATGGGTAAGCTCATCAAACAGGAACTGACCGGGAAATACGGTATCCGTGTGGTTGACCTCGCAGAGGGCAGGGATGTGATGCCGAGCGTATCCTGCATCGGTATCAATACATTGAACGGCAACAGAACCATCTGGAGCGGGCAGCCGCCCCTTCATGAACTGACAGTGGACAGGCGGTACGACGATGTGGTAAAAGACGCGGATTTCTGCCTGACAGACTGTAATTTGAAAGAAATTTCCTATGCGGTCGCCGAAGCGGCTGCAAGAAACGGTGTTACGGTCGTTCTTGATCCTGGAAGCTGGAAAACGCATACGCCTGACTTCCTTGCACTGGCTGACGAAGTGATTGCGCCGATGGAATGCAAACCTGTCGGTTATGACATGGATCTTTTTGCGCTGTCCAAAGAAAAGGGTGTCGCAAGCTTTGCCGTCACAGACGGAAGCAGCAGCATCTGGTGGAAAAGCCAGGCGGGAGAAGGCTTTATTGACCCCCCGTCCGTTGAGGCGGTCGACACCCTTGGTGCAGGCGATATTTTTCATGGCGCATTCTGCTATTTCCGGTTTGTCAAAGAGATGGATTTCGCGGCATCGCTTAGGGAAGCATCGGCAGTCGCAGCGGAGAGTGTCACGAAGAAAGGGCCCAGGGAAGGCGTCCTGGAATACATGAGAAAAACAGGAGGAAACAAATGATTACAGTACCCAACATTGAACTGAACAACGGACTTGAAATACCCATGATCGGTTTCGGCACCTTCAAGATTGGAAACGATGAAGTTAAGGACCTGGTGCTGAAAGCATTTGAAGCCGGATACAGACATATAGACACGGCCTTCTACTATAAGAACGAAAAAGGCATCGGTGAAGCGATCAGGGAAAGCGGACTGAGCAGAAACGACATCATTCTGGGCAGCAAGATCTGGCTTGACGATGTGGGTTACGACAATACAAAAGCCGCTTTCGACTCATCGATGGAGAACCTGAAACTGGACTATATCGACCTGATGCTCATCCACTGGCCAAGACCCGATGCGATCGGCAGCTGGAAAGCGCTCGAAGAGGCATATGCGTCCAGAAGGGTGAAAGCGATCGGTGTCTGCAATTACAAACCCAGCCATCTGGATGAACTTCTGGCGACGGCGAATATCAAGCCGGTATTGAACCAGATCGAATGCCACCCGAAGCTCCAGCAGAAGGAGACAATCGACTACTGCAGAGCCAACGGCATTGCCGTTGAAGCCTGGTCGCCCATCATGAAAGGCCAGGTCATGGAGATGGCACCACTGAGAAAGATCGGCGAACGATTCGGAAAAACAGCCGCCCAGGTGACCTTGAGATGGCACCTGCAAAGGGGTCTCGCTGTCATACCGAAATCCAGCAGCATGGCCAGAATGAAGCAGAACCTGGATATCCTGGATTTTGAATTGACGAACGAGGACATGAACACAATCGAAGGACTGGATGCGGGATACCGTTTGGGATTCGACCCGGACTACATCTATGAAAACGGCTTCGACCCAGCAAGGGATTTGCCAAAAAAATGAATATACACAAAAAGGGGAGAAGGGTAATGGAAATAAAAACGGTCAGCCTGATTGGCTTGGGTGCGCTTGGCGTCCTGTTCGGACATCAGCTTGCCAAACATATGACCGAAGGCGGCGACCTTAGGGTCATTGCAGACAGAGACAGAATTGAAAGGTACAAACGGGACAAGGTGTACAGCAATGGGGAGACATGTGAATTCAGCTACCATACGCCGGATGACCCGATCGGACCGGCAGACCTTGTTCTGATTGGTGTCAAGGAGAAGGACCTCAAGGATGCCATAGAGATTGCAAAAAGCCAGGTGGGAGAGGACACCATCATCATTTCCATGCTGAACGGCATATCCAGCGAAGAGACGATCGGCGGGACTTTCGGTATGGAACATGTGGTCTATTGTGTTGCCCAGGAAATGGATGCACTGAAAATCGGCAACAGGATGACATACATGAACATGGGCAAGCTGGTGATCGGAGAACTGGACGGCTCACGTTCAGAGAGGATCGACCGGCTGGCCGACTTTTTCGACAGACACAGCTTCCCCTATGAAATTGCCGAGAACATGCAGCACAGACTGTGGGGGAAATTCATGGTGAATGTGGGCGTCAACCAAACGGTGGCTGTCTACAAAGGCACTTTTTCCGATATACAGAAGAAAGGCGAAGCGAGGGACGTCATGATCGGCGCGATGCGTGAAGTGATGGCGATTGCAGCCAAAGAGAATATCCCGCTGACTGAAAAGGATCTTAGGTACTGGCTGGATATCCTCGATACTCTGAATCCGGAAGGGAAGCCATCCCTGGCCCAGGACCTTGAGGCAGGCCGGTTCAGTGAGGTGGAACTTTTTGCAGGGACGGTGAAGAAAAAAGGCGTGGCATATGGCATACCGACACCGGTCAATGATATACTGTATAACAAAATTAAAGAAATTGAAGCAACATTTGAAAGATAACGCGAATCAGCGGGAAAGAGGATTGAGATGATAATAAAGCCCAGAATAAGAGGATTTCTTTGTGCAACTGCCCACCCTGAAGGATGTGCAAAACATATCGGGGAACAGATCGATTACGTGAAGGCCAATGGCAAGTATGACGGACCCGGGAAAGTTCTGGTCATCGGCGGTTCGACAGGCTACGGCCTTGCCAGCAGGATATCCTCGACATTCGGCAGCGGCGCAGCGACGCTGAACATTTCTTTCGAGAAAGCGCCTACAGAAAAAAAGACGGGATCCCCGGGCTGGTATAACACCGCGGCTTTTGAAAAGGCTGCAAAGGCAGAGGGATACTATGCAAAAAGCCTGATCGGCGACGCGTTCTCAAAGGCAATGAAGGAAAAGGCAATCGAAGTAATCAAAGAAGACCTCGGCCAGGTGGACATGGTTGTCTACAGCGTTGCGGCGCCGAGACGTACGGACCATGACGGCGTGACACACCAGTCGGTGCTCAAACCTATCGGCGGCGTCTATACGAACAAATCCATCAACCTGACGACCAACCTCCTTGAGGAAGTGTGCATCGAGCCTGCGAGTGAAGAAGAGATTGAAGGCACGATCAAAGTCATGGGCGGCGAGGACTGGCGCCTATGGATCGAAGCGCTGGGTGATGCAGGCGTTTTGACAGATGATGTGACGACAGTCGCCTACTCCTATGTGGGACCGAAACTCACCCATGCCATCTATAGGGCCGGAGCCATCGGCAGGGCGAAAGAGGACCTCGAGAAGACAGCAAGGGAGATGAATGCGGTTCTCTCCCAAAAAGGCGGACACGCCTATGTAGCCATCAACAAGGCGCTGGTGACACAGGCAAGTTCGGCTATACCTGTCATCCCCCTTTACATCACGATACTTAAGAAGCTTCTTGAGGAAAAAGGACAGGAAGAAGGGTGCATCGAGCAGATCCAGCGCCTGTTCAAGGAGAAGCTGTTCGTAGACGAAGCCATCGTGGATGAAGACGGCAGGCTCAGGGTGGACGACTATGAAATGGCTGAGGATATCCAGTCCGAAATCGACAGCATCTGGAACAGCATCAATGACGACAACCTAAGCGAATACGTAGATATGAAACTATACTGGGATGACTTCTACAAGCTCTTCGGTTTCGGGCTGGACGGCGTCGACTACGATGCGGAAACATCCAGCCTGGTAGATATCGAGGACAGCATTGTACTATAGGTGGCGGATATGATAGAGAAGGTAAACACTTTCAGTTTCAACCAGGAAGACATCCTGGTACCAATGATTGAAGATGGCGATTTCAAGCTTAACCATGTGGTGCTGCCGGGAAAGCATGCTTTTCCCGCACATCCGACGGATGCCCTTGTGACGATTATTGTCCTTAGAGGACGCCTGCAGGTGGCGCTGGGCGACCAGCAGCCTGTCATCTACGACGCAGGACATGTCATCGTCGTACCTAAAGGCACTATGTCGGGCCTGTCGAATCCGGATGAGGCAAAGACGGAAGTCTTTGTCATCAAGAGGTAGACCGTTATGGGTATGAAAGTACGCAGGGCAATAGCTGCCGCAGTTGTCCTGTTTGTCTTAGTTCTGGCACAGAATCCCGCAGCGGCAGCGGAAATCAAGACGGATATCAGAATCAACGGCCAGCTGTTTGATGCGGAAGAGACAGCCTATGTACCGGTTGGCAATATGGGCGCCTATTTCGACATGGGAATGGCTCTTATGGGCTTTGAAGTCCAATGGAACGATGACTACAGCACAGTGGAGATTGACAAAGAAGGATTGACGGTACCGGCGGAAATGACGCCGTCCTTCGCCTATACCTATGACGACATCTACCTGCTTGCGAAAATCGTCAGGATAGAAGGCTATGACCTCGGATACAATGCCAGGCTGGCCATTGCCAACGTGGTGCTGAACCGGGCCAAAGGCAATGAATATCCCGATACGATAGCAGGCGTGATTTATGATACGGCATATGCCGTACAGTTTCCGCCGGCGCATAGGGACAGCTTTTCAGCACTTGAACCCGATGAGCTGAGCATCACTGCGGCAAAAAATGCGCTGATGGGTGAGAACAACGTCGGCAGCTGCCTGTATTTCAACAATTCTCCATTCAGATCGAAGGCGGACGACCTGCACACGGTAATCGAAGGCGAATATTTTTATTTTTAGGGGAATGGATTCGAGGAGTCAAACAATGAGATTGAGAAATGTCAAAGATGCCTACAGGCGGATGGAAACGAACAGGCGGGTGCTGAAGCATCCTGAAGAACTGAAAGGACAGTGGCGAAGCCATTTCGGCAACGACAATCCGATCCATATCGAGATTGGAATGGGAAAAGGGAACTTCATCATTGAACATGCCAGAAGGCATCCGGACCGCAATTATATCGGCTTTGAAAAATTCACTTCCGTTTTGATCAGGGCTTTGGAGAAACTCGAGAAGGAAGAAGAGCGTTTGGAAAATCTGGAGCTGACACGTTTCGACGCTGAGCACATTACGGACGTCTTCGCCCAGGGGGAAGTGGACCGCATCTACCTGAACTTCTCCGACCCCTGGCCTAAGGAGCGCCACGCCAAAAGGCGTCTGACACACAGGAATTTTCTTGAAAGCTATAAAGCCATTCTGGCTCCGGACGGGGAAATCATGATGAAAACGGACAACGTGCCGCTCTTCGACTTTTCACTGGAAATGATGAAAGAGATGGAAATGGAGATCAGGACACTGACGAGAGATCTTCACGGCAGCCCCTATGTTGAAGGCAACATCATGACCGAATACGAGAGGAAATTCAGCGCCCAGGGCATGCCGATCCATATGGTGCGGGCTTCCTTCAAAGGATGAACTCGAACAAAACGACGTAGCTTACAAAAAGCACGACCGAAGCCCAGAACGACGTCGTGGCGACACGGCCCGGCTGCTCTTTGCCGGGTTCTTTTTCCATATACGCGGCGGCGGAAGTGTCAAGCTTCAGCAGCTGCGTCTTTTTATTGTAGCGAACCATGGCATAGATGACAAATAAGACCGCAGGAAGTGCCGGCAGGGCCATGAAGCCTGAAACGGCGACGGATGCCAGAAGTTCCTCCCTCGTTGGATCGATGCTGGTGAAATCGTAACCGTCTCCCAGAAAGGAATACAACTTGAAAAGGACTGTCTGCAGGGAAACCATCGTACTGTTGATCGTAAAGTGGATGATCATCGATGAATAGATGGATCCTGTGGTCATGACGGTGAAGGCCATGACGGTGCCCATGACAAAGGCGTATGCGAACTGGTTGAGGTTCAGGTGAAGGATGCCGAAAAAAAGGCCGCTGACCAAACAGGCTGTCAGAATCCGCTGGGAACGGTAGTTGCTTATGATGATCGCTCTGGTGGAGAGCTCTTCAAATACCGACGGCAGGACACCTATGAGAAGGATGTTCAGCCAGTACGGCATGGACATCGTCTGGAACAGCGCCTCTCCGATATAGTTTTTTACGAACAGCTGGCTGAGGACGTTGATGAAACTCAGCACAGGCAGAATCAGCAGGCCGATTGCCAGGGAAAAACCTATGTTCGCCAAAGTGATGGGCCTTAGCATCAGCGTCTCCCGCACAGAGTCCCTGGTGATCATGAAGTAGGCTACAACCGGCAGAAAGACGAAAGCCAGCTGGGATATGGCAATATTGGCTGCTATGGAGATTTCCCTCCCGCTTGTGCCCAGGATGGCCGCAAGCAGCATGCTGCCGGAAATGAAGTATATCATTGTATAGATGAAGTAGTTGTTGGCACGGTCGGTCTTGTACATGTGTTCCTCCAGTCGATGTGTTATAATAGAGCCGATTAAGAATGAGGTGATCGCTTGCTTTTGAATATCTGCATAATCATTGTCGCCGCACTGGCTGCAGCGGCATTGTTTGAAAAAATAAAGCTGCCAGGCCTACTCGGCATGCTTCTGCTTGGCATTGCTGTCGGTCCTTACGGCATGGATTGGCTCCATCCGACCATCGTGGAAGTATCCAAGGAACTCAGGCAGTTCGCGCTGATTGTCATTCTGCTTCGGGCAGGTCTTGGGCTTAAGAGGGATGCGCTCAACCAGGTTGGCGCCAGCGCCTTCAAGATGAGCTTCATACCAGGGATTCTGGAAGGCTTGACTGTCATGGCCGTCTCCCATCTCGTTCTGGGATTCACCTTCATACAGGGCGGTATCTTGGGATTCATCATTGCCGCAGTGTCGCCGGCGGTTGTCGTGCCGCAGATGCTCTGGCTCAAGGAGAGGGGCTACGGGGAAGAACGTCAGGTGCCTACGATGATTCTGGCTGGTGCATCGCTGGATGACGTTTTCGCCATAACGATTTTCGGTACGTTTCTTGCCATCTACACAGGCAGCAATATCAGTCTGTGGGAACAGTTCCTGAATATACCGATCGGTATCGCGTCAGGTGTCCTGATCGGCATCGTGCTCGGCTTCCTGCTGCAGAGGCTTTTTAGAAAAATTCATATGCGGGACACGAAGAAAGTCCTTCTGCTGCTGGCGATAAGCGTTGTTTTCAGTGCTGCAGAGTCGTTATGGACCATCAACACGCTGCTTGGCATCATGACAATCGGCTTCATCCTTCTGGAGAAACTGCCATCCGTTGCAGGGCGCCTGGCGGTTAAAATGAACAAGGTGTGGGTGTTTGCCGAAATTCTGCTTTTCGTCCTGATCGGGGCACAGGTGAATGTGAAACTCGCCCTCGACGGCGGACTGGCAGGACTGGCAATTATCGCGGCAGGGCTGGTACTAAGGAGCGTCGGTGTCATCATTTCACTGATGGGATCCAAATACCCATGGAAGGAACGGCTCTTCTCCGTTCTGGCATACACCCCGAAAGCAACTGTACAGGCCGCAATCGGGGCGGTGCCTCTGGCCATGGGCGTGGCCGACGGGGAAATTATTCTTGCCTTGGCTGTCCTGTCTATAGTGGTGACGGCGCCCCTTGGGGCAATGGCCATCCGGCTGTCAGCACCCAGACTTTTGGAGTTCAAAGAAAAGGCTTGACTATATCGTAAAAAGCTAATATACTGATATTATCAATGAGAGAAGCTAATAAGGAGGTAAACATGGCTTATACATTTACTGATGCTAACTTTGAAGAAGAGGTACTGAAATCTGACGTACCGGTACTGGTTGATTTCTATGCGGATTGGTGCGGACCATGCAAGATGATGGCGCCGATTGTCGAGCAGCTTTCTGCAGAATACGAGGGGAAAGCGAAAGTAGGAAAACTTGACGTTGATTCATCCGGTGCAACAGCTCAGAACTACCGTGTGATGAGTATCCCAACAATGCTCATTTTTAAGAACGGGCAAGTGGTAGCTTCCATAGTAGGAGCGGTACCTAAGAACCAGGTAACAGCAAAATTGAATTCACTGCTGTAATTCAGCACGTGCAGTTTATCATGAAACCGGGGTAATCCCGGTTTTTTTCACGTTCAATATCATGATTTTCTTGCATCCGCCCTTTTCTGTCGGATTCGCTCAAGGCGGTTGCGGTATCTTTTTTCCACCTGCTTGTCCAGGATGTTTTTGATGACTGCGAAACAGGGGACACCTATGAACATGCCAAGTATGCCCCATATGCCGCCGAAAACGATGATGGCGAAAATGACCCAGAACGGTGTCAGTCCGGTTCTGTCTCCGAGGATGAAAGGACCCAGCACATTGCCGTCAAACTGTTGGAGGGCAAGAATGATGATTGTGAACCACAGCGCCTGCAATGGGGATGCCAGGATAAGGAACAGGATGCCGATGGCGCCGCCAATCAAAGGTCCAAAGTAAGGGATCATGTTGGTTACAGCGACAATCACACTCAAAAGCATGGCATAGGGGATGCCGACAATAACCAGTATGATAAAGCACATGATGCCAATGATAAGGGAATCGATCGCCTTGCCGATGAAGAATCTCGAAAAAATACGGTTGCTTTCCCTCATCGTACGCAGCAGTGCAACGGCGTTCTTCTGTTTGAACATCGCGAGGATGAATTTGTGCATGCTCTTGACTGCTTTTTCCTTGTTGAAGACCAGATAGATGGAGATGACAAAACCGAATAGGACATTCCACACAGCGGATGCAGTTGCTTTAAGGAAGCTGATGAGGCTCGGTGCCATATTCGATACAATCGCTGTAAACTGGTCGATGGTTTGAGGAAGGTTGTCGTTGATGTATGCCGTCAATAGAGAATAGTCCAAATAGTAACGGGTGTTGCCTAGCTGCATAGAAGAGTTTTCCAGGTAGTTCATAAGCCTGTCGGCATAGTCCGGCAGGTTGTTTGCTATGTCGGAAAAGCTTCGCACCAGCTGAGGCACAATCACCGCGAGCATGACCACGATGATACCCAGAATGATGGTGTAGCTGATGAGGATGCCCGACAACCGGATGATGGTCTGGTTTTTGAGCTTTCTGGAGCCGATGCGCCATTTTTTTATCCACTTGCGTTCCGTGAAATTGACCATGGGACTGAAGAAGTAGGCAAATATCAGGGAAAATATGACAGGTTTGAAAATTCCGATAACGGATGCCACGAAATCGACACTTTCTGACCAGTTGTTGATCGTCTTGTAAAGCAATATGCAGATGACAAAAGTGACGATGGTATAGATGCTTACAGTCGTATATTTTACATTAAGCCGCTCTCTCATGGCGAACCCCTTTCTAAAACGGTATACTATTTTCAATATTAGCAGACTGTGCATGAAATAACAATTTGTTTTATTCATATTTTATAGCATTGAAGGCGTATTATTGCTAAAATAAAAGTAATGCACACAGGAGGAAAATCATGAAAAAAACAGTAATTGTGTTCATCATTTTGGCAGTCATAGCGGTCATCGCCGTGCCGAGGATAATCGAATACAGAGACAACAGTCAAACAGAGGAAACGGTAAGGCCTCTGACCGTGGAAGGTACTGCAGCAAAGCGCATGGATCTTGAAGTCTTTACCAATGTCATCGGCAATTCCGAAGCTTCCGCTTCCGTACCGGTCATGGTTTCCGTACCGGCAAAAGTGATAGAAATCATGGCAGCGACCGGCGACCATGTGGAGAAGGACGATGTCCTCTTTGTCCTGGACGGTAAAGATGTGGAAAAACAGGTGACCCAAAGCGAGCTGGCGGTCGACCAGGCCCAGGCAGGGGTCCAGCAGGCTTTGGCAGGGATCAGGAACGCCAGACAGGGCATAAACAATGCTGCTTTGTCCTATGACATGGCAGTCAGCAACTACAACATCAACCTGGCCAACTACGAGTATGCAGTCAGCAACCTGGCATCGTTCAAGGTCTTGTACGATGAGGGCATCGTCTCCAAATCCGAGTACGACCAGGTAGCGCTCCAGGCATCACCAGAGACCAAAATCCTGCTGGACAAGCAACTGGAGCAGGCTTCATCGGCAAAGACCCAGGCGGAAGTAGGGTTGGACCAGGCCCAGGCGGCATACAACCAGGCACAGGCCGGACTGGAACAGGCGAAACAAGGGCTTGACACAGCCAGCGAAACGCTTGCGGACCTTGCAGTCAAGGCACCGGCTGCCGGCTATGTAACGGCACTGAATGTGGAAAAGGATGTGTACGCACCCAATACACAGGCATCGGCAATGATAGAGGACGTGGACAGCATCAAAGTCACCGTCTCGTTGACCGGCGAGCTGATAGGGAAAGTATCAAAAGGCGACAAGGTTGCGGTGCATTTCACAAACCTTGACAGCGAGTATACAGGTACGGTGGATGCCGTTGCCATGACAGCGGATGACAGGACCCTGCTTTATCCGGTGGAAATCCTTGTTGAAAACAAAAGCCATGATATCAAGCCCGGCATGTTCGTGACGGTCGATATCCTGTCCGCATCTTCGGCCGGTGTACTGGCTGTTCCCAACGATGCAGTCCTGACGAGGAACGGCCAGGACGCCGTCTATGTCCAGACGGGTGACAGCAGTGTCGAAAGAAGAGTCGTGGAAACCGGCCTTGACAGCGGCAGCTACATTGAAATCAGGTCAGGCCTTGAAGAAGGCGATGTGGTCATCGTCAAGGGCGTGGGACTGATCAGCGAAGAAAGCACCTTGAACATAGTGAGGGGTGATGAGTAATGAATATTTCCTCTCATTCCGTCAGACGCCCTGTGACAACCGTCATGATGGCCCTGATCGTAGCCTTGATTGGATTTGTGTCCCTTTCCAAGGTGCCGATCGATCTCTATCCAAACATTGAAATCCCGGTTGCCATCATATCGACTTCCTATTCGAACGTGGCGCCCGAAGAAATAGAAACACTCATAACAAGACCGATTGAAGAGGCTGTCGGGACGGTGACCAACATCGACAGCATCCAGTCCATCACCAGCGAGGGAAATTCCATCGTTGTCGTCCAGTTCGATTTTGGAACGGATATGGACTTCGCTACTTTGGATATGCGGGAAAAGGTGGACCTGATCAAGGGCTACCTTCCCGATGGCGCCTCCGATCCCATGGTCATGAGGATTGACATCAACGCTCAGGCGATCATCCAGCTGTCCCTGTCGGGCGCAGATGTGGCCACGCTGCAAGGATACGCAGAAGATGTGATTAAACCTGCAATCGAGAGGACACAGGGTGTGGCATCTGTAGACATCGCAGGCGGATTTGACAACTACGTAGCGATTCGTGTCGACTCAGAGAAACTGAACAACTACGGTCTGACGATCGACTCGCTGGCAGGCATTCTTGCGGCCGAGAACATCAACCTGCCTTCGGGGAACATCTATAAAGGAGACAAGAGCTATCTCCTTAGAACGGCAGGGGAATACACCGATTTAGCTGCAATCAGGAATACACCGCTTGCCTTACCATCAGGCGGCATCATACGTCTTTCCGATATCGCCCATGTGGCAATCGAGAACCAGGACGCCATATCCATTACAAAAGTCAACGGAGAACCGGCGGTCAGTCTTTCCATCATGAAGCAGTCGGGAACCAATACGGTCATGGTTGCCAATGCGGCAATCAAGGCCATAGAGGAAATTGAGGCGTCAAGCCCGTATGAAATCAACGTCGTCATGAACCAGGCCGATTTCATCAACCGGTCGATCAGGCAGGTTGAACAAAATGGACTGGTCGGGGGATTCCTGGCGGTTCTGATCCTCCTGGTTTTCCTGAGGAGCTTCCGAAGCACGATTATCATCGGCCTGTCCATACCGCTGTCCGTCATTGCGACGGCCTCGCTCATATATTTCTCAAATATTACGCTGAATATGATGACGCTCGGCGGCCTCGCTCTTGGCATAGGCATGCTGGTGGACAACTCGGTTGTCGTTCTCGAGAATATTTACCGGTTTGTCCAGGAAGGTCATGACAGGGTGGAAGCGGCAATGCTTGGTGCCAAAGAGGTGGCCATGGCAATTACGGCATCGACGCTGACAACGGTTGCCGTTTTTCTGCCGATGGTATTTGTGGAAGGTGTCACCTCCATCATGTTCCGCGAATTCGCATTGACAGTCACCTTCTCGCTGCTGGCATCCCTGGTCGTGTCGCTGACACTGATTCCGATGCTGGCGTCCAAGCTCCTTGTCGTCGACCTGGATCAGGGAAAGCACCATGTGACAAAGCACAAATGGGTCGGTGTGGTACTCGACAAGGCAGATAGTGCCTATGAAGCACTGGAATCAAGATACAGGAAGATTCTGAGATGGAGTCTGCATCACAAGAAAACGGTTGTGATATCGGCTGCCGGACTGGTTGTGTTCAGCCTGCTTTCCACTTTCCTTATCGGCAGTGAATTCATCCCCGAAGCAGACGAGGGTACCTTTGCCATTCAGGTTGAACTCGAACCCGGCTCAGGTGTTGAAGACGTATCGGAGGCCATGGATGCAGTGGTGGACCGGATCATGGACATCAAAGGCATCGACTATCTGTTCAGTTCGACGGCTGGCAACATGTTCATCAGCAATGCCAGCAACACAGGAACGATCAGCGGCGTGCTCGTGCCAATGGACCAGAGGGATTTCTCGGTTTTTGATGTGGTGGATGAAATCGATGGCAGAATTCAGGACATCCCGGGTGTCAAAACAGCCGTGGCAGCTCAAAGCTCCATGGGAATGATGATGGGCGGCAGCGCCATTTCCATAGAAATCAAGGGCGATGAATTTGAAGAGCTGAGCAGTATCGCCGATGAAATCGTACAGATGGCCAAAAGCGTCGAGGGGACACGCAACGTAGCAAGCAGCATGGAAGACCCGATTCCCCAGGTGGAAATACGCCTGGACAGGAACAGCGCGGCAAGATTCGGTCTGACGACAGCCCAGGTATCCAATGTAGTGAAAACAATGATCGACGGACGTACAGCGACAAGATACAGGCTGGAAGGCGACGAATTGGACGTAGTCATCGTCGGCGACAGCAGGTACGAGCAAAGCATAGAGAACCTGAAGCAGATAACCATACAGGCACCTTCGGGCGCGTTGGTACCCCTTGGCCTGATTGCAGCGGTTGAGATGAAAGAGGGCGCCGTGACCATCAACAGGTCTGACCAGGCCAGAATCGTCACCGTCACATCGGACATCTACGACAGGGATTTGGCGACGGTGACAAAGGAAATTCAGGATAAAGTAGAAACGATTGCCCTGCCGAAAGGGTACAGCATCGTCTTCGGCGGACAGAACCAGGAAATGGTGAGCGCATTTGCAGACCTTGGCCTAGCCCTGATATTGGCCATCCTGCTTGTCTACATGATCATCGCATCCCAGTTCGAGTCGCTTCTGGATCCATTCATAATCATGTTTGCGACACCCATTGCCTACTCGGGCGGACTGATTGGGTTGCTGCTTACAAACAGGACGCTTAACATCACATCCATTATCGGATTCATCATGCTGTCGGGTATCGTCGTCAACAACGCCATTGTATTCATCGATTACATACAGACACGCAGGGCGCAAGGCGAAGACAGGGAGACGGCCATCATGAACGCGGGGCCGATCAGACTCAGACCGATTCTGATGACATCGCTGACAACGATACTCGCACTCGTCCCGCTGGCGCTTGGTATAGGTGAAGGTGCTGAAATCGCCTCATCCATGGCTACCGTTGTCATATTCGGCCTGCTTTTATCGACACTTTTGACCCTGGTATTCATTCCGGTGGTTTACACATTGTTCGATATAAGGCATGATAGATATATGGAGAAGAAATTACGCAAGAGGAGGGCTGCAAGTGAAAAAATTTAGGAACCTGGTTGTTCTGCTCCTGATTGCCGTTGTTCTCAGCAGTTCGGCATATGCAGAAGATCCGATTGAACCGCTGG
>CAXXGE010000048.1:0-4842 GCA_963677915.2 Vallitaleaceae bacterium | reverse complement strand
ATGCAATAGGGTTTTCAAACCTTTTTTTGCGAATCCCGAAACAGGTACCACAGGAATCTTCATCTCCGATTCAAGGATATCTGTATCAATGTGAACGCCTTTCTGCTCCAGTATGTCCATCATATTCAAAGCAAGAACAACAGGCTTACCCAGTTCAATCAGCTGCAAGGTCAGATAGAGATTCCTTTCCAGGTTGTTGGCATCTACAATATTCACGATGACATCCGGATCGTAATTAAGGATATAATCCCTGGTCAGTATTTCTTCCGTCGAATAAGGAGAGATGCTGTAAATGCCCGGAAGATCCACCAGCCTCATCGTATGGCCGTCATGTCTAATCGTGCCTTCCTTTTTTTCAACCGTCACTCCCGGCCAGTTGGCCACTTTGTGTTTGGCTCCTGTATAAGCATTGAAGAGGGTTGTCTTTCCGCAGTTTGGATTGCCGACGAATGCGACTCTGATACTTTGACTCATTTATTGCCACCCAGCCATCGCCTGCGTTCATGCCTGAACCACCTGTGGTTCGGCTGCATGGAAAGAGGCAGCTCATCCCTGACCACATCGTCCACCTGGATGTTGTCTGCCACAGCCATTCCAAGGACGACTCTCGATCCTCTGATATTCAGCACGACAGCTTCTTTCATATACTTGGCCTTCACCACAAGCTTGGCTCCTTTGGTCAATCCCATGTCGTTTAAACCGTTTTTTCATTTCCTTATCACAGGTTACGCTTGAAATCAAGGCGCTTTCACCTTTGTTCATTTCTGAAAGATACATTTGCATCACATTCCAGTCTTATTTAAGTTATCTAAATGAGAATAGTTTTCATTCATAGATTTATTATACTGATATGCACATGAAATGTCAATAAAAATGAGGCAATATGTCAAATTTTGTTAAATTAACAACAATCCCAAAACGAAGCCTAAAAGCGCACCGAACCAGGTGATGGCTTTCAACTCCCTGTCGACAATTGCAAAAATCAGATTCTCAAGTTCCCTGATCGAAAAACCGGATATTTCTTTCTGAACAACTGACTCGATATTGAAACTCTCGATGAATGCAGGGATATGGCTTGCAACAAATGAAATATACTGATTCTCAATAATTCGTTCAATCGTTTCCTTATCCTCTTCAGTAAGAATGACAGGCTCCTTCATATAACTTTCCAGAAAACCTTTAACATAATACGCCACATGCCTCATTCTTCAGTCGCTGTCCGATCAGTTCGCTTTTTTGCCGCTGATAATGCCGCCCACCAGCATATCCTGTATCTCTTCCCTTTCGAAAAGGCTCTGGGTTTTTTCGACCAGCGTCCTGGTCAAACTGCCCGCATCGACAAACATGGCACCCAGCGCGCCCAGCTTTTCTTCAATCAGATTCTGAACAAGGGCGGCGGCCTTTTCCTGCATCTCCTCCTTATCCAGCTGCTTGGAGATGAGCATGGCGATTTCCTTCTTGTTGCTGTTTAGCACATCATCAACGATATTGTCTTCTTCGCGTTCAAGAGCCGCCTTGATACTTGCCGCGATGCTTGCCGCCATCCGGTCCTTTTGTTCATCTGCACTGTCTCCAAGAAGGGTATTCAACAAGCCGTCCAAGGTCAATGGCTGTTTTGTGAGCCCATCCATGATATAGTCCCGCATCGTATTGATGACAATGGGCGACGTCAACTCCTTGACTATGACCTCTTTGGTAAGCAGTTTCTTGCCTACTGCGGCACCGAGGCTGGCGGCAATCCTGTCACGCTCCCTGGGTATAAGTCCTGGTGTGAACGGCAAAGGAATTCCTGCGATTTTAATCTTGTTGTAAGGCTTGAAAAGCATCTTGATGGCCAGCCAGTTTGTGCTGTAGCCTATGAATGCGCCCATTACAGGCTTGAAAAGTATTTGATAATCCATATCCTGTTCCCTTTCTCGTTTTTCGTACAAAAGCAGCTGAAGCTCTACGCTCCAACTGCTTCTATGAATATTATTTGATTATGGCAACCTTGCCTTCCTGCATCGTCAGTGTCACCGAATCGCCTTCGGTGATCTCCGATTTGATGAAGGCTTCCGCCAGTTCGTCTTCCACATGTTTCTGTATGGCCCTTCTAAGCGGCCTTGCTCCAAACTTGCTGTCAAATCCCTCTTTCAGAAGGAATGTCTTGACAGCATCATCCACTTCAATTGCAATCTTCTTCTCGCTGGCATCTCTTGAAACTTCTCTAAGCATCAGGTCAACAATTAGCGCCAGTTCCTCTTCGCTGAGGGAAGTAAATACAATCGTTTCATCGACACGGTTCATGAATTCCGGTCTGAACAGCTCATGTAATGCTTCGACTGACTTTGTCGCCATACTGGCCTCATTCGATTTCTCAAAACCGATGCCGCCGGATTTCAAATGGCTTCCCGCATTGGATGTCATGATGATGACGGTGTTCTCGAAGTTGACCGTTCTTCCCTGGCTGTCTGTTAATCTGCCATCCTCCAGAATCTGCAGGAGCAAGTTGAACACATCGCCATGCGCCTTCTCGATCTCGTCAAGCAGGATGACCGAATATGGCTTTCTCCTCACACGTTCAGTCAGCTGCCCTGCCTGTTCGTAGCCGACGTATCCTGGAGGTGCACCGATCAGTTTTGAAACTGTGTGCTTTTCCATATATTCGGACATATCGAAACGCAGCATCAATTCCTCCGAGCCGAACAGTTCGACTGCAAGGGCTTTGGAAAGTTCCGTTTTCCCTACACCTGTCGGACCTACAAAGATGAAAGAAGCAGGCTTTTTGCGTTTTCTGAAGCCGGAACGGCCTCCTTCTGATTGCCTTTGATACTGTTTGAACAGCCTTGTCCCTGTCCAATCAACCGTTTGTGGAGATGTTCTTCCAGGTGAACCAACTTGAATGCTTCATCCTCTGTGATGCTTTTCACCGGTATCTTTGTCCAGGCTTCGATGACATAGGCGACATCCTCATCTGTAAGCGTTGCTTTGTCACAGGATGCTTCTATGGCTGCAATCTTTTCATTCAGCTTCAATTCATCCATCCTGCACTGAGCCGCTTTTTCAAATTCATCGTTCTCAGCAGCCAGTTCCTTCTCCTCAATCACTTTCAGCAGTTCACTCTTGAGAAATTCAAGCTCTACAAGGCCCTGATTCAGCAGATTGGCCCTTGAGCCCGCCTCGTCGATGACATCAATCGCCTTGTCAGGAAGAAAACGGTCTGTAATATAGCGTTCACTCATCCTGACAGCTGTCTCGATCACGTCATCAGGGATATGCACTTTATGGAATTTTTCGTAGTAGTGCTTGATACCCTTTAATATTTCAATACTGTCAGCAACCGATGGCTCGTCCACGAGCACCGGCTGGAATCTTCTTTCAAGCGCCGCATCCTTTTCAATATGCTTTCTGTATTCATCCAACGTTGTAGCGCCGATTATCTGGATATCACCTCTGGCTAGGGCAGGCTTTAGGATATTAGCCGCATTCATGGCGCCGTTTTCGGCCTCGCCTGCACCCACTATGTTGTGCAGCTCGTCAATCACCAGAATGATGTTCTCCTCTGCAGCAGCTTCCTTCAGAATGGCTTTCATCCTCGCTTCGAACTGTCCCCTGAACTGGGTTCCTGCAACGACCGCAGTCAGGTCCAGAAGATAGATTTCCGCATTCAGAAGCTTGGCCGGCACATGACCTTGGACAATTCTGACCGCCAGTCCTTCTGCAATTGCCGTCTTTCCGACACCTGGCTCACCGATCAGAACCGGGTTGTTTTTGGAACGCCTGTTCAGAATCTGAATAACTCTGTCAATTTCCTTGTGCCTGCCTATGATATTGTCTACACGGCCTTCCTTAGCCCTGTCATTCAGATTTGTGCCGAATGTATTCAGGTTTTTCCTTTTGGCCGCTTTTCTGTCCTTCTTTGTTTTCGTCTTAACTGATCCCGATTCACCGGCTTCTTCTGAATAGTCATAGTCGTCATCGAGAGAGGCATCGTCGTCGTCGTCAAAATCGCCGCCACCCATGGAGGCACCGAAAAAATCAGCTAGCGACATGCCTTCCCCATCTTCAATAGGCATATCGCCGAACATAGACATCATCTGATCATTGATATTCTCAAGATCATCCTGCGACATACCCGACTGTTCCATAAAGGAGTCCAAAGGTGCTAGGCCTTGTTTCTGTGCGCATGGAAGGCACAGGCCTTCCCTAATCTGTTTTCCGTTCTCCAATTTAGTTATGAACACGATAGCCGTGTTGACATTGCATGATGAGCATTTCATATTAATCAACTCCATTTTTTAAACTAGAAGGAAGTCACCCTGCCTCCTTGTTAGGTAAAAAATACCATAAGAAACAACCTTTGTCTATTAATCAAGAAAATGCTAATAAAAGTTTAATTGTTTGTTTATGAAATTTTAAAGATATTTTTGATTCCCTGTCGGGGCGAGCAAGCAATAAGCCGAGTTCTGTCGTGAACGGTCATCTATCTAGGCCCGCTGTCGCCAGCGGGCTCAAGCGACCTACCAAAGCTATCGGCGGGCAACCGGATCAGCTTTTATGGTCTTGCATCGAGGTGGGGTTTGCATGGACCCCCTTTGTTGCCAAAGGGGCGGTGAGCTCTTACCTCACCATTCCACCCTTACCTGTCGTAACAGGCGGTATATTTCTGTTGCACTTTCCTTAGAGTCGCCTCCACCAGACGTTATCTGGCACCCTGCCCTGTGATGCTCGGACTTTCCTCGTCAAGCTGTTACACGCTGCATCAGCAGTTGCGTAACAGTCGACGCGACCGTTAAGCTTGCTCGTCCCGACAAGGCATCAAAATGCCCCTAATATCATCAAAAGGATACAGCCTCAACATAG
>CAXXGE010000047.1:0-89895 GCA_963677915.2 Vallitaleaceae bacterium | reverse complement strand
TTACAAGCTTACTGTGAAAGCTGCCGATCAACCCGGAACGTTTCCTTATTTTTGCTATGATTCCGAAGGTAATCTCCTTCAATACGAGTTGGATGACACCAAGTACAGCCTTGTACAGTCATCGACAGACGCCAATGATGATTACAGCAGTGTCCAGGTAGGATTTTTCAAGCACGAAGAAACCAATGGCTATGGATTCATCCTGTTTGTGGATGACAAGGCCTTGACTTTCCTGTACTTGGACGAAAGCTTTTATTTCATGAATGCTCTTGGGTATGGCGAAACTCTGACCGATGTGCCATCAATCGGCTTTGAGGGCCATGAAAAACTGGGTTCCAACCGGGGATATATCTGGTCAAGAAGTCTGCCCCTGCTTAAGGATTATTGGCTGTTCGGCAGCGGCCCTGATACTTACCCGCTCGTCTTCCCGCAGAACGACAGGGTTGGAAAGCTGAACTACTTGGGCAATATCAATATCACAGTTGATAAACCACATAATTTCCTGTTGGATTATGCAATCAATACGGGTATACCTGCTGCTTTAGCTTTGGCAATCTTTTGGGGGATCTATATTTTCAGCAGTATAAAGTTGTATTTCAAGGCTGATTTTTCAGAATTCTTTGCTAAAATCGGATTCGCATCGCTGGCATCTGTGGTCGGATATCTCGGTTCTGCCATGTTCAATGATACAAACGTCAATGTAACGCCTGTGTTCTGGGTGGTGCTTGGACTGGGTGTCGCTGCGAACAGGCTGTATAAGAGAGAACTCAATAGATAGAATTTATTTGATATGAGCTGCGCATCGGTGATGCCAAAGAATTCCCTGAATCAGGTGGTACTGCTTAAAAACTATCCGATTCAATTAAACAAACATACCCGTCCAATTACATGAATACCTTCACGGATTTCATTCAGGCTTTTTCCTATTTGGCTGAAAAGGTAAAAGAACGCCCATTGATTGTGGTCATCGATGAAATTCACTTGGTGGGGTGCCCATCTATCTCAAACAATTCAATAGCTCGAAAACACTTGAGGAAAATATCATTGAGATATATAGGCAGTGATGCTGGAAATTATCTGAATACCTTCATAGACTTAGGGATTGTGAGGAAACTGATCCCTGTTGATGAAAAGGCAACATCAAGGAAATCGACGTCGTTACAAGAGGCAAAGGCAATAATGTTATTCTTGCAGAATGCAAATGGAGGAATGAAAAATCAGATTTATGGAGAGTGCCATCACTTATGCCAAAGAAAACAATATACGATTGGTGACGTTCGATGAGTGATTCCGTTGATGGAATCACTCAATATAACAAACGAGAGGCTTGGGAAGCATGATGATTTTTGGCTTCCCAAGCCTTTTCTTTTCAATATCTTTGTGGTACTACATTACCCTGGTGCCTTTCGGCACCTTAATTTCAGGCTGAATCAATATGAAACCGTCCCATGTCGACAGGCCTAGGACGTATACAACTGGCTTCTTCTCATCAAAAATCCCTGTATTGGCATAGACAAAAGCGCCCAGAATCTGCTGACCTATCAGCGACTCTTTGCGGTACAATCCTTCTTTCAGAATAACGCAGTCTTGGATGCCGAATTCGTCTCCGAAATCAGCCATGATCGTGCAGGCACCTTCTATGGTTTCTTCCGTATAGATGGCTTCTATGACATCGCCGACCACCACCGGCCGATAAAGCAAGTACTTCATCTTGCTGAGACCGAACTTCCTCTTTCTTATAGCTTAGCTGTGCATCGGTGATACCGAACATCGATGTAATCTCATTGTTGATGTGGGCTTTATCAAGCGCCTCAAGTTCCTCTTTCGTAATCTCGTTCCAGTCGTTACTTTTGTTGTTGTCCATGAAAATCCTTTCCATGGCAATTGCTGACATTGTTTCAGGGCTTGTATATCTTGAAATCTATCCTCGGTTTAGAGTAATCTTAGATGACAGAATATTCACGTGCCAGGTAATTTGGTGTTACTGTTGTACTAATGTCACATTATGAGAATGAGTAGAATGCTACGTTAAAACAGTACCAAAAAGGTCCTAGTCGCGAACGCGACTAGGACCTTTTCTAGCTATTAGCTATAATGAAATTAATCAATTTAGTTGATAACTATTAGTCTTCCCAAACAATGATTGTGTCAATGACCATATCATCATCAACTACGTCATAAAGCATGATTGAATCATAATCTTCAAGATCTCTTGTAGGAATAACTTCATAGTCATCATCTGCAGTATCATATTTGTATACGACTACGTCTGTATCCATTGTATATTTGTCGCCATCAACAGTCACAATGTCGCCATCAACATCAATCACAACGCCCGTATATTCATCAATGAATTCTGAACCATCTACAGCAATCAGCTCGCTGATTTTGCTTGAAGCGTTGAATTTGATTTCATAGAGACCTGGTTCTGTAACAACAGAACTCAATGCAGGTGTAGCATCTTTAGCATAAGTGTATGTTACTGCGCCTCCGTCAACAAACATGTCAACTTCAAATTCATCATCTGCAAGTGCAGCGTAATCTACAACCACACCATACTCAGTATCTCCAAGATCACCTTGATCTGTGATGAGCATAGCTACAATTACGTTGTCGCCTTTGTCAACAACATATGTTGCATCAACGCCTTCCATATCAAGTATGCTTGAACGGCTTGCTACGCTGTAATCATCTTCGTCATCTGATCCAATAGAATCTGTGATGAAGATAATAGCACTAGAGTCAATCTTATAACCTTTGAAGTATCCTCTGCTGGAGATATCAGAATCAGTAGCAGACGCGAAGTCATAATCATCATCGTCAGCGTAAACAAGTCCATCTACTTCATCATCGCCATTGAGAGAATACATTACCAAAGTACCAGCAGGTGTAGTTCCTTCCCAGGCAGCATCCCAAGTAGTGTCAACAACACTGATATCTTCATCATCTACGTCGAAGATCTTATCAGATTCATCCGCAAGGAACATCTTGATTACAGGAAGTTCTTCAGTGAGACCAGCTCCGCTGCCATCGCCTGTTTCCAGAACAACTGCCCAATCTTCAACACTTGCATCTTCTACGACTTCAAGTTTCCATACGTCTCCGAAGCCATCAAGGTACAATTTTACATCATCTTCACCGATTGAAAAGGATTCATAACGGCTGCTTGCATAGTCATAAGCATCTGCAATAGCATATACTTTGCCACCAACTGTGAATTCTCTATCGCCACCTGAATTGCGGACTCTAGATACTACGCCAGTAACAGTGTCAGTTCCAACGACAACTTTCGTTACTTCAGTTTCAGCTTCGTTAGTGTATACATAAACAACATCATCTTCCATGATGTCTTCTACACTGTCAACACCGACCAGTTCAAATGACCACTCGTCGATTTCATCATCGTCGTCCAAAGCAAACTCATAACCCAGAATTTCTTGGTCTTCCATGATTGCATCAACATCATCTTCACTCATCATGTCGCCGTATGTAGCATCCCATGCGGAGATAGCATATGCTTTATCGATATACGACCCGGAAACATCTGCAGCCAAGGTGTACTCGTCAAGATCGCCTGCATATCCTGCAGACAAAGCTGCTGTTGTTACAAGTTCACCATTCAAGAAATGCGCAACATCACTTGTTGAACCAGATTTGAAAGTGTAGTCTTTGCCGTCAACTTCAAACTTGGCACCATCGAAATCACCAACCAACAGGGAGTCTTCTTGCCTAAGAAGGATGATTTCATCATCATCGTTTGCGTAGCCGGAAGCATAGACACCAACCCAAGGACGCAGATTGATTGCAGTGTCTTCTTGACCATCGATTACGGCTGCATCGAGTTTCGCAGCTCCAAGCTTCTCGATCATAGTTGCAGCGATGGAATCGTCAGAAGCGTTAAGAGCATTCCATTTGTTATCGTTGTCGACTTTACCAATGGTCTTGTCGATAGCGTTGAACAGCATGATTGCGATGTCGCCTCTTGTAGCACCTGTGCCAACCATGTTAGTGTTGTCAAAAAGATCCAGGTCAAGCGCTTTTGCAAGGTAGTTGTTAGGCCATGTGCCACCAAGATATTCATCAGTGTAGCCAAGTGCTCTGATGATCATAGTAGCAGCTTCAGCATAAGTCACAGTGTTGTTGGGTCTGAAGGTGCCATCGGGATAGCCCTTGACAATGCCGATGCCGTCAGCCAGGCCTACGAAGCCTTGTGCCCAAGATGCAGCACCAATGTCGCTGTAGCTTGATGTCGTGACAGTAGCAAGGTCACCATAACCAAGTGCTGAAATAACCAGTTTAGCCATTTCTGCTCTAGTTACAACGTTGCCCGGCTTGTAAGATCCGTCAGGATAACCGTTGACAACGTCCAGAGTCGTCAACAATGCGATAGCTTCTTGCTGATCAGCATCAGTGACGTCACTGAAATTCTTTGTGGCTGCAAATGATACAGTCGCTGTTGAAAGAATCATAGCGAATGCAAGCATAAGAGCCAAGAGTTTCTTGAGATTTCTCATTTTTCTTCCTCCTTAATAATTTTGTACCTCATTAATTGATAGTACCATAAGATTAATACACGGTTGAGTATAGCAAACCCCCATAAGTGCGTCAATAGATTGACAGACTATGTAACATTACTGTAATTTAATGATGCGTTATGGTTGTCTTTCCGTGCTCTGCCCTGTATTAACTCTAATTATATTACTATGTATACACGCACGCAAGGTTTTTGCCCTTTTGTAACAATGCCGTAATTTATCTATTAATTGCAAAAGTAAGTGCCACCCTTTCTGGCTCAAGAATAGATGTTACTCTTGCAAACTTCAAGATTGAAGTTAATCGTACAAAGAGTCCACAACCTTTGCAGCAGTCAAGGGCGAGCTCTGCTCGTTCATCTTGACCCTTGACTGCTTCGATACACCCAAATCCTTATCCTTGGTTAGCAGTTTTGCTGCTGACCTGCTTCCGGCGAGGACGGGGTTTGGGGCAGGGCCCCAACTATCTTTTGTGATTACGGTTCCATTTGCTATACTTATATTGTGCTTATCTAATCTGCTTCCGATGTTTTGGAGGCGATACTATGGCTAAACATTCGCATCTGACCTTAGAACAGCGCTATATTATTGAACATTCTCTCAACAGGAGACTATCTTTCAAGGCCATTGCCAGGGAACTTCAAAAAGACTGCACAACCGTTTCCAAAGAAATAAAGAGCCATCGTGTTTTCAAAAAGATAGGGGCTCATGGGCGAGCTTTCAACGACTGTCTCCATCGTTCGGACTGCGACGTTAACCATCTCTGTACCGACTGCTCGAATGAAAGATTGCATTTCTGCAAATCCTGCAAGAAATGCAGCTCTGTCTGCCCACAGTACGCACCACAACCTTGCCACCTATTAAAAAGACCACCCTATGTCTGCAATGGTTGTATAAAACGTCAGACCTGCAGGCTTGAAAAGGCTTTATACGATGCTCGCGACGCACAAAAAGAATACGAACTCATTCGTTCAGAATCCCGGTCAGGCATTAACATCTCCGAACCAGAAGTCTTGCGCCTTGATCGCTTGATTAGTCCGCTCATTCAAAAAGGCCAGTCCATTCACCACATCTATGCAAACAACAGGGACCAAATCATGTGCAGCGAAAAAACAATCTACAACTATGTCGACTACAATCTGCTTTCTGCACGTAATGTCGATCTCCCAAGAAAGGTCCGGTATCATCTGCGCAAAAAGATCACGAATTATTTCAAGGTGGATAAAACCTGTCGCATTGGCCGCTCTTATCACGACTTTCTCGCTTTCACTTTTGAACACCCCGACATCCCTGTGGTAGAGATGGACAGTGTCATAGGGAGCATCGGAGGAAAAGTCTTGCTGACGCTTCACTTTGTCCAGCCGCAACTCATGTTGGCCTATCTAAGGGATGCCAACGATTCCAAGTCTGTTATCGACATCTTCGACAAGCTTTATCTTGGACTGCAGCCCGACTTGTTTAGGCAACTATTCCCACTGCTCCTCTGTGACAATGGCAGTGAATTCACTAATCCTAAAGCGATTGAATATGACCGGCAGAACAACAAAAGGACTTCCATATTTTATTGCGACCCATTAGCCCCCTACCAAAAGGGAGCAGCAGAAAACAACCATGAATTCATTCGACGTATCCTTCCCAAAGGTTCCTCTTTTGATCATCTTTCACAAGAGGATATCGACCTCATGATGTACCACATCAACTCCTACGGAAGGAACAAACTGGGTGACAAAAGTCCATACCAGGCTTTTGAATTTTTGTACGGTGAATCTGCACTCAAAAAAATCGGCTATAAGATAATAGCTCCCAATGATATTATCTTACAGCCTTCACTCTTAAAAAATAAACATTAAACCGGTAGACATCGATTAGATAAGCACCTCATATCCTGACTGAAATGGGGTGGAATTCACGATTACAAAAACGACCGTTCAATTTCACCGTCTATTAAAGTAACGTCATTTTTATCTATTGATGCTCAACCTATAGTATTATTATATCAAATACCATTCGAATTAGAAAATATACTTGAATGATTACATTCATTTCTACTTCATGTGGTTATTCTCTGATCAACGGTGGAACTTAATCATTCAAAGCGGAACTTAGTTTTTCACTCGACCGCCGTAATTTATCTTACCATTCGATACTTGACTACCGCCATGACCCGTTCTTTGATATACTGGAAGAAAACGACATTCGGGAGGCAACATGACAGAACTGATACAAAAACTTCTTTCAATAACCATCCTTCTGGCAATCGGGTGGCTGATGCGGCGCTCGAAGCTGCTTCACGACAATGTCATCGACGGGCTCAAGACCATCATCATCAAGATTGCCTTGCCCGCCGTGCTGTTTACCGCATTCGCACAGGTGCGGCTCCAATGGTCCTATATGATTCTGTTCGCCGTCTTCATACTGTACTGCTTCCTGCTCCATCTGGCTGGAGACCTGGCCCACAAGGCATCGCCGAAGCTCTTCCCTTACAGTCATACGGGCAGTTTCACGACCGGCTTCGAATTCGGCATGATCGGCGTTGGGCTGTTCGGCGCTCTCTGGGGCATGGACAAACTGCCTGTCATCATGCTCGTCGGCTTCGGCCACGAGCTGTTCATCTGGTTCTACTATGCGCCAAGGCTGAACAGGGCCAATACCGGACACACAGGCTTTCTCGCCATCTTCAGGCAGTTCATCAAGACACCGACCATCCTGGCAATCCTGCTGGGCGTGGCTGTCAACCTGGCGGGATGGTATGAGCCGATCGGTGCATCGATTATTGGCGGCAGTTTCTATGAAGCGATGGCCTATGTAACACCGCTGACGTCGCCGCTGATTCTGATTGTCATCGGCCACTCCCTGAAGTTCGGGTCTCTGGATCCAAAAAAAACGCTGGCATACCTGGGCTTCCGTTCGTTTTTCGTACTTGGACTGGGCACGCTGGCCTACTGGCTGATCATCAGCCTGGTGGATGGGCTGGACCCGATATTCGCCACAGCCTTCTATGCTTTCATTTTGCTGCCGGCTCCCTATATCCAGCCCCTATATATTAAGGAAAAGAAAGAAGCCGCCTATTTCAGCCAGCTTCTCGTATATGGTACCCTGTTGACTTTCGTTGGCTATATCGTTCTGGTGATTATATGAAAAAAATACTGATGACAGGCGGAGGCACCGCGGGGCATGTGACTCCCAACATCGCGCTGATGCCGCTGCTGAAGGAAAAAGGTTATGAGATTGTCTATATTGGTTCGAAACACGGCATCGAGAAGAAGCTGATCGAGAACGAAGGCATTCCCTATTATGGGATTTCGTCGGGCAAGCTGAGACGTTACTTCGACCTGAAGAATTTTTCGGATCTGATCCGGGTGACGCTTGGCTTTTTCGAAGCCCTTGGTCTGATGCGGAAACTGAAACCGGATGTGGTCTTTTCGAAAGGCGGTTTTGTGACGGTGCCTGTGGTATGGGCTGCCCGTTTCAACCGGATTCCAATCGTACTCCATGAGTCGGACTATACGCCCGGGCTGGCGAACAAGCTGGCCATGCCTTATGCGAAGGCTGTTTGCACAACCTTCCAAGCGACAGCAACTGCAATCAAGGGCGGCAAAGGTGTCTGGACCGGCTCGCCAATCCGCAAGGAAATTCTTAGCGGGCATCCCCTTCGGGCCTTGAAGTATTGTGGTTTCGATGGTGAGAAGCCCGTGGTGCTGGTCACTGGCGGCAGCCTTGGCGCCAGAGCGCTGAACAAAGTTGTGCGCGAATCTCTTCCAGAGGTGCTTGCCGATTTCCATGTCGTTCACCTATGCGGCAAAGGCAACCTGGATCCGACCCTGTCGGGAAAGGCCGGTTATTTCCAGCTGGAGTATGCCTCCAAGGAGATGGCCGACTTGCTGGCACTTGCCGATATTATCGTCAGTCGTGCCGGTGCCAATACGCTGTCGGAGCTGCTTGCGCTGAGAAAGCCGAACATCCTGGTGCCGCTTCCTGCTGCCGGCAGCCGGGGCGATCAGATCCTGAATGCCAAGAGCTTCGAATCGGAAGGTTACAGCTACGTTTTGCCTCAGGAAGAGTTGACAGCCGAACAGCTCTACAACTCCCTTCTCCATGTATACGAAGACAGGGAGGGTTATGTGCTTGCCATGGAGGAAAGCCCTGTTTCCAACGGTATTGAAAAAGTAGTCGAAGTGATTGTGCATGCCACAGGCTCAAAATCTGTGGTATAATAAGATATATACCATTGAATTTTATAATTTTCGCCTTTGGAAGGGGTGTCTTGTATGGAAATGATCTATAAAGTAATGTCTCCTCTCGATTTTAAGACAACCGAAGTCATTCTGCAGTCCCGCTTGATGGAGCAGGGTTTTGGTGTCTTATGGTCATTGAACTTCAAGGATAAGCTGGCCGAAAAAGGCCTCGAGCTGGAAGGCGCCAAGAACTTCATGGTCATGGAAGTCTGCAACCCGATGCTGGCCGCAGAGGTGTTCAAGATCAATATGGACGCTGGCTTTTTCCTTCCCTGCAAAGTCGTTGTCTACGATCTTGACGAAGAGGATGTGGCCTTTATGGGGCTGGTCAAGCCAACCTGGCTGATCAACTTCTTCAAGGACGATCGACTGAACAGCATCGCCCAGCAAGTGGAGGAAGCCATCAAGACGGCTATGGAAGCTGTTGAAGAAGGCAGCGACGGCAGTGTGGTATAAATTACAGTTCGTTCATAAGTCAAAGCCACCGATCTGATATGATCCGGTGGCTTTTCTATGCGCGTCTGCGGGCTGGTTATTTGCGGTACGCTACACTAGTTTAGTTGAACATATAGTAACCCATCCATTCAAAAGAATCTTTTTTATTAAGTATTAGTGGCTTTTCATTGACCAGGTTGAAATAACTTTTTCCATAATCCCTCGTTAAGGCACATGGTAATCCATCATTTAAATGGTCGAAGTCCCCTAGACCGATAGGCATCATCCATGCTGATAAATGCCTATTTCCGTTTTCTGAAACCAGTTCGATTTTCCGGCTGATGCCTTCTTCTTTGGTCCTCGATGCGCTCATGATGGATGCAGGGTAGGATAGGCCGCTCCCGCCCCCGTATGAAACGGTCCCGTACCACAGCGTGTTCTGCGTCTGCAGGCCATAGTATTTTGAAATTTCTATATCCTCTAGCGCTTCCCCTTTAAGATAGACACCAATGCCAGCGTTTTCAATGCTGTAGATGACTTTCTCGCGAATGATAGGATGATTCGTATTGTAACCATCGATCAGATTCGTTACCACAATAAGTACTTTACGGTTGTCTTCTGAAATGATATCCACCGACTCGGTTTTCCCGGTCGCATTGCCTGTCCCGTCGCCATTGGATCCGTGCCAGCCGCCGGTAAACCTGGGATAGGCGCCATTATTGCTTTGGAGGCTCCTGACAACATACGGTCCGATCCAATCGGTGGTTGATCGTTTTTCTGCTTTTTCAGTGATATACTTTATCCCGGATATGCCATAAATGTGATTCAACCCACAATAATCGAATGATACTTCTATCTGCTGCTCATCCACGAACATCATCACATCAACCTTGTCATCGTTGATATCCACGGCAAGTTCACCTTGCAGGCTTCTTGTCAATGATCCCGCCATCATCAGAAAAATCGTTACAAGCATCTTGATGCTCATCAAGAATCCCTCCCCGGCAAATGATAACTTAAGTATATCACAGAGTGCCAGGGGGACGGACCTTTTGGCACGCATTAGATTGACACATGGGTAAAGCTCAGGGGCTGCAATCGTTGTGATTGCTGCGTTCCTGAGCTTTCTCCATGTGTCGATATGATGGGGACGTGTGCCAAAAGGTCCGTCCCTCTGGCACTGCATGTGCTATTTTTTCAAATAATTATCCTGCGAGTTAAGATATTCCTGAGCCGTACTATTTCCTATTTCTTTTACCTTAAGGCGTTTTAGTCCAACAGGGTTATACCGCCACTCCCCATCTTCCAGACTATACGTTATCCTGGCTGGCTGACCATTATCACCATCCGTAGCTACACAGTCGAAATGGGCAACATACCCCTCTAAATGGTAGACATCCACAAAAGCGATCAAATCGAATGCCACATTCGCCATGTTTCCTGTAATGTCATAGTCCACTTTGTCTGCATTGAAATACTTTACCGTGTTTTCATGCAGAAGTACTTCGTCCATATTATCTAAAATGTCCGCAACAACTCCAGCGTCATAAAGATCCTTAAGCAGCCGTTTCTCATCCAGAACCATTTCCTTCATGACATCTCTCGTAAACGACTGGTCTACATCGATACCTTCAAGTTCCCACGAACCGCTCTGGCCACTGCCCGTCGGGATGCTGTAGGATAGTTTCAAGTTGCCTTCCCCTATAACATTCTCTTTCTGCAGCAGGACGTTTACAGTCACCTCGTCTGTGCCCTTTTCCAAGTCCGTCGTTCTTTCCAGCACTTCTATCGACTGGATTTCATCCATGTTTTCTATCTGCCAATGTTCCTTTTCAGCTGTGGAAAGGGTCATGTATTCCAGGCTTGCCGCAATATCCTCATCGCTGATTGGATTCAGGACCGAGTAGCTGCTGCCGAGAACCTCCATTTCAATCGGCTCCCAGGCAAGCTTGGTTCCTTGTTGGTCCAGAACCATCAGCACGCCGGCATCGGCCATCATCTTGCTGTAATCATTTTCGATTGCTATTGTTGCAGTGACGTTGCTTGAGGTGCCGTTCGATGAAGGAGTTATCGATATGATATCTGTTGTAATAACATCGCCATCCGCAAACTGCCAGTCAAACATCCAGTTTGCGTCACCGCTACGGACATAATCCGATATTTCCTTGCCTGTCGGTTCTATCAAGGGCTCTACGACACCGTTTAGGATTGTGAATTCTTCAAGCAGCCACATGTCCAACAGGTTCATGTAGGTGATGGCCACGTTCGCTTCCGCCTTCATTTCCTCCGTTTCCAGCTCCACATTGACAAGGCATTCCAATCCCAGTTCTGTTTCGTTTCTCTCCTCGATTTTCACTTTCTTGATCTCGTCGATGCTTCCGATCCGGTATCGGAAACTCCCCAGTTCCAACACCCGTCCCTGCAGCGCTTCCTTGATCTCGCTCTTGGTTGGGCCACCAGCGCCGCAGCCGCTGGCTGTCAGCCAGACACCTGTGATTATCATTGCCAGCACAGCCTATCTCAGTTGTTTTCTTCCTCGTTTCTTTGTCATTCGTATCCTCCTTTTGAACTTCTCCCACTTGCAGAAGTGGGAGATTCCTGGTCAACGATCCTACCGGACCGAGATTACCCAGGCTCTGAAGGTCGTCCCGACCTCATATATTGCCAGCTTACGCTAGTTTCTGCAAATTCCTGCTTGCATTGATATCCCTGTCATGTTCTGTTTTGCAGTGAGGACAGACCCACTCCCTCAACGACAGTCTCTTGACAAGTGGATTCTTTTCGCCACAGACAGAGCATATCTGGCTTGATGCGTAACCCCTTGGAGCTATGACGATCTGTCTCCCATACCATCCGGCTTTGTATTCAAGCATGACGCGAAATCCGTACCAGGAAGCATCGCTGATTCCTTTTGCATAATGCTTGTCACAGAGCATCTCTTGTATGCTCAGGTCCTCAATCGCAATCACTTGGTTTTCGCTGATCAGTCTTGAGGACAGCTTATGCAGAAAATCATTTCGCTGGTTCCTGATTCTCTCATGCTGTCTGGCTACTTTAAGTTTCGCCTTGCGGTAGTTGCTTGACCCAGTCTGCTTCCTACTTAAAGACTTCTGCAGGAATGCCAACCGTTTTTCGCTTCTGCTGAAGCATTTGGGGTTATTGATCTTCTCGCCGTCTGATGTGATGGCGAAATCCTTCAACCCCATGTCCAGCCCTATTTTCTTCTCAACCCGGGAAAGGGGCGTTGCTTTTGTCTTGCAGGTGATTGAAACAAAATACTTTTCAGTGGC
The DNA here is from genome assembly GCA_963677915.2 of Vallitaleaceae bacterium. Lineage (GTDB taxonomy): Bacteria > Bacillota > Clostridia > Lachnospirales > Vallitaleaceae. Next base: position 77,403 of record CAXXGE010000047.1, on the reverse strand, counting down.
TGTACGCTTGATGGTAGCCGTCTTGATTTCACCGATGACTTCTCTGGACTTGGCCATCTTCACCAAGCCCAGCTTCGGCAGTCTGATATGGCTTCCTTCTATGCGGATGTTGCCTGCTATCTTCTTGGTGGTATAGCTCTGTACCCTATGGTGCTTGGACTTGAAGTGGGGTCGTCCACCCAATTTCTTGTATCTGCGTTCAAACGCCCTTCCCAGTGTTTCTATGGCAGCCTGCAGGGCTATGGCATCCACTTCCTTCAGGAACGGGTAGTGCTTCTTCAGCTCCGGCAAAGCCTTGATGGCTTCGTACTTGTTGAACAACCTTCCCTTCCAGTTGTTTCTGGGAAAATATCCCTGCTGTACCATCTCTTCCACACGCTTGTAATACCAGTCCTGTTCAAGTTGTTTGCCAAGAGAGTAGTTGTATACAAAACGGCAATGTCCGATTGTCATGTCGATCAGTCTTTGTTGTTCTTTTGTGGGATACAGACGAAATTTATAGCTTTTTGTTGCAGTCAGGTTTGTCATGGTCAATCCTCCCCTCAAACGATACAGAACATTTGTTCCCCTCCTGTTAATTATACCATTTTCCACTTGAAGGTGATAGTATTTTGACGAAAAAACATGTCGAAGCCCCTGAAAAACAAGTGCAATTCATCCCCCACCTGCACTCTCACTACGCGAGCAAGGAAGGTTACGAGGCAGGGGTATTCTTGCTTTTGTTTGGATAAATTATTGTCCGTGTAGCTTATCACATCCGGAGGACGATTTGGTCTGCCGGCGGCAGACTATTGAAGTTTTTTTGGTAGTGCCACGGGGACGGACCTTTTTGGCACGGGTACCTTAGCAGTGCCAAAAAGGTCCGTCCCTGTGGCACTTTTAAGGTAGCGTTAAGCTTTCCGTAGTATACTTAACCTAAAGTTAACGACAAGGAGGAATCGTCATGGCAGGACGTCATGAAATGAAGTACGCACTGAATGAGATTGAAGCTGTGTATTTTGAGAAGAAATTGGAACGGCTGCTGGATAAGGATGAACATTGTAGAGAAAGAAACTACCATATAACCAGCCTCTATTTCGACACTTGGAACAACCAGGCGTACAAGGAAAAAGAAGACGGGGACGCTGTCAGGCACAAGTACCGCATTCGTTTCTACAACGACAGCCCCGCTATCATCAAGCTCGAGCGAAAGTCCAAGATCGATTCTCTGACCGTCAAGGATTCAGCCTCGCTGACATCGGAAGAGGTAAGGTGGATCATTGAAGGCGAGTACGGATTTTTACTGAAGAAGGACGAAACAATCTACCGACACTTTTATGTAGCTTTAAGGCAACATTTGCTGAGGCCCAAAGTCTTGATCCGCTATGAACGTAAAGCCTTCATACACAAAATAGGCGATATGCGGGTGACTTTTGACAGGCAACTTCAGGAGTCCCGGGATTTCCGCAAGCTATTCCAGGAACCGGTTCTGTACCGCGGCGTCCCTGGCTCGCCGGCTGTGATACTGGAAGTCAAGTTCAACCATGTGCTTCCTGCCTTTATGAAGGGCATCGTCCAGACAGCCCATACCATTTCAACGGCCAATTCGAAATACGTTTTAAGCCGGGCACCATATATCTACTGAAATTGAAATCGAAACCCGATGAAAGAAAGGGATAAAAAATGACAACCTTCAATGATATTTTTAAAGAAAGTTTCCTGCAGAATTCAACGAACCTGACAGCTGCCAACATTGGCCTTAACATGCTCATCGCCTTTGTTGTTGGCCTGTTCATCTTCCAGGTTTACAGAAAAAGCTATCAAAGCATCGTCTATACAAAAAGCTTCAGCATGTCGCTGGTGATGATGACGATGATTACAGCTTTAGTCATCATGGCTGTGACTGCCAACGTCGTCCTGTCCCTCGGTATGGTCGGCGCCCTCAGCATCGTCCGTTTCCGCGCGGCCATAAAGGATCCGATGGACATCGTCTTCATGTTCTTTTCTATCGCAGCGGGCATCGTCATCGGCGCCGGATTCTATTTCCTTGCGCTGGTCGGCTCCTTCGTAATTGGCATGGTCATCTATGCATTCGCCATCATACGAATTCTGACAAGCCTTACTTGCTGCTGATTAACTTCGGCGACGACAAGGACAAGGCGGCTGTGATTGACAAGCTGAAGTCATCCGCCATCCGCTATTTGGTCAAGTCCAAGACGGTTGCTTCAGGCGAAATTGAAATGACCATCGAGTTAAGGATCAAGGAAGGCGAGATGGGGTGCCATGGGGTCAGACTTTCTGGCACTTTAGCCAAACAGAGTGCCAGAAAGTCTGACCCCATGGCTTCCTTGCATCGAGGTGAATGATCATGTCAAAATTTAATAATAACAATTGGATAAAGTCGCTGACTGTCGTAGGGTTGATGATTGTCGTGCTGCTGGTTGTTACCGTTGTATATGAGCAGCCAATGGTCAATTCACAAACCCAATCACAGTCTGTGACCGATAAATACGTATTTCCCCACAACGAAGTCATCGATGTCAATATAACTATCGACGAAGAAGACTGGGCTGATATGGTGGAGAACGCCCTTGATGAAGAAATGGTTATGGCAGATATCACCTACAATGGATATACATTGAAACAAGTCGGCATCAGGCCCAAGGGCAACTCTAGTCTTTCTTCAGTAGCAAGCAGTGACTCGGAACGTTTCAGCCTAAAAGTCGACTTCAACTACTACGTTTCCGGACAGAACCTCTTCGGCCTTACTAAGATCAACCTGAACAACATGTTTGCCGATACAACGATGATGAAAGAATACCTGGCTTATGAATCACTGAGCAGCCTTGGCGCCGATGCACCGAGAACGACTTTTGCAGCGCTCTATGTCAACGGCGAATATTTCGGACTGTACATTTCTGTTGAACAGGTGAACCAGGCGTTCCTTGATGAACATTTCGACAACGCCACTGGTGACCTGTACAAACCAGACATGGGCACAGGCGCGGACCTTGCCTACATCTCCGATGATCCTGACGATTATCTGGGTCTCTATCCCGAAAACACAACCAAGCCGGATGACGATGCCCTGATCGAGCTGATTTCCACCATTGATGACGTGGTTACAGGTGACAAGGACGCCATCGACGACCTGGATGATATATTTAACGTGGACAGTTTCCTGAAATACCTGGCTGTCAGCACGGTGACCGTTCATCTGGACTCCTACCAGGGCGGGATGTACCATAACTACTACCTGTATCTGAACGACGACCAGTTTGAATGGATTGCCTGGGATCTTAACATGGCCTTCAATGGCTTCATGGGCAGCAATGATCCGGCTGTAGCGGCAGCATTTCTGATTGACGAACCTGTTAGTGGTTCCATGGACAACTACCCGCTGGTCAAGGCAGTCCTCTCCAACGAAGAATATCTAGAGCAATACCACGAATATCTCCAGGAGCTGCTGGACGGTTACTTCAGCGCTGAGCAGTTTGAAGCAAAGGTCACCGAGACAGCTGCCATGATAGACAGTTATGTTGAAGACGACCCAACCAAGTTCGGCACCTGCGAAGCGTTTCAAAGCAGTACAGCGACCGACCTTATCGACTTCATAGCCCTTCGCTCAGACAACATCCAGCAGCAGCTGGAGGGCACGATTCCGTCGACCAACAACGGTGATGGGAATGCCACACAGGGCAGGCCCGGAATGGGTGGTGCAGCTGTCCCTGCTGGTGCCGGGGACAGGACGATTCTAAACGCAGTCGCCAGGGACCAGTTCGGCGGTGGCGGTGGTCGAGGCGGTATGGGTGTGGAGAATCCCCGCGAGCAGGCTATAGCAAGCGCTCAGCAGGAGAAGCAGGAAACTGAAGATGCGGCTACAAGTCCTAAAGGCTTGATTGGATTGGGGCTGATGGCGCTAATCATGACCGGAACCGGGATAATAATTGGTAGGAAAATGATGTGATGAAAGTATAGAAAAATCGCGCGATACTATAAAAGTTCAAGAGGAACTATCATAAGCACAGCGCGATTTTTCACTCGTAGTGAGTCCACATTCGAATCACTTTAATTATTTTGCTGTCTTCATCAATGCTGTAAACCATCCTATGTTGAATGTTGATTCTCCTGGAATATGCCCCCTTCAGATCTCCAACCAGTTCTTCGTATGTTGGCGGATTTTGATAGGGATTAATCCTAAGGAGCTCAATAATCTGTTTTGCTTTTTCAGAAAGCCCGGATGATTTCAGCTTCTTTATATCCTTCAAAGCATCTTTTGTGCATACAATCCTGTACATCTATCTACCAATCTACTTCGTTTTCAGCAACACATTCCTCAATAGGTGTTTTCAGGCCATCAATGATGCTCTTTTTGACATCCGGCATATTCGACAAGTACAGGGTTTCAATCAAGCCATTATAATCTTCTTCGCTTAAAATGACAGCATTGCCATCTTTTGTACTGATATTAACAGGCTCATTGAATTTGATTGTCTGACTTAAAATACTGTATATATTTTTTCGAAAATTAGTGACACTGATACTGAGCATAAAAACACCTCCAACTTAATGATAACGTACTTTTTTACGTACGTCAATCACTCTTCCTTCAGCAATCTATTGATCCTATTCCTGCCAATCGGCAGTACTTCACTCAACAACCTGCCACTGGCCCCAAGCTTCTCTTTGATTTCCAGCAGCAGTTCCCGTTTTTCCTCCTCTGAGACTTTGGACCAGTCAAGCTTGGGGCGCTCAGCCATTATATAACCTGCAATCATCTCTGCCGTGCAGGCAACACTTGGCTCATCGAGAAAATCTGTCTCCTTAAGGTCTTCTGCTAGTGTGTATTTCCTGAAGTTCTCCCAGTTTGAAAATGCTGCCTTGACCATGTCCGACTCTAACCCTGTTTCCATCCCCTTAAACACTTTTCTGTAGCACTTATAACTGCTCCAACGGTAATCTTCCGGCCTGAAAACAATCTTCGCCTTAACCGGATTCATATGGATATAGCGCACGACCCTGGCTAAATAGCGTCCAGTTTCAACAGGTTCACTTCCGAACCTTCCTTGAAAAAGATGCCCAGACCTGCCATATTTCTTGTTGAACCTCCTGGAATAGCTGACAGAAATCCTTTTGATACTATCGCCTAGCGGCTCCTGTTCTCTCACCAACAAGTGAATATGGTTCGTCATCAGACAATACGCGATCACAGAAAATCCGCCCTGGCACTTCGCCCTATCAAGCGAATTCATGAAACCCCATCTGTCGTCGTCATCCTTGAAGATATCCATCTGGCCCACGCCCCGCATGAAGACATGATGAATCCCTGTTCTACTTTCTTTTCTTTTTATTCTCGGCATATTTACCTCCTCTCATCCACCAGTGTAACAGAAAAGCGAATGGATTTGGTCTGCCGGCGGCAGACTATGGCGAAGCCAGGGGGTCAGACTTTCTGGCACCTTCCTATTATAATCCAGGCATGATAAAAGCAGCCCTGAACCCGCGCACTGTCGCGTTGGTTCTGGAGCTGCTTCTTAATTTCATGCCATCTAACCGGTGCCAGAAAGTCTGACCCCCTGGCTTCGCTTATATCTCTTTTTTGACTATCTCCGCCAGCTCTGACAGCAACCCGTCGGTAAACTCGTGGGTCGGCCAGGTCAGGTCGAGATCGTCGTCTGCATATCTTGGAATGATATGAATATGGAAGTGATTGATTGTTTGGCCAGCCACTTCGCCATTGTTCTGGATGATGTTGATGCCGTCGCACTTCAGCACCCGCTTCAGTGCCTTGGCCACAATCGTCGCCATCGCAAATATCTTGCCCGCTGACATGCCGTCGATATCATAGACATCGTCCGAATGCTCCTTCGGAATCACCAGCGTGTGTCCCTTCGATGCAGGAAACTTGTCCAGAATCACCCTGAACTCGTTATTTTCAAATACGGTCGCCGACTCGATACTGCCGTTGGCAATCCCGCAAAAAAGACAATTATCTTTATCCATCTATACCCATCCTCTCAATCGTTTGGCCCTCAAGCCCTCGTCTCCTATATACTATAACACGGTGCCCGTTATTTCAACTACTTTATGCTGTTCCGGGAACCTAACTTGTTCTCACCCATAAGGAAAAGCGAGATAATCGCGCCAGCCAAAAATCCGCCTACATGGGCGAATCCGCCGATTTCAGGGTTCCAGGCCGCATACACGATCCCCACCATGAAAATAATCCAGATCATATGGGCGTTGACGCCATCAAGACTCCTCCGCGTCAGTTTAGAGAAAACCATCACACTGCCCAGGATGCCGTAGATTGCACCGCTCGCTCCTGCGCTGACCGGGTTTCTCCCGATCCATCCGTTTCCAATCACGCTCATAACCGAACCCGCTACCCCTGACGTGATATACATGGCGACATACTGCCACCTTTTCATATACATTTCAATACGCGTACCGAAAATGTACAGACTGAAGGTATTCAGAGCCAGATGACCAATACCGATATGGATGAACATGGATGTCATGAGCCGCCAGTACTCACCCTGGCCTACAACGAGCGACCGCTGCACGGCACCGTACCGGACCAGCACATCCAAATCCGTGCTACCCCCTGCCCATTCCAGAAACAGCCAGAAAACCACGTTGATTCCCATCAGCAGGTATGTCGCTGTCGGCTGGTCCACCCGTCTATGTAAATGGTAGTAGTCCTGCGACTCCTTATTCAGAAGCCGTACCAGCTCCCGGTCCAGTTTCATTATGCCTTTCAGCTGCTTTTTCGGGATAAAAAGCTCTCGCAGATCCACCCGAATGACCCAGTGCACATCAATCACCCTTGCCTCAAGATCCGGCGTTTCGTTCTTGAATTCAGGCATGGTCCCGTCTTCCACGAGATGCAGGTTCAGCACAACGACCTTGTCTGCATGGACATTCGGCCCCGGCTGCACCTTGCCCCGTCCCGAAACCGTCTCCTCGATTTCAGGTGTCAGAATCCTGACCAGGTACATGTTTGTTTTGTCGAAGATGCCGTAAATGGGCGCCGCTCCCTCAGCATCCGGTGACAGCCTTGTATAGCCGCTTTTTTCAAAATGCTCCAGAAGCTCGCTATATAGTTTCTTCATGCCTTCCATGGCCGTCCCCCCTTTCGTTTCCGGTATTCAAACCCAGTTTCAATACAACCCTCGTTCCTGGTTCCAGTCCTTCTACATGCAGCCCGTATCCCTCGCCGAAATGGAGTTTGATGCGCTTGTCCACATTTTCCATGCCGATGCCGCCGGTTGTCCACATATCCGCCTTCATGATTGTGGATCCATCGATACCGACGCCGTCGTCCTCTATGACGAACTCGATGCCGCAGTCGGCTGCATGGCCGGAGACCTCGATATGTCCAGGCCCCGCTTTCTCCCGAATGCCGTGGTAAAGGGCGTTTTCCACAATGGGCTGAAGGATGATTTTCGGCACTTTGTACTGGCGTATCTCTTCGTCCACATCGATCGTATAGCTGAGCTTCTCCTGGTAGCGCTGTTTCTGGATGAAAAGGTACTGGTTCACATGGGCCACCTCATCCTCGACCGTGACCATCGCCTCCCCCTTGCTGAGGGATAGCCTGAAAAAGCTGGCCAGCGACTTGGTGATATCGATGACCTTCTCGCTGTCGCCGAACTCGGCCATCCAGACGATCGTATCCAGTGTATTGTAAAGGAAGTGTGGGTTGATCTGGTTGTGGAGGGCGGTGATTTCTGACGTGCGCAAATACTTTTCCTTCTCCTCCACTTCCTTCATCAGTTCCCGTATCTTGACCATCATATCGTTGAAATGGCTTGCCAGGCTGCGGATTTCATAGCTGCCCGCCTTGCTGTCGGCCGCCGCTTCAATGTCTTCGCCGACCGATGCCATCGTCTCCTCCAGCTTCCTGATCGGCTTCGTGATCCGCCCGGCGATGACGACGCCGCTGCCCAGCGCCACGGCCACCAGCACCAGAGAGAGAAGCAGCAGCGTCTCCATCAGTTGCCTTTGCAGCACGGTCAGACTGTCCAGCGAGGCGACGCCCACCAGCGTCCAGTCGGCGTTTTCCAGCCGGTAGCTGTAGGTCATCAGGTTGGTCTCACGATCGTAGGCGTGCCAGGGGGTCAGACCTTTTGGCACCGTCCCCGCCGGCAGGCGTGCCAAAAGGTCTGACCCCCTGGCACCTGGGTCGCTGTAGAAGACGATCTCGTTGTCGTCGTTGAGTATGAAAGGATAGCCCTCGCTACCGAGGTCGAGGTCCATCAGCAGGTCCTCGACCACGCTGTAGTCGATGTCGCAGCGGAGCACGCCGATATTGTTGCCTTCGATATCGGTGATCTCACGGCTGACTGAAACAACCCAGCTTTCCCTGTCCATGGAAAACTCCTGCATCCTGGCCGACGTGAGCACCGGCATGTTGTTGCCTTCCACCGCAGCCACATACCAGTCCTGATCCATCATATCCTTGGAGACCGTCATATCCAGCGTCTCTTCGTTTGAAACGATTCTGCCGTCCTTGCTCACGGCGATGATCGAGGTCAGGAAGGGATCGGAAGCCAGCGCCTCGTCGATCAGGGCGGCAAGGTCAGCCCGGTCCGCGCCTGGGAGCAGTTCCTCGTTGGCCATGTAGCGCATCGTTGACGGGTTGGTTGCAATCATGTTCGAGACCGACTTCATTTTGTCGATATAGAGCTCCAGATAACGGCCGCTCCTTTCGATGGCGATTCCCGTATATTGCATCGTCTTCTCCTGAAACACACCGGCGATGCTGTAATAAAGCGCGACACCCAAAACACCCGCCAACAGCAAGCTTGCCAGCAGGTAATAAGCCGCAATCTGGAATTTGATTCTGGAAAATATTTCGTTAGCTCTTGCAAAGGGATGCCGTCTCATACAGTCACCGCCTTCTGAACTGACTGGGCGTACACCCGAAAGATTTCTTGAAACGGGTCGAAAAATAATTGGGATCCTCGAATCCAACCTTCGCCGCAACCTCGTAGTTTTTCATTTCCGTGGATAGAAGCAGCACCTTGGCCCGTTCAAGACGGAGTCTCAGCAGCCTGTCCTGAAACGGCTCCCCGAAGAGTTCCTTGAACAAGCTGCCCGCATACCCGGCGCTGAGTCCCATTTCAGATGCCATGGATGTAAGTGAGAAATCGCTGTCGGGAACGCCTTTTTCCATAATCTGCTGCATCTTAAACTTGTAGCCTTCCGAATCAGGACTTTCCTCCGACTGGATCTGCTCCATGGCCTCCGCCACTTCCTTGAACCTGGCCTTCTCCTCCAGCCGGTCGATGAGCTTCTTGACCAGCGAGCTGATATCCTTCCTGGAAACCGGCTTCAGGATGAAATCGTCCACCCCTGCCTTCAGCGCTGTCACCGCATAATCGAAATAGTCGTAGCCTGTGATGATGGCGATCTGGGCGTCCGGGTCCTCTTCCTTGATGGCTTTGGCCAGGTCCAGGCCGTTCATGCGGGGCATGTTAATATCCGCTAAAATCAACTGGGGACGGCAGCTTTTGAACAGTTCCAGGGCTTCCTTGCCGTCGGATGCTTCATAGACTTCGCCGATGCCCAGCGCCTCGTGGGGCACTAGAGAAACGATGCCTTTCCGTACCAACGGCTCGTCGTCCGCTATAAGAAGCTTGTACATGCTGCCGCCTCCTTTCATATATGCATGTTTACGTTCATTCGGATTATTCTGCCACTTCGCTGATCAGATAGCCATAGCCCTCGGATTCCATCTCGTCCAACGGGATGAACCTGATCGATGCACTGTTGATGCAGTACCTCAGTCCGCCCCGGTCCTTAGGTCCGTCTGTGAAGACATGGCCCAGATGGCTGTCGCCGCTCCGGCTCCGCACTTCGGTACGTACCATGTTGTAGCTGGTGTCGTCGTCGTAGGTGACAACCTGTTTGTCGATCGGCTCTACAAAACTCGGCCATCCGCATCCTGAATCGTATTTGTCCTTGGATGAGAAGAGCGGCTCGCCGGTCGCCACGTCGACGTAGAGGCCGGGCTCATGGTTGTCCCAATAGGTGTTCTCGAAGGCCCGCTCCGTCTCGTTCAACTGAGTGACCCTGTATTGGGATTCGGTCAATGTCTCTTTGAGTACGTCATCGCTCGGTTTCGGGTAACGGGCCGGGTCGATGATGATGTCGTTCACCGTGTTCAGGTCGATATGGCAATAGCCGTTCGGGTTCTTCTCGAGATAGTCCTGATGGTATTCTTCAGCCAGGAAATAGTGTTTCAGCGGTTCTACTTCGACAGCCAAAGGTTCGTCGTATTTCGCCTGGATCTCGGCCATTTTCGCTTCGATCACCGGCAGGTCCGCTTCGTCGGTGTAGTAGATGCCTGTCCTGTACTGGGTGCCCACATCGTTGCCCTGTTTGTTGACGCTGACTGGGTTGATGATTCTGAAATAGTAGCCAAGCAGTGTGTTCAGGTCGACCCTCGCCGGATCGTACTGGACGTGGACCGTTTCCGCATGGCCGGTGTTCATGTAGCATACTTCTTCATACGTCGGGTTTTCCGTCTTGCCGTTGGCGTAGCCTGAGGTGACGTCGTAAACGCCGTAGATCCTGCTCATATAAGCTTCGACGCCCCAGAAGCAGCCGCCTGCCAGATATATTTCGTGGCGTTTCTGCCATACTGTAATCAACTCCTTCATTTGGATTGTCCGGCAATCCGCTGGCCTGGTTGGTCTCGTTGAAACGTTCTTCTTCCCTGGCCATGAGGTCCGCCTGCTGTTCCCCGATGAGTTTCGCTGTGAGTTCGCTCAGGTTTGACAGGTCCGGTGCCGGTTCTTCCATCATGCTTTCAGTTGAATCGGTTGTTGCATCATTCATAGGTTCTTCATTTATGCGCGTTCTACTTCCGGTACTGCAGGCTGCCGTGATAAGCACGACTGCAAGTAGAGAGGCCAGCAGCATGTAGACTCTCTTGTGAAACGTCATTTTCATGGCTGCACCTTCTTCCATTATAGCATTGATTTACTGGATTGTTTCCATGGTTTCTTTAATCTGGTCGTTCGATCTGTGGCCAAGTGCAGTGTGGGCCAGGATGCCGTCTGTTCCTATGTAGACTGAAGTTGGAAATGCCCTGACATTGAAACTCTTCATTACTTCTCCGGTTTCATCCAGAAGGACGATCATGTTTTCATTTTCCAGCCCTTTGTACCATGTCACGAATTCATCCGTTGACAGTTCGCCGTTGTGGTCTGGTGATACTACCGTAAAGACGACAAAGTCGTTGTCTTCGCCGGACAGCATGTCTATTTCTTCCATCCCCGCCAGGCAAATGGAGCACCAGGAAGCCCACAGCTTGATATAGACTTTCTGGCCTCTGAAGTCAGAGAGCGTGTAGGTGTCACCGTTCAGGTCCTTCAGTGTGAAATCCTTTGCCGGGTAGCCCTTGTTGAGCTGTTCGCTGTCGTCTGCGGCCATAGGGATCAGTGGTTCTTCGGATGATTCGGCTTCAGATTTCGGTTGGGCTGTCATGCTGTTTTCTGCTGGTGCCATGTTGTCTTCTGCCGGCACCATGTTGTCCTGCGCCGGTGCTTGAGATTGGCTGCAGCCGGCAGCTAGCAGCGCGACAGCCAGGAGCAGTGCGCCGAGTTTGATAGATAATTTATTGAACATATGAATTCTCCTTTCGATGTAGATGGTAGTGCCGCGGATGCGGTGCCACGGGGTCAGACTTTCTGGCACGGGTGCGCCGAGCCCCGTGCCAGAAAGTCTGACCCCGTGGCACCGCATCCGCGGCACTTCGATTTTAATTTACCAACCGTTCAAAAACAGCGGTCAAATCGTTCAGGTTGCCCGTCATCAGCAGGATGCCCATCAGGATGATGAGGATGCCACCTATGATCTTGAACTTGCCCATGTGTCTGTTCAGCTTTCCGACTTTCGACAACAGCACATTTGAGAATGCCGCAATCGCCATAAACGGAATCGCCAAACCGGCTGCGTAAAGAAGCATGAGCCATGCGCCGTAGAACGTCTGCCCGCCGGCAGCAGCGACACCAAGGACTGCGCCCAGGATCGGACCGATGCATGGTGTCCACCCGAAGCTGAAGGTGAAGCCGAGGATGTAGATGCCCGGAAAGCTCATCGCCTTCGGTGCACCATAACCTTCGTTGTCCTTGCGTTTCAGATGCAATTTCTTCTCCCTGTCCAGGAGTCTGATGTGTATCAGGCCTGTCTGGTGTATACCGAGGATGATGACAATCACACCTGCGCCGATCAGGAATCCCTTGGAGTTGATCAGCGATCCCAACGCACCCGCTCCGAATCCGAGGATCACGAAGCTGGTCGATATGCCGAGTATGAATGTGAAAGTCCTAATCAGCTTCATCGCCAGGCCGTTGTGTTTTCCTTCCTTTCCGTCCCCCGCCAGGATGCCTATGTAGACCGGTAGAATCGGGATAATGCATGGCGAGAAAAACGACAGCACACCTGCCACGAAAACAGTACTCATAAATAATTGTTGCGTTACCATAGGATCGCCTCCCTCGTGTCCTTCTTTAACTATATTATATAATATGGATATAAGAATTGGTATCAATTATCACAGGGAAAATCTTGATTATAAGAAGACGGTGCCGGGGAGTAAAACATTTCCTCCCCGGAAGGAAATGTTTTACTCCCCGGCACCGTCTTTTCTATCTTTGAACAACAAAAAAACCCCCGGAAATTCCGGGGGCATTTTCTATCTTTTGATACAATTATATACGATAATATGGTATCTACGGATAGTGCTGAACTCAAACTGTTATATGATTGATATTACAGTTTAGTTACGTTAGCAGCTTGAGGGCCTTTAGCGCCTTCTACGATTTCGAACTCAACTTCTTGGCCTTCTTCAAGAGTTTTGAAGCCGGAACCTTGGATAGCTGAGAAATGGCAGAATACGTCGTTGCCTTCTTCAAGTGTAATGAATCCGATACCTTTTTTTGCATCAAACCATTTTACAATACCTTTGTTCATTGTGTTTCCTCCTAAAATTAATCTAAACGATAAGTTCTTGAATCGATTGTGTTGGAAAAGATTAACTCTAGAATCCGAAGTTGTATCTAAATATTCATCCTCATCCTCAATCATTCTATTGGATTATATCACGTCCGTGAAAGCCTTGTCAATAAACTTGTTCAAAAGGAAAGTGGTGCCGGGGAGGAAAACATTTCCTCCCCGGCACCACTTTCTTGTCAAGACGATAACGGAGAAGGAGGGATTTGAACCCCCGCGCCGCGTAAACGACCTACCGCATTTCGAGTGCGGACCCTTCAGCCTCTTGGGTACTTCTCCATAACGCTCTATATTCTACCATCTTTTCCGGCAAATGGGAAGAGGAAAATTACGGTTCGTAGTTGAGTGCCCTGACTGCATTGAGAATCGCAATCGCCGCTACACCGACATCAGCAAAGACCGCCAGCCACATGTTCGCGTAGCCCAGCACGGCAAGCGCCAGAACCAGCGCTTTGATGCCCAGAGAGAAGCTGATGTTCTGCCAGACGATTCTCCGTGTGAACCTTGCAATCCGGATGGCCTTTGGAATGGCTGTCAGATGGTCTGTCATGATGACGATGTCCGAAGCCTCGATGGCAGCATCGGAACCGATGCCGCCCATAGCTATGCCCGCATCTGCCCTTGCCAGTACAGGCGCGTCATTGATACCGTCCCCCCACATAGAGGATATGGCCCTTGTCCTTCGACCCCTTTGCAGCCAACATATCCTCAAACCGTGCCACTTTGTCATGAGGCAGCAGCTCTGCATGATAGCTGTCGATGCCCACTTTGTCCGCTACAAAAGCGGCACTTTCCTTTCTGTCGCCAGTCAGGATGGTGATGTCTTTGATGCCCAGTTTCCGCAGCTCCTCGATGCCTTCCTCCGCATCCGCCTTGACCACGTCGGACAGGTGGATATCGCCGATGATACCGCTGGCAGTCGCTACGAAAACGACGGTCTCGTGCGTCTCGTGGAAGGGCACTTCAAAGCCCAGCTCTTCCATTAGCTTGGCGTTGCCTGCATGGACCTGGTTTCCTCTGTAGAGTCCGCTCATGCCTTTTCCTTTGTGCTCCTTGATGTTCCTTACCGAGCCGTCATCGATGAGTTTCTCCTGGAAAGCCCGGACGATGGACTTGGCGATAGGATGGCTCGAATGCCGCTCCAGCTGGGCAGCTATTTCCAGAATCAGTTCCAGGCCGATGGCTCCCCATGCTTCATCTGCGTCAGCGTGCTTCTCTATGAAAGTCACTTCGAAATGTCCTTTTGTCAGCGTGCCTGTCTTATCCAAAACGACAGCATCGGCGCTTTGAAGCACCTCCAGGAAGTTGCCTCCTTTAACCAGAATGCCGTGTTTCGATGCGTTTCCTATCCCTCCGAAGTAGCCAAGGGGCACCGAGATCACAAGGCCGCACGGACAGGAGACAACCAGGAAAATGGCGGCTCTGTACAGCCAGGTTGTAAAGGCATCGCCTGTCAGCAGCGGTGGCAATACAGCCAGCAGCACCGCCGCGCCTACAACGGCGGGTGTATAGTATTTTGCGAAACGTGTGATGAATTTTTCCGTCTCTGCCTTTTGTTGCGAAGCTTTTTCAACGAGCTCCAGAATACGGCTGACCGTCGAGTCGCTGAAAGTTCTTGTCGTGCGGATCGTCAGTACCCCGTCCACATTGACGGCTCCGGCATAGACCTCGCTGCCTTCGACGACTTCCGTATACATGGATTCACCTGTTATCGCGGAGGTGTCAAGGGATGAAAAGCCTTCTTCGACAGTGCCGTCGAGAGGAAGCCTTTCTCCGGCCTGTACCTGTATCAAATCGCCGATCGCCACATCCTCAGGATGGCACTCGGTCCATATCCCCTCAATCAGTTTCCTTGCTTTATCCGGCTTGATCTCCATCAGCGATTCGATGGAATGTCTCGAACGGTTGACAGCCATGTCCTCGAAGATGCCACCGATGCCGTAGAAAATCATAACCGCAGCCGCTTCACCGTATGCGCCGATGGCCCAGGCGGCGAAGGTCGCTATCAGCATAAGGAAGTTTTCGTCCAGCCAGTCCCTGTGTCTGAGGCCGCTTATGGACTTCAGCAAGACCGGGTAGCCGGCCAGGATATAAGCCGCCAAATACCCAATCAGACTCACGGTATCAGGCACCGGTAGCCATGCAGCGCACGCGACCAGTACCAGAGCGATCAGCATCCTCACCACATCGCTTTTCGGAATCGGTCCGCCGTGGTCGTGGTCGTGGTTATGATCGTGTATGTCAATATCGCAATGGCCGCAGCTGCAGCTTTTTTCTTCTTTCATAGCACTCTACTCCTTAATATGGTCAAGGCCCATCTGGTAGATGGTGGCCACGTGTTCATCGTTGATGGCATAGAAGACCCACTTGCCTTCTTTCCTGGACCGGATCAGTCTTGCCGCCTTCAAAATGCTAAGCTGGTGGGAAACCGCCGACTGGTTCATCTCGAGAATGTCCGTCAGCGTGGCGACGCACATCTCGCCGTGGAGGAGGGCGGCCAGTATCTTGACCCTCGTGCTGTCACCCAGCATCTTGAAAAAATACGCCAGGTCGTAGAGGGTATCCTCCACTTCCATGCTTTCTTTCACCTTGGCGACGAACAGGTCGTCTTCGCAGCAGCCTGTATGGTTGTTCATCTATCATCTCTCCTGTCATTTTATTCTTATATGTGAACATACATTCATATGTTCTATTAAAATTATACCACCCTTTTCCAAGGATGGCAAGAGGCACAAAGTGCCAGGGGGACGGACCTTTTGGCACCGGTGCTAGAAAAAAGAACGGCCGCAGAGCTTGATTTCACTGCTCTCCAGCCGTTCTGTTAATTTTCTCGCGTGCCAAAAGGTCCGTCCCCCTGGCACTACCCTGGCACTACACCATCACGGTGTAGTTGATGACAATATAAATCACATACACGGCAAGCAGGCTGATGCCTTCCTTTTTGCTGATGACCTGGTCCTTGCTCTTCGCGAAGAGCCGGAAGGCGACGAGTACAATCAGCATCGTCGGAATCTGCAGGTAATAGAAATTCACTGGTACCCGCAGGCCGCCAGGCGTCACCGCCGCTGCTGCGCCGACGACAAAGAGCACGTTCAGAATGTCCGCGCCGACAATGTTGCCAACCGCCAGAGCGGCATGTCCCTTTCTCACCGATGCAACCGCCGTCATCAGCTCCGGCAGGCTTGTGCCGAAGGCCACAATCGTCGCCGCTATGATGCTCTGAGGAATGCCGATACGGACAGCCGTGATTTCAACACTCGGAATCAGCACCTTCGAAGAAACGATGACAACCGTCACACCGAAAGCCAGTTTCACGAAAAGCCAGAACAAAGATCCTCCAACCTCAGCATCGCCCTTTTTCTTGTTGTTGTTTTTCTGTTTCGCCCAATGGATCGTCATAAGAATATAGGCGACCAGCATGCCAAGGAAAACAAAGCCGATCCACTGACGGATGACCCCTTCGCCATTTCTCCCCAAAAACGGCAGCGCCAGTATAGCAAGCATGAACGCCGCACCGATCTGGATCCTTCCCTGCCGGTTCATCACGGACCGCTTGACAGGCAGCACACCGATAATGGCAGCCAGTCCAAGAATCAGACCTGTATCGCAGATGATGGACCCGATCGCATTGCCCAGCGCCAGGTCCGGATTCCCTTTGATGGCAGCGAACACCGACACCGTCGCCTCCGGCAGCGTCGTGCCAAGGGACACAATCGTCGCCCCGATGATGACCTTCGGCACGCCAAGACGCAGGGATATGCCAACCGCTTCATCCACCAGCAGGTCGGCCCCTTTTGAAAGAGTATACAAACTCACTGCCGCTATAAGGACCAGTCCCCATGTCGGCAGCGTTTCCATAATGCCAATCAGCCACGCTTCCATATCGCTCCCCCAATCAAATAGCCGAACAAACCGCCAAGGCTGTTCAGAATCACATCGTCCACATCGAATATACCGATACTCGCAACGAACTGCACCGTTTCAATAAACAAGCTCAATCCCACACTCACCAGCAGCACCCGCCACCATTTCGCCGTCTTCGGGTGCACCAGCGGAAGCAGCATGCCAAAAGGCATGAAGATGATGATATTGCCGACGATATTTGAGAACAGCACGCCGAAACTGACGTACTCCCGCACACGCAGATAGTGGGCAATCGTATTGAAAGGCATCAGGTTCATGCTGTCGAAACCGTATTCGAAAACCGCCTCCCTGCCTGCCGGATTGCTGAAGAATACCAGGTAGAACAGGTAGATCAGGTGCATGTAGAACACGGCTTTTATCAATTTTAGGTTCTTGTCTTTTATTTTATCAAGCATTTCAGACCTCAAGCTCAGCTTCATCATATGGCAAAAAGGGAACAGACCGCTGTCTGTTCCCAAGTAATTAACTCACGTCGATTATAGTACACTTTTTCCAAGAGGCAATACTGATTTGCCGAACTGTGTATTGATGATAATCGCAGCCGATCCATAGAAGGAAAGGAGTGAGATGATCAGTTCAGACCAAGCAGCAATGCCATGCATCAATTCCGAAGCGACGCCCAAAGTGCTCAGGCTGAGGCCAAGGAACAGGAAGTCTATAAAGAAGAAAATCGCGAACAGCACCTTGTTGGTTTTAAGAGAACCGATTGTCATGTAGATTGTGAAAATCAGGTAGCCGATAAAAGCGACGCCCAATTGTTTCGTATCCACTGTTGTCATCATCTTCTCACCAAACAGGCCCATCTGTGTCAGCCATGAAAAAGCCACGCTGTACCAGAAGAATGCATACGCACCAAAAGCAGTTGCACCGAAGACGTTGTTCTTCTTCGCATCCTGGATGCACGCGTAAAGCTGTGCGCTGGCACCAAGGAAAATGGCCCATGGGATAACGAATGATACGCCGCTTGTCAAACCGAGCTTGGCAGATGATGCTACCAAAGTGACCATGGCCAACCCGAAAAGCCCAAGCGGGGTGGGATCTGCTACTACTATCTTTCTCTCGTTCATGATTATACCCTTTCAAAATCAAGTTTTTGTATACAAAACACAATTTAGAGTATATGTCATTTCGGATTAAAAATCAATACCTATCAAGCGAATACATCCATAACATACTTCTCGGCTTCAAGAGACCAGATGTTGTGGTTCTTCTGAAGGATTTCTTCCAGTTTGACAAAACGCTCGTCCTCCGCCTTTTCCTTGCTGAGGTCTCGGATATCAAAAAGCGGCATGTCAAGGCCCGTCTTTCGAAGTTAGCACCATAATTCTTTAGGAGCAAACCTCATATCAAACACCTACAAACGCCTTAAAATAAGGCTTTTTTTGTTGCTAAAAACACTTGCAAAATTATTTTTTCTGCGATACAATAATGGTGTTAGTGGTGCTAGTTTTCGATGGAGGTGTCTATGGCCTATTTCCTTAAAAAAACCAAACAGAAAAACAGGACTTATCTTGCTATATATGAGAGCTTCTATAACCATGACAAGAAGGGTACTGCTCACAAGTGCTATAAATCTTTAGGGTCGATTGAGACCCATATGAAAAACGGCATTGCAGATCCTGTTGCTCACTTCCAAAAAGAAGTCGATGCACTTAACAAAGCCAAGAAAGATGTCGGTGTCAGGAAGATTTCCGACAAGTCTCCGATTCTCCATCTGGGTTACTTCCCTTTGAAAAGCATATTGGAGAAGCTGAAGATCAAGAAGTATGTCGATTATTTCAAGCTCACCAATGACTTTGAATACGATCTTTTCGAACTACTCTCTTCCCTTGTCTATGCCAGAAGTGTGCATCCATGCAGCAAGCACAGAACCTTCCACGAGGTATTGCCCAATCTCTATCATTCCTACAACTACTCCTATGACCAGCTTCTTGACGGCTTGTCTTTCCTTGGCAACAACTATGAAAAGTTCATAGAACTGTTCACTGCACAGGTAGAAGGTGTGTATGGCATCGATACTTCAAAAACCTATTTCGACTGCACAAACTTCTATTTCGAAATCGATAGAGAAGATGACTTCAGGAAAAAAGGTCCAAGCAAGGAGAACCAACATTCTCCTATTGTGGGACTTGGTCTGTTGCTGGACAGCCATCAGATACCTGTCGGCATGAAAATGTACCCGGGTAATGAATCTGAAAAACCCATCCTTAGAGATGTCATCGATCAGTTGAAAAAACAGAACAACATTACCGGAAAGACGATACATGTGGCAGACAAAGGACTCAACTGCGCCCAGAATATCGCCTTTTCCAAAAGTAACGGCGATGGCTATCTGTTTTCAAAAACTGTCAAAGGGCTCTCTGAAAAAGAAAAGGTGTGGGTCCTGCTCGATCAGGATTTCAAAGAGAGGAAAGACACGAACGGCAAGGTTCTTTATCGTTACAAATCCTGTGTCGACAAGTTCCCCTATACCGTGGAACATGATGGAAAGAAAGTCACTGTTCACCTGACAGAAAAAAGGCTTCTCACCTACAATCCAACTCTGGCTGCAAAAAAAAGATACGAAATCAACAGAATGGTTGAAAAGGCCAAAGCCTTAACCGCATCCCAGGCAAAGAGAAAAGACTATGGGGAAACCGGAAAATACGTGAATTTCACTGATGACAAAGGGAACAAGGCTGCTGTAAGCATCAATCAGGATGCCATTGACAAAGATTTGATGTTCGCAGGTTATAACCTACTTGTCACCTCTGAAGTTGAAATGACCGACCTTGACATATATACCACTTACCACAACCTCTGGCGTATAGAGGAGTCCTTCAAGATCATGAAGTCCGACCTTGATGCACGTCCTGTCTTCCTTCAAAAAGAAGAAACCATCAAGGGACATTTCCTTATATGCTATCTCGCTGTCCTTCTGGAAAGAATCCTGCAGTTCAAGGTGCTGGACAACCAATACTCCACATCGGAAATTTTCGGCTTCATCAGAAATTTCAAGGCCACTAAAGCCGAGACAAAATATATCAACACGACAACTTCCTCTGATTTCATTAATGATTTGTCACACATATTCGGTCTTCCGTTAACGAATTATTTTCTGACGGAGACACAGATAAAATCGATATTCAACCATAAAGTATAAACGAATCCCAAACTTCCAGACATTCAAAAGGCTGTTGCATTTCTGCAACAGCCTATCATTTTTCATTAAGTTAGCACCATTTTTTAATGTCTGATACCAAAGTCAGGTTGTATACAAAACACAATTTAGAGTATATGTCATTTCGGATTAAAAATCAATACCTATCAAGCGAATACATCCATAACATACTTCTCGGCTTCAAGAGACCAGATGTTGTGGTTCTTCTGAAGGATTTCTTCCAGTTTGACAAAACGCTCGTCCTCCGCCTTTTCCTTGCTGAGGTCTCGGATATCAAAAAGCGGCATGTCAAGGTGCGGGTAGATCAGCTTCTTGCCACCAGGAATGTCCGGCAGGTTGAGGATCGTGTCAGGCACTGCATCCAGACCGCCTACGTGTGTGACCATGATGGCAGGATTCAGCGTACCGGCAGCCGTCATTTCCAGGGACTCTCTCATGTCGTCAGTGTTTCCGCCGCTTGTTCCGACGATATGGGTCGCAGAGTAGTGTACATGATAGAAGTTGAACTTGGCACCGAATTGCTTGTCCGTAGGACCGGCAAAGAAGTTCAGGCAGCCGTCAAATGCCAGGATGCTGTCGGCCATCTCTACAACCGGGCCAACCGGCGCGTAGACGAAAACGTCATTGTAGCCTTCGCCGTCAGTCAAGTCCATAAGCAGTTGCTTTGGATCGTCGACTTTCGCTGAATTTACATAGGTCAGTTCAATGCCGAGTTCTTTCGCTCTAGCAACAGGAATGACCCGCTCCGCCATTTCCAGTCTCTCGTCGGAGATATCGACGACCACAACCCTCGATGGTCTTCTGTCACAGTTGAGAATGTAGTCGATAGCGCCAAGGCCCATCGGACCGGCAGCAGCCAGAAGTGCCAGGTTGCCGCCTTCCTTGATTCCCATTTCATGTCTGTACTCGAAAGGAATCGTATGGTAGTTGGCATGGTAGGCGCCGATGATGCAGGACATGGGTTCCGCCAGGGATGCGTTCGAATAGTTGTCCCCGTCGTACTTCAGCAGGCAGCCCAGCTCCATGACCTGATGGGGCAGGACCGTATAAGTCGCGTTGCCACCGAAGAACTCGAAGGAATATCCCGGCGAGTAAGGGCTGCCCTTGTAGTTCAGGGCCGGCTGGATGGCGAAACGGTCGCCCGGCTTGAATTCATCCTGCCATTTGGCTCCGACTTCCACAATCTCCCCCGCAAACTCATGGCCGGTGATCACGGGATGTTCTGCGATGTCTTCCGGCACCCTTTTGTGTTCCGATCCCAGCTTGGCCGCCTTGTAGGTGGACATGCAGATGCTGTTTGTGATGACTTTTACCAATATTTCATCGTCTTTTATTGCAGGCAGTTCGAACGTGTCGATACGGATGTCGCTTTTGCCGTGCAGTCTTGCCGCTTTTGAAATCATATTATTACGCTCCTATATTAGTCTTGTGTGAATGTGTTGTAGATGATGTCGACATCTGTTTCCTTAGCGAGATCGTAGACCGTCTCCACTTTTTCAAATGTCATGGCAATGTTGCTCAGGATTGTCAGATGTTCGTTGCCCACACCTGCGATACCAATAACCAGGTAGGCTGTGTCGTTGTCATTGAACTTGACCCCTTCAGGATACTGGATGACGACGATGCCTGACTTTTTGATTGTTTCCTTTGCCGAGCCGACGCCGTGAGGTATGGCCAGATGGTTGCCTATATACGTTGATACCACTTCTTCCCTTTCGAGCATGGCATCTATATAGGAAGGTTCTACATAGCCGCCATCCACAAGAAGCTGTCCTGCGCGTTTGATGGCCGATATTTTGTCTTCGCTTGGCATATTCAAAAGGATGTTCTCTTTGCGGAGTATCAGGTCTTCTTCGATGATCTCCACAGCGCTTTCTTTGACTTCTTCGACAGGTGCTTTACTTTCTACGACAGGCGTTCCGCTGCCTTTGAGACGTTCCACAAGTTCGTCCTGATACTGGTTGTCCATGAAGTTGACTATCTGGATCAGTTCGGCCGTCGGGCAAACGGATGCGGCTCTGGCTGCCAGATTTTCCTGTGTGACAACGATGTCTGCATTCTCTGGAATATCCTCAATCGCCTTGTTGACGACTTCGATGCCGATGCCCGCTTTGACCAGTTTGTTGCGGAGCTTTGTAGCGCCCATAGCCGAAGAGCCCATGCCGGCATCGCATGCTACAACGATCAGCTTCACGTCAGCACTGCTCTTGACTTCCGTGTCGATAACAGCTGATTTCTTGCCTTTGTTTGAAACTGTTTTCGCTTGCGCGGCCTGCAGGCTTTCATCTGTCATGCTCTTGTCGCGCTTTAGGAAGAAGGCTGCGATGACGAAGGAAACTGCTGTTGCTACGATGACGCCTGCCAGTGTGCCGACATAACCGCCTCTCGGTGTCATGGCCAGTTCTGCGAAGATACTGCCAGGTGATGGTGTTGCAACAAGGCCTGCATTGAAGATGCTGAATGTCAGAACGCCTGAAGCACCGCCGCCGATAGCTGCAAGAATAAGTACAGGCTTCATCAGTACATATGGGAAGTAGATCTCATGGATACCGCCCAGGAAGTGGATGATGATCGCGCCAGGTGCGGAGTTCTTAGCCATGCCTTTGCCAAACAGCCAGAAGGCGAGGAGTATGCCAAGGCCCGGGCCCGGGTTTGTTTCTATCATGAAGAAGATGGATTTTCCTGTTTCAGCCGCTTCTGAGATGCCCAAAGGTCCGAATACACCATGGTTGATCGCATTGTTCAGGAACAGGATTTTCGCCGGCTCAACGAAGACGGATGCCAGCGGCAGAAGGCCTGCGTCGACGATGGCGCCAACGCCGTTTCCAAGCGCATTGCTGAATCTCTCAACGACAGGTCCGATTGCCTTGAAGCCGAGCAGTGCCAGACCGCCGCCGATGATACCTGCTGAGAAGTTGTTGATCAGCATTTCGAAGCCGGCTTTCACTTTGCCGTCGATGGCTTCATCGAATTTCTTGATGCACCAGCCGCCGAGCGGTCCCATCATCATCGCACCGATGAACATCGGAATGTCTGTACCGACGATGACACCCATGGTCGCTACCGTACCGACGACACCGCCGCGCACACCGCCAACCAGTTTACCGCCTGTGTAACCGATCAGTGCCGGCAGCATATAGACGATCATCGGTCCAACGAGCTTTGCCAGGTTTTCATTTGGTATCCATCCTGTCGGGATGAATAAGGTGGTAATCAGTCCCCATGCGATGAAGGCCCCGATGTTCGGCATGATCATCCCGCTCAGAAATCGTCCGAATTTTTGGATCTTCTGTTTTGCACCCGAGTAACCTTGCGCATTTGCAGTCATTTCAGTCATTTTTTCATTTCCTCCTAAATTAAATGTGTTGTCTATAGATGGCCGATATACCTGTCGTAGATTTCTTCAACCGCCATCTCGATTTCCCTTTGGTTTCCTTTTATAAGAACATCGCCCAGATGCCTGTTCCTGATCAGCTCCTTGCTCGTCTCGCTAAGCACGTCCAGCTGCGGAGGCATGGCATCGAGGGGAGCCACAAGAAACAGAATCAGTGAGATATCTTCTCCGTGGGCGTTGATGGTTGCTTTGGGTCTTACGATGCCGATATCGATGTGATGGGCAGCTTTCGACTTGCAGTGCATGAGCATGATGCCTTTTTCCTTCAGGATGGTGGCGCCGATTTCCTCACGCTTGAACAGATCTTTTCTTACTGCATTCTGTTGCTGTCTCTTGAACGCCTGGCCGATATAGGTGTCGACACAGGTCTCATAGCTGTTAGCTGCCGGTTCGATGATGACATGCATATGGGTCAAAAGTTCCAAAATCGCCGATGCGTAGTCCTTCATCCGGTTGGCTTTTGCTATGACGTCCAGCGACTGGCGACCGGAGAGCGACGGTTTCATGCTTCGCTGCCGGTTGATCTCGTGCTGGCCGGGCTCGATAGCGTCAAGGGTCTTGTTAATCTGCTTGATGTCTTTCTCTGTCAGAATCGGACTGACCACCGCTACCGGACAGTTGATGTCGACCGAATCCACCGTGGAGATGACAAGATCGATGCCTTCCTGTTCGATCCTCGCCTTTTCGATGTCAATGGTCGAAAGCACTTCCACCACCTCGATATGCTTGAACTCCTGTACAAGTCTTGTGGCCAACATTTGCGAAGAACCGATGCCGTTGGTACAGGTGACGATCGCTCTGTAGACCGCCGGTTTTTGCTTGAGCCGTTCTATGGCAGATCCGAGATGCATCGCGATGAATCCGATTTCAGCGTCCGGTATGGGCTTCTTGACGAAATCCTCGATGGACGCCGATGCCATCTCTGCCAGTTTGAAGTAGACATGGTAACGCTCCTTGATGTCTTCCAGAAGCGGATTCCGGATGCCAAGATCCAGCTTCAGTCTGATCAGTACCGTTTTCAAATGGGAAACGAGTCCCGAGAGCAGCTGTTTGTCGTGGTTGAGGTCGGTGCCTAAGATTTCGGTCGCCGACCGGATAACCTGGTTAGCCAGCTTGACAACCTGGAAGTTGTTGAATTCGTAGTCCGAAATGTAGGTGCTTTGGTCCGTCATCCTTGAGCCTTTGAGATGCATGGCGATGTAGCCTGTTTCTCCATCGGGAATGCTGACGCCAAAGCTGTCTTCCATTCGGGCTGCCAGCGCTTTGGCTGTTTTGTATTCATTGCTGACGGCCAGTTCCTGTAATAGAACCGGTGCCATTTCGATGCTTTCGTGGTTCTTTATTCTTTTGATGACGAGGGCCAGATGGACGATAAGGCCGATCTTGGCGCTGTCTGCCAGCGGTTGGTCGAAGTCTTTTGCTGCTTCGCCGATCATTTTCTCCAGCTGGTTCAAAATCTCTGGGCCGATGATGTTCAGCAGCCTAACCTGTGTCTGTGCGCTGATCCCTAGGTCGCCTTCGTCTCCTGCGATTTCCCTGTGCATCATGCCGTAGAGTTCTTCTTTGTCCATGTACTCGTATAGGAGCTGGACGATCAGGTGTCGCTTGTCTTTTTCCCTGCCTTCCATGTAGATGCCGATGCCCGGCTTTCTGACAATTGTGACATTCAGCTTTTCGACCCGCTCGTCGATTTTATCAAGGTCGTGGCTGATGGTTGCTTCCGATACTTCGAAGATGGATGAAAAATAGTACTGTTTGATGGGTTCGGTCTTCTGTGTCAGTTCAAGCAGGATGAGGTCTTGCCTTTCTTTCGGTGAGTAGATCTTCTGCACACTTGTGTCGGACAGCTGTTTGACCAGCTGCATTTTGAATGCAGGGGCCGCATCCATCCTGATGCCGGCCTTGGGCTTCCTGTCCAGTGTCAGCTCATTTTTCTTGAGCCACTGCTCCAGGCCGTCCAGTTCCCTTAAAACTGTTCTGGAACTGACGCCGATCTCCTTTCCGATCTGGGAAAGGGTTATGTAATCATCGTTCTCGCAAAGAATCTCAATAATAGCCTTTGTCCTTGAATTCATACCAGCACCCCAATCATGACACATCCAAACAACTCAAATCACCTATAACCATCATATACCCCTCAAACCCTTATTTCAAGGAACACATCCGCCATATTTGTCTGATTTCAATAGTGACAAGACTGAATTGTTATAGGTGCCGGGGAGTAAAATATTCCCTCCCGGGGAGGAAATATCTTACTCCCCGGGAGGGAATATTTTACTCCCCGGCACCACCAAAAGCGGGGGGCAAGCCCTCCGCTTTCAGTTAGGATTATGATTTAGGAAGCATAAGATCCGTGTTACTTGGTGAGTCGCCCTACAAGCTCATCATAGACCGGCGTGCCTATGAATTCGCCTATTGATATGTGTTCCGCGTTTGGCGCCGCCTTCTTGGCAAGGCCGGTCAGGCTCGCCTGTGTGATGACGATGTCCGCTTTCGCCGGAATATCTTCGATTGATGTGTTGATGACTTCGATGTTCAGGCCGGCTTTCTTGACTTTGTTTCTAAGCGTTGTCGCGCCCATGGCCGAAGAGCCCATGCCGGCATCGCATGCTACAACGATCAGCTTCACGTCAGCACTGCTCTTGACTTCCGTGTCGATAACAGCTGATTTCTTGCCTTTGTTTGAAACTGTTTTCGCTTGCGCGGCCTGCAGGCTTTCATCTGTCATGCTCTTATCGCGCTTCAGGAAGAAGGCTGCGATGACGAAGGAAACTGCTGTTGCTACGATGACGCCTGCCAGTGTGCCGACATAACCGCCTCTCGGTGTCATGGCCAGTTCTGCGAAGATACTGCCAGGTGATGGTGTTGCAACAAGGCCTGCATTAAAGATGCTGAATGTCAGAACGCCTGAAGCGCCGCCGCCGATAGCTGCAAGAATAAGTACAGGCTTCATCAGTACATATGGGAAGTAGATCTCATGGATACCGCCCAGGAAGTGGATGATAATCGCGCCAGGTGCGGAGTTCTTAGCCATGCCTTTGCCAAACAGCCAGAAGGCAAGGAGTATGCCAAGACCCGGGCCCGGGTTTGTTTCTATCATGAAGAAGATGGATTTTCCTGTTTCAGCCGCTTCTGCGATGCCCAAAGGTCCGAATACACCATGGTTGATCGCATTGTTCAGGAACAGGATTTTCGCCGGCTCAACGAAGACGGATGCCAGCGGCAGAAGGCCTGCGTCGACGATGGCGCCAACGCCGTTTCCAAGCGCATTGCTGAATCTCTCAACGACAGGTCCAATCGCCTTGAAGCCAAGCAGTGCCAGGCCGCCGCCGATGATACCTGCTGAGAAGTTGTTGATCAGCATTTCGAAGCCAGCTTTCACTTTGCCGTCGATGGCTTCATCGAATTTCTTGATGCACCAGCCGCCGAGCGGTCCCATCATCATCGCACCGATGAACATCGGAATGTCTGTACCGACGATGACACCCATGGTCGCTACCGTACCGACGACACCGCCGCGCACACCGCCAACCAGTTTACCGCCTGTGTAACCGATCAGTGCCGGCAGCATATAGACGATCATCGGTCCAACGAGCTTTGCCAGGTTTTCATTTGGTATCCATCCTGTCGGGATGAATAAGGTGGTGATCAGTCCCCATGCGATGAAGGCCCCGATGTTCGGCATGATCATACCGCTCAAGAATCGTCCGAATTTTTGGATCTTCTGTTTTGTACCCGAGTAACCTTGCACATTTGCAGTCATTTCTGTCATTTTTCATTTCCTCCTACCCAATATCATTTGTTTGATTCTACTACCCGTGCCAAAAGGTCTGACCCCGTGGCACTGCCATGGGTCAATTATTGTACAGAAAAAATGCAATTTCAAGCAAAACTAATCACAAATCTGTCATACTCAATCATGACACAAGTGAATATCCGCTGAGCAAAAGGGATTTGACACATATTAAGATTTGATGGATAATATAATTACAGCTAAAAATTTAAAGGAATGGAGTGCTGATTAATGAGAAAACGCGATATATCGCGCACCGATTTGTCACAATACATGTATAAGGCAGTAGCAGAAAACGAACACGAAGCCCTTTACTGGAAAGATATCGACTCGAAATTTATTCTTGTCAGCAAATTTCTTGTGAAAATGTTTGGCCTGAACTCAATGGACGAAGTGATTGGCAGAAGCGACATCGATTTCTTCAGCAAGGATTACGCCGAACAGTCCCTTGAGGATGAACAGAACATTATAAGAACAGGCAAACCACTTCTTGGAAAAATCGAGTCCGACACATTCCCGGACGGCTCAATTACATGGATGGCTACTTCCAAGTTTCCTCTAAAAGATATTGACGGCAACATCATCGGCACCTGGGGCCATTCTATCGATATCGGCGAATCAAGACGCAGCGAGACACCCGGCAGGCACAAGATAGCCCACCTCACCGAGCGCGAACTTGCCGTTTTCGACAAGTCCTCCATCGACCAACTAACACAGCTGCCGAACGTCAAGAAGTTCTATGAATACATCAACCTGTTCTATCAGGATGCCATGAACACCCTCAGCATGAATGTCAATGAACACGTGCTCATGCTGATCGACGTTGACAACCTGCAGAAAATCAACGACGCATACGGTTTGGAATGCGGCGACAAAGCGCTGATCCATGTCGCCCGGATCATAGAAAAAGGCATACGCGAAAAAGACCATGCCTACCGCTTCGAGGGCGACGAATTCGCACTGCTGCTGAAAGTGTTCGACTATCCTGAAGCCATCGAAATCGCCGACCGGCTGCTGAAACAGATCGCCGAGACGCCATTGACCTGCGGCGGAGATGAACTGAAATTCACTGCCAGCATCGGCATCAGCATGTTCAAGGAGAAGCTGCCCTACGGCACAATCTACGACATCATCAACCACACCGAAATGCGCGTCACCAGGGCCAAGAGTACCGGATGCACCTCAATATCCGACGACGAATACTAAAGCTAAAAAAAAGGCAAGCCTTCATTTAGAAGCTTGCCTTTTCTGCTTTTCTCAATACAATTGTCGAATAGGGTTTCAAAGTATAATCCACCCTGCCCCTGTACACACGGAAAAGCACATCATCCGTGGAGTGGTCTCTTTCTGTCGTTTCAACCACAAGCTGCATCGACTCGCCATTCGTGACACCAAGCTCCCATACCGGAATTCGGATCGCCTTCGGATCCTTGCCCACGTTGACGGCCACAACCACCTTATCCATTTCAGTGAACCTGCCGTAGCAGACAACCATCTCCTGGTTGTACAGGAACTTGAAGGAGCCCGTCCTAGTCGCCGGTGAGACTTTGCGCATGCTGATCAGATTCTTGTGGAGCCTGATCAGCTCCTTGTTCTCCCTGCCCCATGGGTAGGTTCGTCTGTTGTCAGGATCCGTCCAGCCGGCCAAACCGGCTTCGTCTCCATAGTATATTGTCGGTGCACCCGGCAATGTCATCTGCATCACGACAGCCGCACGCATCAGGCCATAATTCAATCCTTCTTCAGCAGCTTTGGAACCTACCGTGTGGACCCTGCCCACCTTCCTGTTCGTCCGTGTCAGGAACCGGGAATGGTCGTGGTTGGAAAGCTGATTCATCGCCACAAGCGCCGAACTCGTGTGAAACCTTGAAAGGTGGTGGGTCATGGCTCCAATGAACGCCTTGTCATTCCCGTACAGTTCAGGTCTCGATTCATCGCTGTGCTTCTGCATGCCGGTCAAGAACCAGGTCACAGGCTCCATAAAGGCATCATAGTTCATCACCGTATCCCACTGATCGCCATCCACAAGCCAATCATACGGATCGCCATAATGCTCCGCCAGAATAAGGGCATTCGGATTCGCCGTTTTGACCGCCTTCCGGAAATCACGCCAGAACTTATGGTTGTACTCCTTCGAATAGCCAAGGTCCGCTGCCACGTCCAGTCGCCATCCATCTGCGTTGTACGGCGGCGACACCCACTTTTTCGCAAGTTCAAGTATATAGTCATGGAGCTTGTTCGACCCCTCGTAGTTCAGCTTCGGCAGTGTATCGTAGCCCCACCAGCCATCATAGTTCGGATTGTCCGGCCATTCGTCCTTCTTATAAAAATGAAAATAGTTCACATATGGGCTTGCACTCGACACATAGGCACCGGGACTGTAATTCTTCGCATTCGCATAGAACTTCTCCCTGTCCATCCACTTGTTGAACGAGCCGCAGTGGTTGAAAACACCATCCAGAATCACCTTGATGCCCTTCTTGTGAGCCTCCTCCACCAGTTTCGCAAAGAGTGCATTGCTGGCATCCAGATTCGCCTTGTCCGTCGTCCTTTTGATATATCTTTTCGGCATCTTCTGTGTCTTGGAAACGAGCGTACCGCCATCCTTCACAATCTTCCCGAAGTGAGGATCGATATTGTCATAGTCCTGGGTATCATACTTGTGGTTCGAGGGCGAAACGAAAATCGGATTCAGGTATATCGCATCAATGCCCAGCTGGTTCAGGTACTCCAACTTATCGATGATCCCTTGCAGGTCGCCGCCGTAAAACTCGCGGATACCGTCGGCTGCCGGGTACTTGTTCCATGATGTCACCCTTTTAACCGGTGCACCGACATAGTTGTATTCATCATCCAGCACATCGTTCTTCTGGTCGCCGTTGTAGAAGCGGTCCACGAAAATCTGGTACATGACAGCACCTTTTGCCCAGTCCGGTGTCTTGAGTCCCGGACATACCCTGAAATTGTACTGGGATTCAGGCTGATTGATGACACCCTTCCTATTGTAGTAGACCTTGAGCCTTCCCAGGTTCAGTTCGAAATGGTACTTGTAGGCCTTGTCTGTGGCTGGGATGGTGCCGCTGTAGAAATCAAAAAGCTCATCGGACCGTTCAATGGCCAGCTGCTGCCTTTTCTCATTGTAGATCAGGTAGACCGTATCGATATTGTCCTTGGCAGTACGGATCGTCACCTTCACATCATCAAAAGCTGTCGGCTCCATGGGGGACCTGAACGCCGACGTCCCATCGGAAAAGATCGCATTGTCCTCCAGGATCGGCTGCCTTGATTCTACATATAGAAACAACTTTTCAGTTTTGGATAGGTGTTCATAAGGTATTTGTATATTCATAATTTTATTTTAAACAATTGCTCCTTTGTTGACAACAAATAGGAAAGCCCGTGGCAAAAAAACCACGGGCCTGCAAAATCGATCATCAATAATATTTGGATGCCGCATAACTTTCAGCAGACTTTTCGAAAGTGAATGGTCTGTTATGCTGGAGGTAGTAAGCGTCGAAAGTCGAGTCCACGATCATCCATTTCTTCTCCACGCTGCTGTATATTTCGTTCCAGGCATGGTAGACATTCGTCGTTGTCGTATAGCCCTTGACCAGTTTCGTCGGGATGCCCTGGCTCCTAAGCATGGATGCCAGCAGGGACGAGTAGTCGTAGCAAATGCCGTCAAGGGTAACGATTGTCGAATCGATGTTGGGCAGATAGTTGTAAGGAAGCCCGTGAATCTTTGTGTAGTTGTAGACCACATTGGCTGTGACGAAATCATAGATAGCCTTCAATGTTTCCTGCTCCGTCAGAACCGACTGAGCATCGCCCGACTTCAAGCGCTTGGCTTCAAGAGCGGCAGCGACGAGCTGATTAGCTTTCGCGATGGCGACCCTTTCAAGGTTCCAGTCTATTTCCTGGACCGACTGAAGGAAAACAATATTCGGATTCTCCAGTGTCACATAGGCGCCTGCTGCTGTCAGCCTTCTATAGCTTGAGCCATAGACGTTCTCGTAGATGCTGACCGTGTAGTAGCCGTCACCATGCTGCAGCGGGAAGTTCACAGCACCAATCTGGTTGTCCAGGTTGTAGACATATCTGTCAGCGTCCTTCTGGATCAGCAGCTTGACCTTCTTGTCGGTGCCGGTGTTGAACAGCACCTTCACGATGCCCTTGCTGCTGTCTTCGAAGTTGATATTGAAGCTGTTGCCGGCAGCGTTAACGGATATGGCGCCGAATGCCCATAACGTCAACAGTAATGTAGCAATAATCAAAAGTCGTTTCATATAGTTACCCTCTTTCGGTAGCCGGCTGCCATTGGTAATCCTTTAGGCCCTTGGCTTTGCGTCCCGGCTTTTCAACCGGTTTGCCTTGTGCGTTGAGTCTTTTCCTATGCAATATTATAGCACAGCCCAAAACCTTTGTAACTGTTGTAATCAATTCTTAATAATGGCATGGACAATCAGCCTGCGGGTCGATTTAATCGGCGGATCGCAGGTGATCAGCGTCAGTACCCTGTACTTGCTGCTGCCCCTTAGAACCGAAAGGTCGTCGGGCGCTACAAAGAGCTTCTCGTAGACCGTATAGATATAGGATTTCCCTCCGGCCTCGACTGTAATCTCATCCCCGATCTCAAGCTCGTCCAGACGATAGAAGTAGACGCCGTAACTGAAGCCCCTGTGTCCCGCAAGCGCTGCGTTTCCAATTTCGCCTAATGTGGCGGTGCCCTCCATATGGCCTATGTAATAGTTCAGTATCTCGCTTGTTGTGCCTTCCGCAATGGGCATGGCCACGTTGATTTTCGGTATCCTTATGACACCAAGGACCTTGGGCCGCACCTTCAGGCTGCCGATGCTTTCTTCCATGTTGTCCACGATTTCTCCAGTTACGGGATCGACAACTGGCACGTTGCCCGCCAGCGCTGTCTCGGTCGCCTCTTCCCCGTTGTTTTCAAAAATGCTGTCCAGCTCCTGGTATGCAGAATCGGTTTCGGCCGTCGCTTCCTCGCTGGCCTCCAGATAGTAGGCATTCATCAGTTCTTCCTGTTTCCTGTCTGCGACAAATCTTCCGACGAGGGGTATGATGACAATGAGAAGTCCAACAACAATCAATACCGTGCCGAGATGCTTTTTCACCGGTTACCCCTCCTTTCGTTTGGCGTTAAAAAGGTTCATAGCAGGCTGCAACCCTTCCGAGAGCATTGCCTCCACCGCAGTGACACCTTCCTTGACCGCCTCTTTCACGTCGTTCATTTCATCATCACGGAAACGGGACAGGACATAGTCGGCCAAATCCCAGCCCGGCGGCTTCTCGCCGACACCCACCTTGACGCGGGGGAATTCCTGGCTGCCCATATGGCTGATGATATTCTTGATGCCGTTGTGGCCGCCCGCACTTCCTTTTACCCGGATGCGGAGCCTGCCCAGATCCAGGCTCGTATCGTCATAGACCACAATCAGGTCGTCCGTTGTCAGCTTGTAAAAGTCCATAAGCGAACGGATGCATTCACCGCTCTTGTTCATGTAGGTCAGGGGTTTTACCAGAATGACTTTCTCGCCTTTGATGACCCCCTGTCCCACAAGCCCCTGGTGCTTCTTCAGGTCGACCTTGATATTGTGTTCATAGGCAAGGCGCTCGATGACTTCAAAGCCTATGTTGTGTCTTGTCGCTGTATATTTCATGCCTGGGTTGCCGAGCCCTGCAATAATCTTCATCTCAATTATACCACCTTTCCTTAGCGTATTAAAAGAGGAGAGGCACTCGCCTCTCCCCGTAGTCTTTACTTAATTATCAATCTACAATGATGTTCTGGTTCCGGTTCGGTCCAACGCCAACCATGCTGACCTTTGCACCGCACAGCTCCTCTACGCGCTTGACGTAGTTCTTCGCTGTCTCAGGCAGGTCCTCGTAACGCTTGATATGGTCGATCGGTCCCCAACCCGGCATTTCCTCGTAGACCGGTTCGCAAAGGGCAAGCTCTTCAAGGCTCGCAGGGAACTCGTTGATGATCTCCCCGTCCTTTTTGTATGCTGTACAGATTTTGATTGTTTCTATGTTCGCAAGCACGTCGATCTTGTTGAGTGCAATCTCGGTCAAGCTGCTCGTTCTGACTGCGAACTTGCCGATCACCGCGTCAAACCAGCCAACTCTGCGGGCTCTGCCGGTCGTCGTTCCGTATTCATGGCCTACATCCCTGATCTGCTCGCCGGTCTTGTCGAAGAGCTCCGTTGGGAAAGGTCCTTTTCCAACACGCGTGACATAGCCCTTCATGACGCCGATGCTGCAGTCGATTGCAGTCGGTCCGATCCCTGCACCTACACAGACACCGCCTGTGACAGGGTGGGAAGAAGTGACGTACGGGTATGTCCCCAGGTCGATGTCAAGCAGCGTTCCCTGAGCGCCTTCGAAAAGGACTTTCTTGCCGCTGGTGATGGCTTCATGGACGAGGACCGTCGTATCGGTGACGTATTTCTTGAGACGCTCTCCATAGGCCAGGTATTTTTCTATGATTTCCTCAGCATCAACTACCTCGTCCTTTTCATAGACGAACTTGATGATCTTGTTTTTTATTTCTACGTTCTCGCGGACCTTCGCCTTGAACACTTCCTCGTTGTAGAGGTCGATGACACGAATGCCCGAACGCTCGGCCTTGTCCATATAGCATGGCCCGATGCCTTTTTTCGTCGTGCCGATGTCCTTGTTGCCCCTGTACTCTTCCTTGATGCCGTCCAGCACTTTGTGGTAAGGCATGACCAGGTGGGCTCTCTGGCTGATGCGCAGCAGTTCTGTGGAGATGCCTTTGGACTCGAGTCCGTCGATTTCACCCAGAATACCTTCCGGATCGATGACGACGCCGTTTCCAACGATGCACAGCTTGTCGCCGTACAAGATGCCTGACGGAATCAGGTGGAATTTATAGACGGTGTCGTTGACCGCTACTGTATGGCCGGCATTGTTACCGCCCTGTGAGCGCACGACGACTTCCGCTTCCTCCGACATGATATCAATGATCTTCGCTTTACCTTCATCGCCCCACTGGGCGCCGATGATGACTTTTGCAGACATGCTTGTACCCCTTTCATTATACCGTGTTTCTGTGCCTTCTTTTCAGTAAACAGGCAATCCTTACAAATATTAACAGATTCGGATGAAGAAATCAACTGCTTTCGAACATTTTACAAAAAAACCAACTTTAATATTCGGATTTTTGGCGATTTTTGATTTTGCTTTTTGGAGTCCCATGATATATACTTAAGTTAAGAAGGGGCATTCAACTGCCTTTGGAAAAGGAAGTGATGAGATGAGAATCGAAAAAATCAGCAATAACCAGATTAAATGTGTTCTGGAAAAAGACGAATTGCTGTCGAGGCATATCAATGTCAGCGAACTGGCATACGGCTCCGAAAAAGCTCAGGAACTTTTCCAGGATATGATGAAACAAGCCTCCTACGAGTTTGGTTTTGAATCAACCAATGCACCGCTGATGATCGAGGCCGTTCCCCTTTCAGGTGAAGGCATTATGCTCATCATTACGAAGGTGGACAACCCCGATGAACTTGAAGCCAAGCTCACTCAAGAACCTGAAGAAAAGGAAGCTAAGCCGGAAACACCTGCAAAGGCAGATACAGAGGCACCTTTGGAACAGGAAATTCGTTCGAAAAGTACCGATTTTTCGGATGACGAACTGATCTCAGCGTTTTTCGTCTATGCGTTCCACAAGCTCGACGATGTCTCCCATGTGGCTGCCAAATTATTGGAATTCCCCTTCGACAACAGCAAGCTGTACAAGACCCATGCAGGCCAGTACGTCTTTGTTGTCAGCTCAGAGGCCATATCCAAGGATGCATGCAAAGTCGTCAGAGGCTTTCTCTCCGAATACGGGGAAGCGATCCACTGCAGGCGTTCGAGACTGAACCATTTCGACGAACATTACGAGACCTTGATCAAAGAGAACGCAATCAAGATACTCGGCACGATGTAAGCTGGATGTAACAAAAAACGGGACTTGACCTTCGGGTCAAGTCCCTTATTGCTTTCCAGGAAAGTTCAATAATCCAATTATTTATCTTCCAGATACTCGTTGATGTTGCCTACCAGCTCATCGCAATCCATGCCATGCACGTAGCACGCTTCTTCCAGGCTTTCGCCTTGTGAGGAAGGGCATCCAACGCAATGCATGCCGGCTTGCATAAGGATAGGTACAACACCATAGTCAACGCGAATGATATCCGCAATGATCATGTCTTTTGTAATCTTGGCCATGTTGTGTCCTCCTTGCTTTCTTTGAATTATTGTATTATATACTAGAATGCCTGAAGTTTCAAGTGACTTCAGCGCCCTTTGATCTGATCTATCAGAGCTGCTCTGCTCAATCCCAAATCCCTGGCATATTGAGAAAGTGTGCCTGACGCTATGTGATCAGTGTCTTTATGATAATGGACAGTTAGCGTCCTTGCTTGGCCGCCGAAAACACCTTTGTAACGGTTTTGGCGCTTTCCCTTAGCTACAAATCCATGTCTTGACAGAAATCTCATTAATTGTCCGTATGTCACTGCATCAGCCAATGTTCAAGATCTCCTTCACTCTGTCTTTGTTACTGCCTGCCAATGCCAGATTAGCCATCACAAACTGCTGTATCTCATTAAGCACTCCGGAAAATATACTTGGATCATCTATGTGGTCCTGCGCCAATGCCATCGCTTCTTCAACCATAGACTCTTTAGCCTCTTCTTCAGATTCCCCTTCTCCGAATAAGGATGGAACCATACTGTTGTAACATGTATAAACATTCAATTCGCCATCATATTCAATCATGTTCTCAATCGGAATCAATTTCAAAAGCGTATTGACCATACGTTCGTTCAGCATGTAACTCTTTTCATGTGTGTTTCCGTTTTCTATTTCGAGCACAAGGCCCAGCCGAATTGCAGCGTGAATCTCATTTTGTTTTCCCCTAGTTTCTGCCGACTTATATATGACTTTCATCCAACCAGCCCCTTTCAAATAACATTATACCACGCTTGATCACCTTGTACAAGGTGATCAAGCATGGTGTTTCACCTCAAAATACCATATTTTATGTAAAAGAGATTAGAAATTTGGTATAATGGAAACAGAAAATTCAGAATCCAACGGAGGTGCTTCACATGTATGTACGGAACAGAATGACAACAGATGTAACGACGGTTTTCCAGGACGCTTCCATCGACCTTGCGTTCCGCCTGATGGTTGAGAAAAAGTGCAAACAGATACCCGTCGTAAAAGACGGCAAATTCCTCGGGCTGGTCACCGAAAAACTACTCGAAGAAGTGAGCCCTTCAAAAGCGACATCCCTGAGCGTATTCGAGCTCAACTACCTGCTTTCCAAAACCAAGGTCAAGGACATCATGGCGACGGATGTGCTTACATGCACGTCCGACCTGCTGATTGAAGATGCCGCCATCCTCATGCGTGACAACGACATCAACGCCCTGCCCGTTGTCGAAGAGGGCAAGCTCATAGGCATCATCACACGCGAGGATATCCTGAACGCCTTTCTTGATATCTCCGGTGTCAATGATCCCGGCACCCGCATCTCCCTCGAACTCAAGGACGAGATGGGCAATCTCGCCGACGTCACCGGCATCATCAAGGAGTTCGGCGTCAACATCAGCCATGTCATCAACTACAACCACGTCGGCCAAGCCGATTTCAGCGAGCTGATCATCCGCCTGAACACCACCGATGTGGACGATATCGTCGAAGCGCTTGAGAAGTCGAACCTTTCTATAGTCTCCATCAAAAAGACCTGAAATGAGTGAAGGGATGCAACCGCATCCCTTTTACTATGTCCAAATACCGTTCTTTACTTGTTGTTGATCTCCACGCCGCCGAAGGCGACCGTACCTTTTATGATGAGTTTGACATCCTGTGTGTTGTCCTTGGAAAGGCTCGTCTTGTTGTCTACACCGCCAAAGAACGGGAGCACCTTCACCTGCACCTTCCAGTCTTCCGGTACATGGATTTCCACACCGCCGAAGGCGCACAGCACATCCACAACCGCCGTCTCGCCTACAGGTACAGTGGCGTTTTTGAGTGATATTTCAGCGCCGCCGAAAGCCGCCGTCACATGGCCGCCCTCAAAAGAAGACGACTCGTGAAGCACGTTGATGCCGCTGAAGAATGCAGAAGCATCCAATCGGTCTTCACCGGAGACCCGCTCCCTTTCCTTAAAAGGATTCATCTCGCTGAAATCACTGCTCTCCTTTTTCCTGCTGAACAGAATCCAGAGACCGAAGAGGATGATGACAATCGGCCATAGCATGTTCCAGACGCTGACGTTTCTGAGGAAGCCGACACCCAGGCGCTTGCCGAATTCCAGCAGGCCCCACAGCAGAAAGAAGGTTCCGAGCATGTACTGGCCGTTTCTTTTCAACAGGAAGTTAAGTCCCAGAAAAGTCAGCAGCAGCGGCCACGCATAACTAATAATCCAACCCAGGTCAAAAGCGTCCGTTACATCAAGAAGCAGCAGGAATCCAAGTACGATAACGATCAGTCCGAGTATCAGTCTGTTGATTTTCATAGACTCATCCTTTCTATCCCAAGTAGGCTTTTTTCACGTCTTCATGGTTCAGCAGGTCTTTGGCATATCCCTCAAGAACAATCTTGCCCGTCTCAAGTACATAGGCTCTATGGGCAATTGACAGGGCCATGCTTGCATTCTGTTCGACCAGAAGGACGGTCACACCCTGTTCGTTGACTTCTTTTATAATATTGAAGATTTCCTGTACGAGGATCGGCGCCAGTCCCATGGACGGCTCATCCATCAGCAGGATGTCCGGTCTGCTCATCAGTGCTCTCGCCATGGCCAGCATCTGCTGCTCGCCGCCGGACATTGTGCCGGCCGTCTGCTTCAGGCGTTCCTTGAGCCTTGGAAATTTCAGGTAGACATCCTCCATGTCTTTCTGGATACCCTCCTGGTCGTTTCTCAGAAACGCTCCCATTTCAAGGTTTTCGTACACTGTCATTTGGGAGAAGACCCTTCTGCCTTCAGGTACATGGGCCATGCCCAGTTCAAGGATCTTGTTGGCATCAAGGCCAGCGATTGGCTTGTCCTTCAGTATGATGCTTCCTTCGGTCGGCTTCAAAAGGCCGGAAACCGTATGCAGCGTCGTTGTCTTGCCGGCGCCGTTGGCACCGATCAGTGTGACGATCTCACCTTTCTTCACTTCGAAGGAAAGGCCTTTAAGTGCATGGATGGCACCGTAGTGCACATGCAGATTCTCTACTTTTAACATGGTCAGCCTCCTTCGCTATTGGCCCAGATAGGCCCCGATGACCTTCTTATTGGATTTGATTTCGTCCGGCGTGCCGGTGGCGATGATTCTGCCATAGTCGATAACAACAAGCCGTTCGCAAATCCCCATGACCAGACTCATGTCGTGCTCGATCAGAAGGATGGTGACGTTGAATTTGTCCCTGATGAAGTGGATCGTTTCCATCAGTTCCTTTGTTTCCTGCGGATTCATGCCTGCAGCCGGCTCGTCCAAAAGCAGCAGCTTGGGCTCGGTTGCGAGGGCGCGGCAGATTTCTAGTTTCCTCTGCTTGCCGTAAGGCAGATTGCTTGAGAGGGCCTGCGCATCCTCTTCCATGTCGAACAGGGCCAACAGCTCCCTGGCCTTCTTGTCTATAATTGCTTCCTCTTCCCAGTAGCTTTTCGTTCTGAATACCGCCGCGAATGTGTTGTATTTCATCTGCTTGTGGAAGGCAATCTTGATGTTGTCGATGACCGTCAACCCCTTGAACAGGCGGATGTTCTGGAACGTTCTGCCGAGGCCTGCCGCTACGATCTGGTAAGGTTTCTTGCCGTTGACCAGCTTCTCGTTCAGGTAGATCTCACCTTCGGTCGGCAGGTAGACCCCTGTCAGCATATTGAAAATGGTCGTCTTGCCGGCGCCGTTTGGACCTATCAGTCCGACCAGCTCGCCTTCTTTTATATCGATGTCGAAACCAGATACAGCCTTGAGGCCGCCGAATGATATACCTATTTTATCTGTTCTTAGCAAACTCATAGGGCACCTCCTAATTGGCCTTCCTGGCCTTGCGTCGTTCAAGGAACCTCACAAGGGAGAATTCGTACTTGCCCAGCAGACCTTCCTGCTTGAAGATCATCATGACAACCAGTGTCGCCGCATAGATGACCAGCCTCAGTTCGTCGATGGAATAAAGGAATTCATTGATGATTGCCAGACTGAGCGCCGCGATGATTGTACCTGTGATGCTGCCCATGCCTCCAAGTACAACGATGATGAAGAACTCGACGGAAAGCATGAAGTTGAACTTCTTGGGGTCCAGAATCCTTTGGTAGAAACCAAGGGCGCCGCCGCCGATACCTGCAAGGAACGCGGAAACGACGAAGCCGTAGACCTTGTAGAAGGTCGTCGGGATACCGACTGATTCAGCTGCAATCTCATCCTCTTTGATGGACAGGATCGCTCTGCCGTGCCTCGAGCGCACAAACACATAGATGAAGGCAATGACCAGGACGACCAGAAGGTAGATTTCCGAAAATGTAACATATTTGGGGATGTCCTTAAGTCCCGCTGCGCCGCCTGTAAATGGCAGGTTCAGCAGTGCGATACGGATGATTTCCCCGAAGCCAAGGGTGACGATACCCAGGTAGTCGCCTCTGAGACGAAGGGCAGGAATACCGATAATCAAGCCGAAGATACCTGCCATGATGCCGCCGATCAGCAAACCCAGCGACAGTTCCACGTATTTCGGCAGCTCCATATTGATGGCGAAAAGCGCCGCTGAATAAGCCCCGATAGCCATAAAGCCTGCATGGCCGAGCGCCAGCTGTCCAAGGTAGCCTGTAGCCAGATTGAGGCTTGCGGCGACGATGATGTACACGCCCGCGACAACCATGATGCCATGATAATAGTTGTTGATGATCCTGAATTCGATAAGCACCCTGACCACAACGAAAATGATAAGGAGGGCCAGCAGGTTCGTGCCGTAGTTTTTGAGTATCTTTTTATCCATCGCAGCCACCTACACTTTCTCTCTTGTGTTCTTGCCCATGATGCCGGCGGGCTTGAAGATGAGCACGATGATCAGTATACCGAATACAAAGGCGTCTGCCCATGTCGTGGAAATATAGCCTTTTGTGATCGTTTCGACCATGCCGATGGTGAAGCCGCCGAGCATCGCACCGGGAATGACACCGATGCCTCCAAGCACCGCAGCGACGAAGGCCTTAAGTCCGGGCATCATACCCATGTATGGCTCGATCTGGTAGTAGTTGATAGAGTACAGGATACCTCCGACAGCGCCAAGGGCAGAGCCCAGGGCGAATGTGATGGAGATCGTCCTGTCCACGTTGACGCCCATCAGCCTTGCAGCGCCTTTGTCTTCGGAAACGGCGCGCATCGCCTTGCCTGTTTTCGTTTGTCTGACGATGAACTCAAGGGCCACCATCAGCAGCACGGAAAGGATGATTGTAATGAGCGCCAGGTTGCTGATAGCCAGGTTGTCCGTAATCCAGTATTTCTGCATCTCGATGACTGTCGGCATTTTTCTTGGCTGGGCCCCGAAAATGAGCCTGAACAGGTTCTCGAGGAACATGCTGACACCCAACGCTGTGATGAGCGCCGAAATCCTGGGTGCGTTTCTGAGCGGTTTGTAGGCTACCCTGTCGATTGTCACACCGACGGCGGCACTGAGCACCATGGCGATGATTGTCGCCAGCCAGAACGGCATATTGAACCGGGTCAGGGCGAAGAAGCCGAAATAGGCACCGAGCATCAGGATGTCGCCGTGGGCGAAGTTGATGAGCCTGACGATGCCGTATACCATCGTGTAGCCCAGGGCGATCAGAGCATAGATGCTGCCGACGTTAAGTCCGTTGATTACTTGCTGAAAGAATTGTTCCATATGTATGTCATACCTCCTCGGTATTTTATTTTATTGCTTTTCCAAGCCCGCGAATCCCTCGCTCACGGGTATGGAAAAACAAGAAGGGGAGCTTGCGCCCCCCTTTGGCGTCTAAACGTTGACTTACTCTGATACTTTCGCTTCGAGTTGAAGCTCGCCTGCATCATTGACGGTAAGCATGGAGATTGCCTTGACAGGGTCGCCGTTCTCGTCAAAAGTTATATGTCCGCAAACCGCATCTATGTCAGTAGCTGCCATTGCTTCCTTGATATCTTCGCCTTTTGTGGAACCTGCAGCCTTGATTGCATCAAGCAGTACGTTTGTTGCATCGTATGCCAGTGCACCGAGAGCGTTCGGTGTCTCACCGTATGCTTCTTTGTATGCTGCGATATAGTTCTGAACGATTGGGTCCGGGTCATCCGTCGCATAGTGGTTCGCGAAGAAGTTGCCTTTGGCTACGTCAGCGAAATCGTTCTGGATACCGTCCCATCCGTCGCCGCCAAGAAGGACCGCATCGATGTCCTGCTCCTGGATTTGGGAAGCGATAACGCCAACCATGTTGAAGTAGTCAGGGATGAAGATGATATCCGGTGCGTTCGCTTTGATCTTGGTCAAAACAGCGTTGAAGTCTTTATCCGCATCTGTGTAGGCCTCTGTGTTCACGATGGTACCGCCAAGGTTTTCGAATGTAGCTGTAAATGCGTCAGCAAGACCGACCGAGTAGTCGCTGGCTGTGTTGACAAGAACTGCAGCCGTTTTGCCGCCGATATTCTCCGCAGCGAACTTCGCTACGACACTGCCTTGATACGGGTCGATGTAGCAGGCCCTGAAGACATAGTCCCTGCCGGGTGTTACATCAGCGTTGGTCGCTGTCGGGGAGATCATCGGAATACCGTACTCCTGAGCGATAGGTGCCACTGCAAGAGATGTGGAGGAGATGACCGGTCCGACCAGGGCAACGATTTTGTCATTGTCGACAAGCTTGTTGAACAGGTTGACAGACTTGGTTGCGTCACCTTCATTGTCATAGACGACCAGCTCAACGGTTTTTCCGTCGATGCCGCCAGCGTCGTTGATTGACTTGATTGCCATTTCTGTTGAATTCTTGACCGCTTGGCCGTATGGTGCCAGCGCACCGGAAGTCGGTGTCAGCAATCCGATCTTGATTGTCTTGCTGCTGGAACATCCGCTAAGCACCAATGTGAGTACAAGGGTCAAAGCCGTTAGTAAAGTCATTAGTTTCTTCATTTTCTTTCCACCCTTTTCTTTTTCATCGTAATATGATGATTTATTGTTTAACACTGAAATTATACACATATATTGAAGATTTATCAATACGAGGCCCTCCATTTCAGTAAATTGACAGCCGAAATCGCCGATGTTATACTTGATGAACACTTTTTCGACAACTACTTTATCTTCTAAAAGCAAGAAGACTCCCACCTCTTAACCTTCCTTGCTCACTCAGTGAGAGTGCAAGCGGGGGATGAATTGCTTGTGTTTTTCATATTGTCTTGGCTAAAAGCCTTTCAACTTCCGTCGCCAAATGGTATAATACTGTTAGGCGAACGTTTGTTCTATACCATTGAAGGGAGGAAATGAAATGGCTGACTGTCCCTTGACTCGATACCGGACAATGAGCATCCGCATCAGGAATGGCCATCGTCTATACAGCTACCTGAATGAACTGACAATGAAATCAACCAACCTATACAATGCAGCCAACTTCTACGTCAGACAGGTCTTCTCAGGCCTGCCCAAGGAAGCGTCCCAGCGTCACCCCTATGAGCAGGCGGTGATCGATACTGTAAGCAACTGTCTTGCAGGGCATCCGTCCCTACGCGTACCGGCAAGTGAACACCCCTATCTGAGCTACAGGATGCTTGACCATGTCTTCAAAAGGATCCGTCATGAAGCCTACTATGACCTGCCGTCCCAGGCTAACCAGCAGGTGCTTCAGGAAGTCATCGAGGCCTGGAAATCCTTCTTCGAAAGTATCAAGGACTTCCGGACATCTCCTGGGAAGTACAGCGGCAGACCGAAACCGCCGGGTTATGTCGGAAAGGGCAACCGGAGGACGCTCACGCTCACCAACCAGATCTGTGTCATCAAGGAGGGTCAATACCTGAAACTGCCGAAGATAAAAACGCGTCTGAACATCGGCAAGCTGGGGAAGCACGGACGCCTGCAGGAGGTCCGCGTGGTTCCCGGAAGCGGTATCCTGACTGTGCAACTGGTCTTCCTGGTGGAAGTGCCACAAGCGCAACCTCTGAATCCCGACAACATACTGGGTATCGACCTGGGCGTTGACAACTTTGCGGCAACAGCCAATAACCTTAACCTGAAGCCCTTCATCGTCAACGGGAGGGCGATCAAGAGCATCAACCAGTACTACAACAAGGAACGCGCCCGGCTTAACGGGATACTGAGACATGGGCAGACTGCAGGAGCCGGCCGGTACAGTTCCAGCCGTCTCGAGCGTCTTGAGCGTATGCGGTGGGACAGGATCAAGGATTTCATGCACAAGGCAAGCCGACAGGTGGTGGACTATTGTGTCCGTGAGGATATCGGCACCATCGTCGTCGGAATGAATGAATCATTCAAGAAGAAAGTGACACTTGGGAAAGCCGCCAAGCAAAACTTCATGTCGATACCCTACTCGGCGTTCGTCAGGTATCTGGCCTATAAATGCGAAGAAGCAGGAATCTACCTGATAATCACAGAGGAATCCTACACTTCTAAGGCTAGTTTCCCGGACAGGGATAGCCTGCCGGTCCATGGCGCGGAGACAGAAACACCAGAGTTTTCG
This sequence comes from Vallitaleaceae bacterium, assembly GCA_963677915.2. Taxonomy (GTDB): domain Bacteria; phylum Bacillota; class Clostridia; order Lachnospirales; family Vallitaleaceae. Next base: position 33,404 of record CAXXGE010000047.1, on the reverse strand, counting down.
GGCAGGCGCATCAGGCGGGGTTTATACAGAAGCAGAGTTGGCGTGTTTGTCAATGCTGACTGCAATGCAGCCGGCAACATCATACGTAAAGTATTCCCCGATGCATTCAGCCGAGGGGATAGAGGTGTCGTGGATACACCGATCATGTTAAGCATCGTCTAACGGCGTTGATACATGCTGAAGCCCCCACTTCTTAAGTGGCGGGTCATTCACGAACAATATATAATCCGGAGGCAATATGAGTATAAAAATCATTACCGACAGCACCAGCGATCTTGAACGTTCTGCAATAGAGACCCTTGGCATCGACATTCTACCCCTGACTGTCCGTTTCGGCAGCGACGAGTACAAAGACGGCGTCGATATCACCAAGAAAGAGTTCTACACAAGGCTCAGGAAGCATAAGACGCTGCCGACCACAAGCCAGGTGACGCCTGATGCGTTCGAAAGCCTTTTCAGGCAGTACACGGATGAAGGCCATGGCGTCCTGGTCATCACCATCGCCTCGAAGCTGAGCGGTACTTATCAGTCGGCCAATATCGCCAAAAACAATGTGGCTAGCGGGAATATCCATATTATCGATTCTGAAACGACCACAATGGGCCAGGCCCTTCTCGTGATGTTAGCTGTGAAAGCCCGGGACGAAGGCAAGACACTCGAGGAAATCTCCAGGCTCATCACCTCCTTGAAAAAACGGGTTGTCCTCTACGCGATGATCGACAGCCTCGAATACCTGAAGAAGGGCGGCAGGCTTTCCACTGTCGGAGCGGCGATCGGCACCCTCCTCAACGTAAAACCGATGATTACAGTCAGGGACGGCGTCGTCGATGTTGCCGGCAAGGTCCGCGGTACACAGAAGGCATACCAGTGGCTTGTCAAGCAGATGGATGACAAGGTGCCTGATCCAAGGTACACCATCGCTTTCGGCCATTCGGATGACGAGCCTGCCATGGAAAAGCTCAAGGCATTTGCAGCAAAGGCGCATGACATTACCAACCACATGGACATCGCCATCGGCATGACGGTCGGCACCCATGCAGGTCCTGGCTGCGTCGGCGTCGCTTACATCGCGAAGTAAACTATTGAAAACACTTGACAATACCCATCCCATTTGATAAACTATTAACAAACTTAATTTTCAACACCCAAGGACTGTGTCTGAGGGTCGAGAAAAGTGGAAATCTTGCAACAGCAAGGAGCGAAAACCGCATTGCGCGACTGCGCATGACGGGGAACTCCCTGTTAGGGCAGGTTATTTCTATACCCTTTTTTTGGAGGCTGGACATGAACGGCTATCGCACAGAGACGGACGGCATCGGAAAACTGAATATTCCTGAAGACCGATATTACGGCATCCAGACTGCCAGGGCCCTCGAGCATTTCGACGGCATCGGCATGACGGTCCATCCTGATTTGATCAAAGCGCTTATCACGGTCAAGAAGGCTGCGGCGACTGCGAACGCACAGAGCGGTCTCCTGTCCAATGAGAAAAAGAACGCCATCTCAGAGGTCTGCGATGAACTGCTTGCGGATTTCGACGGCAGCCATTTCCCGGTAGCAGCCATGCAGGGCGGTGCCGGTACCAGCACCAACATGAACGTGAACGAAGTCATCGCCAACAAGTGCCTTGAAAAGATGGGCCATGAGAAAGGCGACTACGAATACATGCACCCGATCAACGACATCAACCTGTCCCAGTCGACAAACGATGTCTATCCTACTGCCCTTCGCCTGGCGGCCATCAGGAAAATAAGGCTGCTCGCGGATGCGCTTGCGGCGCTTCAGGAAAGCCTCCAGATGAAGGAGAACGCCTTCGCCGATGTGCTGAAGCTCGGACGGACGCAGCTGATGGATGCGCTGCCTGTCACCCTTGGCCAGGAGTTCGGCGCCTATGCCAGAGCCATTGCCAGAGACCGCTGGCGGATATATAAAGTGGAAGAACGGCTCAGGGAGGTCAACATCGGCGGCACCGCCGTCGGCACCGGCCTCAACGCGCCTCTGGAATACACCTACCGCATCACCGAACTGCTGCAGCAGATGACCGGCCTTGGCATCGCCAGGAGCGACCTTTTGATAGACACGACGCAGAATAACGATGTGTTCGTCGAAGTCTTCGGCTTCCTGAAAGCCTGTGCAGCGAACCTGATCAAGATAGCCAACGACATCCGCCTGATGTCTTCCGGCCCCTCAGGGGGTCTTGGCGAACTGAAGCTTAAGCCTCTCCAGGCCGGCTCCTCCATCATGCCGGGCAAGGTCAATCCAGTCATGCCGGAGATGATGGTCCAGATCGCCCTCAAGACGATCGGCAGCGATGCCGTGGTCACCCAGGCGGCCTACCTGGGCCAGCTGGAGCTGAACCACCTGATGCCGCTGATAGCGGATACGCTGCTGACGACGCTTGACGAGCTGACCGCAGGCATCGACAGGTTCCGCCTCTACTGCATCGACACGTTGGAAGCCGATGCGGCGGGCTGCGAACGGGCGGTCCGCCAGTCATCGTCCCTGGCAGCGGCACTGATCGACCGGCTGGGATACGACACCTGCACGGATATAGCCAAAAAGGCGCAGCAAGAGCGCCTTGCAATAGAAGATTACGTGGTTAGGGAAGGCATACTGACGGCCGAGGAAGCCGTAGCCATCCTTTCCATCCATCAAGTGACACAGCCGGGCCTTCCCGGAAGGAGAAACCTATGAGCCTGAATGCAACACCCAAAGCCAACCGGCTGCATATCGCCTTTTTCGGCCAGACAAACGCAGGCAAGTCCAGTATCATCAATGCGGTCACCGGTCAGAACATCGCCCTCGTCTCCGACGTGAGCGGCACGACCACCGACCCGGTGTACAAAGCCATGGAGCTCCTGCCCATGGGGCCGGTCATGATGATCGACACCGCCGGCCTCAACGACACCAGCGTCCTGGGGGACCTCAGGAAGGAAAAGACGCTGGACGTCCTGAACAAGACCGATATCGCCGTCCTGGTCATGGATGGCGGCCAGGCGGATTTCCATTTCGAAAAAGGCCTTATCGATACGATCAAAGAAAAGAAACTGCCTGTCCTGGGCGTGGTCAACAAGACGGACAGCAATCCATTGAACGAAGACCGTTCCAGGGAACTGGCTAGTCTGCTGGATATCCCCCTCTACCATACGTCGGCCGCCACCGGCACCGGCATCAAGGAGCTGAAGCTGGCCATCGCCAAATCGGTCCCCGAAGACGAGGACAAGTTCAAGATCGTCGGCGACCTGCTAAGGCCCGGCGACCTGGTTGTCCTGGTCACACCGATCGACAAGGCCGCGCCGAAAGGCAGGCTGATCCTGCCCCAGCAGCAGACGATCCGGGATATTCTGGAAAGCGATGCCATCGCCGTTGTCTGCAAAGAGCACGAGCTGAGGGAGACGCTGGCCAAGCTCGGCACGAAGCCAAGGCTGGTCATCACCGATTCACAGGCTTTCCTGAAGGTATCGGCGGACACACCCAGGGACATCCCGATGACGTCCTTCTCCATCCTCTTCGCCCGTCATAAAGGTGACCTGAACGAACTGGTCCGTGGCGCTGCCGCAATCAGCAGGCTGAAGGATGGCGACAACGTACTGATTGCAGAAGGCTGTACTCACCACAGGCAGTCGGATGACATCGGCACCGTCAAGATCCCCCGCTGGCTCAGGCAGACGACCGGCAAGCAGCTGAACTTTGACCATGTAGCCGGTGTCGAGTTCACGAGGGAAGTCCAGAAATACAAGCTGATTGTCCACTGCGGCGCCTGCATGCTGAACAACAAGGCCATGCAGCACCGGCTGGAGCAGGCGGACAGCTTCGGTGTCCCCATTGTCAACTACGGCGTCCTGATCGCCAATGTATTCGGCATTTTGGACAGAGCCCTGGAGCCGTTCCCTCTGGCGAAGATGATATGGGAAAGGGAGAAAGCCTATGAGTAACCGTATCGGCGTTGTCGGCATCGTCATGGAAGGCGATGTGGACGTCAACCGCGTCAACAATATACTGCATGAGCACTACAGCCTCATATCCGGGCGGATGGGCCTGCCGGAACTGAACGGAAGAAAAGTGTCGGTCATCTCCATTGTGGTGGATGGCACGACAGATGAAATAGGGAGCCTGACAGGCAAGCTGGGCGCCATCCGCGGCGTCAGTGTGAAAAGCGCCCTGTCCAAACAAACGTATGAAAGCAAGAAGGCTTAGGAGGCTGCAATGAATAACTTTATAGACAACCAACGCATCGAAGACCTGCTCGAACAGGGAAAAACCGCAACGAAAGAAGACGTTGCTGCCGTAATAGAAAAAGCGAAAACCTGCGTCGGACTTTCCCTTGAAGAAGTGGCTGTGCTGCTCCAGTTTGACGACAAGGATCTTGAGCAGGAAATGTTCCGGGCGGCCAACCATATAAAAAACAAGATCTACGGCGACCGCCTCGTCATGTTCGCGCCTTTGTACGTTTCCAACTACTGCGTCAACGGCTGCACCTACTGCGGCTACAAATGCGGCAACGCGTTCACTCGCCGCAAGCTGACGGATGCTGAAATCCAGGCAGAAGCCCGCGCCATCGAGGCCATGGGACACAAAAGGATCGCCCTTGAAGCCGGCGAGGACCCGAAGAACTGCGACATCGACTATATCCTCCATGCCATGGACGTCATTTACAAGACGAAATGCGACAACGGCAGCATCCGCAGAATCAATGTCAATATCGCCGCAACGACTGTCGAAAACTACAGGAAGCTCAAGGCTGCCGACATCGGCACCTACATCCTTTTCCAGGAGACCTACCACAAACCGACGTATGAGAAATACCATCCAAACGGCCCGAAAGCGAACTTCACCTACCACCTGACTGCCATGGACAGGGCTATGGAAGGCGGTATCGACGATGTGGGTGTCGGGGCACTGTTCGGCCTCTACGACTACAAGTTCGAAGTGATGGGCATGATGGTCCACAAGGAGCATCTCGAGGAGGTCTACGGTGTCGGTCCCCACACGATGAGCGTGCCGAGGATCAAGAAAGCCAAGGATGTGGAAGTGAGTGAGTATCCACACGCGGTGGATGATGAATCCTTCAAACGCCTCGTGGCAGTCATCCGCCTCGCCGTGCCTTACACCGGCATCATCCTTTCCACCAGGGAGGAAACGAAGTTCCGCGAGGAAGTCATCGAAATCGGTGTTTCCCAGGTGAGTGCCGGATCCAAGACGGACGTGGGCGGCTACGGTGAAGAGGACAAGATGGCCAGCCAGTTCGAGCTTGCCGACGAACGTCCCCAGAGCGAGGTGGTCAAGTCCCTGCTCGAGAAAGGCTACGTGCCGAGTTTCTGCACGGCCTGCTACCGCGCCGGCCGTACAGGCGACCGTTTCATGCAGGTGGCCAAGGCGGGTCAGATCCACAACCTCTGCCAGCCGAATGCCCTGATGACCCTTAAGGAGTATCTCGAGGATTATGCCGATCCGGAGCTGAAGGCTTTAGGTGAAAAGGCCATCGCCGAGAACATCGACAAGATACCTTCGGAGAAAATGAAAGAGAACACCATCGACCGACTGAAGAAGATTGAAGCCGGCGAAAGAGATCTGTTCTTCTAAAGTGTGCTTAAATGTGCTGCCCAAGCCATAATAACATATAAAAAAGAGGCTATTACACCATGACAAGACGGTGCGATAGCCTCTTTTGTTATTATCATTGTTTCCTCGACGATCCAAATCCAAATGCACTGCCGCCAAGCCCGAGCACCACTGCCGCTGTCATGATCCAGAAAGCCGCCAGTCCAATGACGTTTTCCAAAGCAGGAAGCGGTACGAATGGCAGCGGTCCCCCGGCTCTCATATAGATCTGGCCGATGACCCAGGATGACAGGCCTATGGCGATGGCTCCGCCAAGCAGCGTCATGATCAGACCTTCCAAAAAGAACGGAATCGCGATGAATGTGGTCGGCGCCCCGAGCAGCTCAAGGGTGACAATCTGCTTCCTGTAATGATAGATGCTCTGCCTTATGGCATGGGACAGGATGACAAGGGTTGCGATGCCGACAGCCGAGAGCACGACATAGCTGATGATTCTGAGCCCCTTCGCCAGCTGGTCCAGCTTCTCCAGGACGTCCCTGTTGTCCCTGATATAGCCGATGCCGTCAATCCCTTCGAGGCTTCCCAAGATTGCCTCGAGCTTCGTCAAGTCCAGTTCCGCCTCCATGAATGCTTCGAAAGGGTTATCCACAAAATAGGACAGGACTTTGGCATCTGTCCCCAGAATTTCCTCCATCCTCTCGTAGGCCGCCTCCTTCGTCACCACCGTCACCGACCGGACACCGTCAATCTCCGCGACCTTCTCCTCCAGTGCCAAAAGGTCTGACCCCGTGGCAGACCCCGTGGCACCGGTATCGCCGTAGATGCCGATTTGGGCTTCGTCCTGGAGTGCGTCGACGAGCTGGCTGCTGAAGCTCCAGCCCGAGATGACAAGGGCGAGCACGAAAAAGATCAGGCTGGTGCTGAGCAGGGAGAAGATGTTCGACAGCAGGTTCAGCCGGAATATGTCGATGGCCTCTTTGATGAAATATTTTCCGTTGTTGAGTATTTTCACGGCTTGACCCACCCCCTCTCCATGAGCAGGTTGCCTTTTTCCATGCGGATGGTCAGGGCGTCCCTATTGTCCTCAAGCAGATGGGTGGCATGGGTGGCCATGAGGACCGTCGTCTCTTCATTCCTGAATCCCGACAGGAGTTCAAGGATATTGAGGGCATTGTCCTCGTCCAGGTTGCCTGTAGGCTCGTCGGCGAGGATCAGGGCGGGGCGGCGGGAGACGGCTCTTGCAATCGCCACACGCTGGCATTCGCCCCAGGAAAGGTATTGCACATCGCTGTCCAGTTTGTGGTCGAGACCGACACGTTCCAGCGCTTCGATGGCCCGGTCCTTCATTTTCCCATAGGACAGGTCCTGGAACCGCATGCCCAGAATTACGTTGTCGAGGGCGCTCTTGCCGTCGATGAGGCGGAATTCCTGGAAAACCGGACCGATGTCCCTTCGCATTTTCTGTATTTTCCTCTGTCGGCTCTTGCTGACGGTCTCGCCAAAAATCTCCAGACTGCCGCCGGTTGGAAACTCGCTGCCGATCATCATCTTGAGCAGGCTCGTCTTTCCCGAACCGCTTGGCCCGACAATATAGACGAGCTCGCCCTTGCCGATTTCGAAATCGGTAGGATGCAGGGCGACCGTGCCGTTTTTGTAAGTGAGTGTCAGTTGTTTGGCTTTAATCATAGGCTTATCCTTCCTGGATTTAGAACACCCGCAGGCCGATGGCGAGCACGAGGTCCCCGTCAACGGATTCAGCCCCGAGCACGTCGTTTCCTTCAAGAAGCGGTGCAAGGTCCATTTCCAGTTTTCCTTCTTTGAAAAGGTCATCAATCGAGGCCATAGAAAGCGGCAGGCCATAGAAACTGCCTTCGCTCGCTGTAAAGGATAGAATTCTCCTGTCGATCACATCGAAGCTGCCTTTCAGTACCAGATGCCTCTTGTCTATTGTCAGTACGATGACGTTATTGCTGAAGTCAAAGACCATGTCGGGGAGCAGGCTGTTGTCTGCGATTGCCTTGTTGAATGCATCGTCGGAAATGCGGGCTCTGATGCCCTTTATGGTGTAAGTTGTCCTCACTGCATCCGGCGGCAGGCCGCCTGACTCCGCCAGCTGCGTAAAACCTGTACTGGCCTGTGCAAACACCGGTTTCAGCCCTTCCCAAGCCCCTCTGATATCACTAAGAAGCGCTTCATAGCTGCTTCGTGCTTCCTGCAGGGATTCAAGGTAGGCTTCCTGTTCAAGGACCAGGGCCTGCTTTTCCCGGATCGCCGCTTCAAGCTGCTTCTGTCTTTCAATCAGCTCTGCCTGCTTTTCTTCCAGGGCTTCTTCCTCTCTGGCCAGCCTGACCGTTACCGCATCGATGGCATCCATCGCTTCGCCGGTCTTTCTGGTCATGTCCCTCAGAAGGTTCACCCTGCGGATGAAGTCTGTCAGGCTTTCCGCATTCAGGAGGATTTCAAGGAAAGTGCCGGGCCCTGTCTTCTGGTACGTCACCAGCAGGGCTGCAAGGGCCTGCCTGTGTTTTGAGAGGTTTTCCTTCTCGGTGCCGATACGCTTGCTGATTGCCTTCTTGTCGGATTCGATACCGGCAATCTGAACGGACGCTTCGGTCTCCTGCCGTAACACTTCTTCAATCTCCTGCTCAAGAGTAAAGAGTTCAGCCGCGACAGCCTGCTCGTCAGCTTCTATGGCCTCCAGCCGGCTTGCCGTATCGCTTTCAATGACCGTCTGGCCCAGGCTGCTTTGAGGCATGACAAGCAAGGCGGCCAGTATGGCCGCCACTGTCAGGAATCTAGTTGCCAAATGAAAGCCCAACCAATTTGGATATTCTGATGAGTTCGTCGTCAGGTGATACATTCTTCAGCCTTCCTGCCACTTCTTCGAGGGGTGTCGCCACCACTTCGTTGTTTTTGAATGAGACGGTCTTGCCGTAATCCTTGTCTGCAATCAGCTTGGCTGCAAATGCGCCCATCATCGTAGCCAGAACCCGGTCATAGGGTGATGGGGATCCGCCGCGCTGCTGATGACCAGGGATGGTGACCCGTGTTTCCAGGCCAAGTTCCCTGGTGATTCTTTCAGCAAGCCTGTAGGAAACGGAAGGATGGGCCATGTCCGCCCTGTTGGCTTTGAACTCTTTTTTCTTCATTTTGGACTCTTCCACGCTCATGGCACCTTCCGCCACGCAAATGATGGAAAACTCCTTGCCCTGCCTTTGCCGCATCTCGAGAGCTTCAAACACTTTTTCAGGCGAGTAGGGAATTTCCGGAATCAGAATGACATCGGCGCCGCCTGCAATGCCTGCATAGAGCGTCAGCCATCCCGCTTTGTTGCCCATCAGTTCGATCAGCATGACGCGGTCGTGGGAGTCTGCCGTTGTATGTATTCTGTCTACCACCTCTGTTGCGATATCGACGGCGCTGTGGAAACCGAAAGTCACATCGGTGCCCCATATGTCGTTGTCGATCGTCTTCGGCAGGGCGACGACGTTAAGGCCTTCCTCCCTTAAGAGGTTGGCATTTTTGTGGGTGCCATTGCCACCGAGGGTGACAATGCAGTCAAGTTCCAGCTTCTCATAGTTTTCAACCATGTTTTTGACTTTATCCACGCCGTCCTCTTCAATGACGCGCATCATTTTGAAAGGTGTTCTGTGGGTACCGAGAATTGTGCCGCCGCGTGTCAGGATACCCGAAAAATCCCTGGGCAGCATCAGTCTGTAGTCATTGTCTATCAATCCCTGAAATCCATCGCGTATACCTACGATTTCACAGTCGAACATGCCGTAGGAAGCTTTCGCCACGCCTCTGATTGCTGCATTGAGTCCCGGGCAGTCTCCACCGCTGGTCAGTATGCCTATTCTACGTTTCACAATACCACTCCCATCTGATATCAATCGTACTATTGGTTAACTTATATTTTACATGAACTCCGTCGGCTCATCAAGCAACAGCATATCAGGCACATCCGCCCACCGTTCGATGGCCGCTTCCTTAAGAAGCAGGATGGCCAGGTACATTTCCTCGACCTTGTAAACGTACTCGACGCCGCTGGTCAGCCTAAAGGAAATATAGGTGCCGTCATAGGAACAGTAATCGATGCTCACCCCGTCGCCTTTGTTCAGGTAGCCCTTCTCGATCAGCTGCTCGATAATGAGCGCCTTGTCCCCTTCCTGCAGCGGGTAGACCCGCACATGTTCAAATTCGTTGGTCGCAAGGTCCATGTTGAAGAGCGGCTGGGATTCGGCGAGTGCTGCAAGGCTTTCCACGTTGTCGTCTGTAATGATCCAGGATTTTCCGTCTGCGGAAAGTTCCATTGTCATCACCCAGTAATTCTGGTAGTCGTCCTCCGGAGAAGCGATAACGAAGGCCTGCATACCGTCTTCCGAAAGGTATCTGATGAAAACTTCATCCACCTGGAAATAGTTCTTCAGCGTCTTCTCGAAGCTGTTCCATGTAGCAGCGCCGATTTCCCTTGTAGGCTCAGGCGGCTGGATTTTCGGATATCTGATCTCGTAGTTTTCCTTCTCCATCTCCGTACGGCCTTCGTCTGTGAAAAGGATGACATTACTGCCGTCCACATCATAAACTGCCACAGGCGTCCCATCTGCAGGATCGAAGGCTACCGACAGTTTCTCCAGGATCTCGGCTGGCACTTCCAGGTTCTCCTTTTCCGCTGCTTCAGCAAATCCAAGGGTGCCGCCCAGGTCCGGACTGTAGGCTCTGCCATAGCTGACGATGACAGTGCCGTCTTCCAGGTAACCCTTGTAGAGGCCGTTCAGGAGGTCGGCATAGCTTTCGATTGCTTCCCCGACGAGTTCGTAGCGCTTGCTGTCAAGGAGCGCCGTGTCCAGATATCCGAAAACGAGCGGCAGGTCTCTCGTAAGGTTCGCAGCAGTATCGGCATCAATCAGGAGCAGCATGTAGTTGGAAATGTTTTTTGCGCCGAAGGCATCTTCCAGAAGCAGTGTGATGTCCTCATCCGACAAGGCTTTCCTGTCCGTCATCCACTGGGCTGCTTTCTGTTTGCTGATGTTGTCTGAAACGGCGAAACCGTTGGCGAGGTCTTCCGAAACATGCCCCCTCATCTCGGTAATCAGGTTCATGACTTTTTCCCTGTCGACTGTAAAAGTGGCTATCAGGCCTGTTTCGTTTTTCTCGATTTTTTCAGGATTGAGGAGCCCGTACGGATCTGTCTTGGTAAGGTCGACTATATATGGAAACAGCGGGTCGACGATGTTCGCCTTGGCAAGGCGTCCCCACAGGCCCAAGGATGGCCAATGATGGGAACCCATCGCAAGGTTGTCGTAACTGAAGTAGATGCCCTTCTGTTCAACTTCAGATACAATCAGGTCGAAGGACAAAGGCACATAAAAGCCGTACATCGTTGCATTGGAAACAAGACGCCCCGTCTCGGGCTGGTAGGTCCACAGCCCTTCAGCGTTTTTTTCGAATTCTGTGGAAATCACGTCGGCGGGTATCGTCAGGTGCAGCTTCCCATCGGCATAGCTGTGATCTGAGGTTTCTTTCAGGTAGGCTTCCAGGTCTTTTTTTTCGTGCATGTCGTCGAACAGGGAGAACTGCAGGAGCCCGATCACCGCACTGTAAAAGGCGATGATTGCGAGCAATATTAAAATGGCGGCTTTTGCAGCGAGATGTTTCATTTATAGTTCCTCCAGAGTAAGTAAAGGTTTGTCTTTAACTTCAGTTTAGGGTTTGTTATACTCAGTGTCAAGATAGGAAAAATGTAAGGATATGTAAAGAAGGGAGACTTATGGATCAGAGAATTGAAATGTTGGCGAAAAATCTAGTGAATTACTCATGCCGGGTTCAGCCTGGTGAGAAGGTACTTATCGAATTCATTGGTCATGATACGGATGACCTGGCTGTCCAGCTGGTGCGTGAAGTGTATGCTGCAGGGGGACTGCCTTTCCTGCAGGAATCCAACACGCGGGTCATGCGTGAACAGCTGATGGAAGGCACCAAGGAACTGTGGGAGCTGAAGGCCAAATGGGAATCGGTGCGCATGAAGGAGATGGACTGCTATATCGGTATCCGCGGCTCCGAAAATGCCACTGAGTGGGCGGAGGTTTCCACCGAGAAGATGGCTCTCTACCAGACCTGGTTTTCCAAGCCGGTCCATTCGGAGATTCGTGTCAAGGATACGAAATGGGTTGTCCTGAGGTATCCGAATGCTTCAATGGCACAGCTGGCCGGTATGGGCACCGCTGCTTTCGAGGATTTCTATTTCAATGTGTGCAACCTGGACTACGGGAAGATGTCCCTTGCCATGGATGCCCTGGTGGCGCTGATGGAAAAGACGGACCGGGTGAAGATCATAGGCCCCGGCACCGATCTGTCCTTCTCGATCAAGGGCATGCCTGCCATCAAATGCGCCGGCGAGCTGAACATTCCCGACGGCGAGGTTTTCACTGCGCCTCTCAGGGAATCGGTGAACGGCACCCTGAGCTATACGGCGCCTGCCCTTTACAACAGCTTCACTTACGAGCACATCAAGCTGACCTTCAAGGACGGCAAGATCGTGGAGGCGTCTGCAAACGATACGAAGCGCATCAATGAGGTGTTCGATACGGACGAGGGTGCCCGCTACATCGGCGAGTTCGCATTGGGGGTCAATCCCTATATCCTGGATCCGATGAAGGATACCCTCTTCGACGAGAAGATCATGGGAAGCTTCCACTTCACGCCGGGCAACGCCTACAGCATCTGCGACAACAGCAACCGCTCCGCTGTCCACTGGGACCTCGTCTGCATCCAGACACCCAGCTACGGCGGCGGCGAAATCTACTTCGACGACGTGCTGATCCGCAAGGACGGCCGGTTTGTCGTACCGGAGCTGGAGCCGCTGAACCCTGTCACTACCTCTATTTGAATAGTCTGCCTTTCAGCGGCTCAAGCGCGAGCAGCAGCGGTGCTCCGAGGCCGTAGACGGCGATGGCCTGTCCGGCCAGGATGGTCAGCATCATGAACGGGATGCCTTCGGGTACGCCGTAGCTGTACTTCAGGATAAACGGTATGACGATTGCATTCAGCACGACGGGCGGCAGCCCTACGAAAAAGCGCTTCTTCCGAAGCTTGTAGGACAAGAACGCGGCGACCAGCGTTGTAAGAGATCCGAATACCACGTCCGCCATCATGGCGCCACCCAGAAGGTTTGCCATCAGGCATCCGATAAAGAGCCCAGGAACCGCCGCCGGCGTGAAGTAAGGCATGATTGTCAGCGCCTCCGCCACACGGAACTGGATCGGTCCGAACCCCATGAATGCGAACACTTGAACGAGAACCACGTAGATCGCAGCAATAATGCCAGCGACAGCAAGATACTTAGCTTTGTTTTCCATAGTCTTCCCTCCTGATTTGACTTGTCTTATCCCAGCATCTGCGCTGTGCGCAGGTACAGTTTGTGGTACAGCCCTTCCATTTCCAGCAGTTCATCATGGCTGCCCGATTCGACGATGCCCTGGCCATCCACAACAAAAATCCTGTCCGCCCGCTTGATCGTCGACAGGCGGTGGGCAATGACGAAGGAAGTCCTGCCTTTAAGAAGCGTTTCAATGCCTTTCTGGACCGCTCGCTCCGTATGGGTATCGATGCTCGAAGTGGCTTCATCGAGGATCAGAATTCTCGGCTCCGAAAGGATCGTCCTAGCGAAAGCGATCAGCTGTCGCTGTCCCACCGAAAGACGGGTGCCCCGCTCGTTCAGGTCGGTTTCATAGCCCTCGGGAAGGCTCATGATGAAATCATGGGCACTCACCGCTTTGGCCGCCGCCTCGATTTCCTGATCTGTGGCATCAAGCCTGCCGTATCGGATATTCTCCCTAACCGTCCCGGTGAACAGGAAGGTGTCCTGGGTCATGATACCCATCCGTTTTCTAAGGCTTTCCATTGTCACGGAACGCACATCCTGCCCATCGAGCAGTATTTTCCCATCCCGGGTCTCGTAGAACCTGCTCAGGAGATTGACAATCGTCGTCTTCCCTGCGCCAGTCGGTCCCACCAGTGCCACCGTGCTTCCCTTCTCGACGGTAAAGCTTAAGTCTTTCAATACGATGTTCTCGTTGTCATAGCTGAAGGTCACGTTCTCGAAAACGACCTCCCCTTCGACATCATCCAGTTCGATCGCCTCTTCGCTGTCCTTGATATCCGGCTCTGTATCCAGTATATCAAAAATCCTTTCAGCACCGGCCAGATTCGTAACCAGCTGGTTGTAGAAGTTGCTCAGGTTCATGATTGGCTGCCAGAACATGCCGATGTAGGACGTAAACGCCAGCAGCGTCCCGATTTCAAGTTCCCCCTGGAGATTCAGTCGCACGCCGAGCATGAAGACCGCCGCATTGCCGATACCCCAGGAAAGCTCCGTCAAAGGCCAGAAAAAAGCGTTCAGTCTGGCAGCGCTGATAAAGGATTTTCTGTGTTCGGTAAGAATCTTCTCAAACTCCCCGCTCGTCTGCCCTTCCGCCGAATAGCTCTGCACCACCTTGATACCGGAAAAATCCTCATGGACATAGGCATTCATCGTCGCGTTCTTTTTCCTGTACACCTGCCACCTTCGATGGGCCTTGATCTGAACGAAATACATCGTGGCTACCAGCATCGGAAGGAACACGACCGCCGCAATCGCCAGCTTCGCATTCAGAACCAGCATGATGACAAGCACGACGGCCACCTGGACCAGGTCCGGTATCAACGAGGTCACGCTGTTGATCAGCATGTCCTTGAGGGAATTCACGTCGCCGACGACCCGAGCCAGTATCTTGCCCACGGGCCTGTTGTCGAAAAAGGTGAAGGACAGCGACTGGAGATGCCTGTAAAGTTCCTGCCTTATGTGCATCAGGATGTCGTTTGCCACCTCGGACATCTTAAGGATGCGCCACTTGGTCGCCCACCTGGAGAACAGGTTGATGGCCAGTGTCAGGCCCGCCAAAGGAAGCAGGCCTGCCGTCTTTCCCTTTGCTGCGTAATCGTCTATGGCAATCTTCAAAATAATCGGATTGATGGAATTGATGGCGATGACAATGCCCATCAGCAAGAGTACCACCGCTACTTCTTTTTTATAGGAAACAAATCTTCCCAGCAGCCTGCGGATGACCGGCCACTTGAGTGATGCTTCCATTTTTTCATCTTCACGCAAACCTTGATAAGCCATTAGTCAACACCGCAACTTTCGTACTGCTCGCAATAGGTTTCATAGTAGCGGCCCTTCAGCGCCAGAAGCTCTTCATGGCTGCCTCTCTCGACAACGGTGCCCCCTTCAAGGATCAGGATCTCGTCTGCATGTCTGACGGAGGAAATCCTGTGGCCGATGATGATCTGGGAAATCCCTGCCAGCTTCTTGATTTCACTCTGAACTGCGAATTCCGTTTCCGTGTCCAGGGAAGAGGTGGCATCGTCAAAGACAAGGACCTTCGCCCCTTTCGACAAAGCACGCGCAATACTGATACGCTGCTTCTGGCCGCCGGACAGGCCGATGCCCCGTTCACCGATGACCGTCTCATACTTGTCCTCCATCGTTTCCACGAACTGGTGGACCTGTGCTCGTTTTGCCGACAGGGCGATCATGTCTTCGCTCAGTTCCTTCTCGCTTCCGAAATGGATATTGTTGTGGATGCTGTCCGAAAACAGGAAGACATCCTGCATGACTACAGCGATGGCATTTCTCAGATCGCGGATTTTGACACGCCTTATGTCATGGCCGTCCAGCAGAACCGCGCCTTCCTTCGGATCGTGGAACCGTTCAAGCAGGTTGACGATGGACGTCTTGCCCGATCCGGTTGTACCCATGATGCCGAGGCTTCCGCCCGCTTCGATCCTGAAGCTTATATCGTTAAGTATTTCCACACTTCCAAGCTCCAGTGATACGTTCCTGAACTCGACTGCGCCTCTTACTTCATCCATCGGAAGGGCTTCCGCCACCGCACTGTCCTTGATGTCCGGTTCTTCAGAGAAAATCTTGTCTATCTTTTTCACCGCGCCTTTGGCTTCCGCCATCAGGCTGATAATCCAGCCGATGATGCGCATCGGCCACATGGCCAGCATGGTGTAGCCGAGGAACTTGGCCAGCGTACCGATAGTCATGCCGTCTTCAACGACAAGCCAGCCCCCTGCAATGACGACAAAAACCGGCAGGACGCGGGTGATCATCTGGACATCGGGGAACCTTCGGGCAATGGCTCTTGCATATTCCATATTCAGCTCATAGTAGCCCTTGTTCTTTTTAAAGAATTTCAGCAGTTCGTGCTTCTCCCTGGCGAAGGCCTTCACCAGGCGGATGCCTGCGATATTCTCCTGGGCTGTCGTATTCAGCGATGCATTCTGCTCGCTGATCCGGCCGTATACTTCATCCACTTCGCTCTCAAGCCTGTAGGCCAGCCAGCCAACCAGAGGAATGGCGACAGCAGCGACGACAGTCAGCTTCCAGCTGATTGACAGCATGAAAACAAAGGACACAACAAAATACAGGGACATTTCAATAACCAGCATGATGCCGAATGAAATTCCCTGCCATATATAATCCACATCGTCTTTGACACGCGCCATCAGCTCGCCCACACTCTTCTTCTCGAAAAAACTCTGGGAAAGGCTCTGGATATGGTCAAAAAGCGCCTTCCGGAGCCTTTTGACGATATCCGCAGCCGCCACGTTGAAGGACATCTCCTTGCCGTAGCCAAGGACTGCCCTTCCTGCGGTGATGGCCAGCATCGATATCAGCAGCATGGGGAATATTTCCTGATTGCCGCCGGTGATGACCTCGTCAATAATCCTGCCTGTGATGATCGGCAGCACCATGTCAAGCCATGTGGCAACAAGCATCAGGACAATACCCGCTGCATACAGATGCCAACGCTGTTTTATCCAGCTAATCAAGCAGCTCCTTGACGAAAGCCTTCACGACTTCCGCATCGCCGTTCGACTCTTCCACTTTCCTGACGATGGCCGATCCGACAATCAAGCCGTCCGCATAAGGCGACAGCCTCTCCAGATCCTGCTTCGTTGTGATACCGAAGCCGATGGCAAGCGGCAGGTCGGTCTGGGAGCGTACTTCGTTCATGTAGTTCTCCATGTTGCCGTGGAAGTCGGAACCTCTACCTGTAACCCCGAGAGAGGAAACGCAGTAGACGAAACCGTTGCATCCTTCTGTGATCGCCTTGACCCTTTCCTTGGAGGTAGGTGCAACCAATGGGATGTTGGCAATACCCATGCTGTCCAGCATAGGCTTGAAATCATGTCTTTCTTCAAGGGGAAGGTCCGGAATGATCAGGCCGTCGATGCCCATATCCTTGCACTGTTTTGCAAAACGTTCTTTTCCGTAGACATAGATTGTATTGTAGTAAACAAGGAAAAGCAGGGGGATCTGGGTCTTTTCCCTCAGCCTTCCGACCATCTCCATGATGTCCTTGACCTTGACGCCGTTCAACAGCGCCCGTTGGCTCGCAGCCTGAATGACTGGGCCGTCGGCAAGAGGATCCGAATAGGGGATGCCTATTTCGATGATATCGGCGCCCGCCTCTTCCATCGCCAGGACAATCTCCTCCGTCTTTTCCACTGAAGGGTCGCCGCCGGTGACAAAGGCGATAAACGCCTTTTTGTTTTCTTTTTTCAAACTTTCGAATTTCGCATCTATTCTGTTCATTCGATTTCTCTCCCTATTTGTTCAGCGACTCGATATTTTTCTTGCCTTGTCTGAAGTACTCCATGACCGTATGTGTGTCCTTATCACCACGACCGGAAAGGCTGATGATGATGATATGGTCCTTCGGCAGATTCGGAGCTATCTTGGCCGCATAGGCGATGGCATGGGCACTTTCAAGGGCAGGGATGATGCCTTCCACCTTGGACAGAAGTTCGAATCCGTCCAGTGCCTCCTGGTCTGTCACCACTTCATAGCTGGCACGTTCTTCTGCCTGAAGATAGGCATGTTCAGGTCCGATGCCCGGGTAGTCAAGGCCCGCCGAAATGGAGTGGGCAGGGATGATATTGCCGTCTTCATCGGTCAGCAGTTTCGACTTCATGCCATGGAGCATCCCTGTGGTTCCCCCGGCCTCTTTGTTCAGGACGACCGCATGCTTGCCAGTGCTGATGCCCAGGCCGCCGGCCTCGACACCAATCAGCTCCACATCCTTGTCTTCGACGAAAGGATGGAAGATACCGATGGCATTGCTGCCGCCGCCGACACAGGCGATGACCTTGTCGGGCAGTCTGCCTTCCTTCTCGAGTATCTGCTTACGTGCTTCATCGCCGATGACCCTCTGGAAATCCCTGACCATCGTCGGATAAGGATGCGGACCAACAACCGAGCCGATGATATAGAAGGTGTCCTCACATAGACGGACCCATTCCCTGATGGCTTCATTCGTTGCATCCTTCAGCGTCCCCAGTCCGGAAGTGACCGGCACAACTTTCGCTCCCAGAAGCTCCATCCTAAACACATTCAGCGCCTGACGCTCTACGTCTTCCTTGCCCATGTAGACGGTGCATTCCATTCCGAAAAGGGCTGCACCTGTCGCTGTGGCAACACCGTGCTGGCCTGCACCTGTTTCGGCGATGACTTTCTTCTTGCCCATGCGTTTCGCCAGAAGGATTTGGCCCAGAACGTTGTTGATCTTGTGGGCGCCTGTATGGTTCAGGTCTTCTCTTTTCAGATATATCTTCGCACCACCCAGCTTCTTAGTCAGCTGCTCGGCATAGTAAAGGGGCGTTTCACGTCCGACGTAGTCCTTCAGGTAATAGTTCAGTTCCTCATGGAAAGACGGACTTGCCATGGCCTTCTTGTAAGCCTCTTCGATTTCCTTGAGCGGGTACATCAAGGCCTCGGGCACGTACTGCCCACCGAAATCCCCAAAATTCTTGTTCATTGAAAAATCCTCCTTAAGCCGCTGAAACAAGGCGGCTACTTTATCACGGCTTTTAAAGCCTTCTGTTTCCAATCCCGAATTCAAATCCACTGCTGCTGGCTCAACCTGCCTGATTGCTTCCGAAACATTGTCAGGATTAAGTCCTCCAGCCAGTATTATTCTGTATTTTTTTGAAAGGCCTTCAGCCGCATTCCAGTCGAATGCCATGCTGGTGCCGCCGCTTTGTCCTTTATGGCTGGTGTCCAGAAGGATACCGTCACAGGATTGATAGCGTTCCAGCATCTCCATGTCGATGGCACCTGAAACGCCGAAGCATTTCCAGACCTCCACATCGAAGGCGCTGCAATATTCGGGGCTTTCCTGCCCGTGAAGCTGCACACCGTCAAGGGGCACTTCGGCAATCGCCTTTTTGACGAAAGCCATATCCGCATCGACGAAAACGCCGATGGCCTTGATATCCTCACGAAGCATGGCCCGCAGTTCTTTCGCTCTTTCGATTGTTACTTTGCGCCTGCTTTCAGCAAAGATAAAGCCTGCATAGCTGACCGGAAAATCGTTCAATGCAGCGACTTCATCTTCCCTCTTTATGCCGCATATCTTTATGTCAGGCATATGCATTCTTGAATTCCTTCGCCTTTCCGGCAATGTCGCCGCTTCTCATGAAGCTCTCGCCGACCAGTACCGCGTCGATGTTGGCTTCCTTCAGCTTCTTGATGTCGTCAACCGTATCGATCCCGCTTTCGCTGATGACAAGGACGCCTTTTGGTATATGCTTGCGCAGTTTCAGCGTCGTCTTTATATTGGTCTCAAAAGACTTAAGGTCCCGGTTGTTGATGCCGATAATATCCGCACCGGCTTCCAGCGCCCTGAATATTTCCTTCTTGGAGTGGGTCTCCACCAGCGCATCCAGACCCAGGTGATGGGTGATGGTGATGTAGTCCCTAAGCTGCTTGTCAGTTAAAATAGCTACTATAAGCAGGACCGCACTGGCCCCCAGTGCTTTCGCATTGTAGATCTGGTTCGGTTCGACAATGAAATCCTTGCAAAGGGTCGGCAGGCTGATACTGGCGCTGACCGCCTTCAGGTATTCGTCTTTGCCAAGGAAATAGTCTTCCTCCGTCAGGACCGAAACCGCATCGACGCAGCCGTCATATTCCCTGCCGAGCGCAACCGGATCGAAGTCTTCCTTGATGAGGCCTTTTGACGGAGACGCCTTCTTGATCTCTCCGACAATGGAAAGCCCATCGGCTGCAATGGCCTGATAGAAAGTTGTCTTGTCGCTTGTCTGGTCGATCTGCTTGATCAGTTCCTCAATCATGAAGGGCTTCTTCTTGAGACGCTCCTTCTTCTTTTCGACGATGTCCGTCAGATAAATCTTTTTTGGCATATTTACCACTCTCCCCTGTGTTACTTGTAGCTCTGGCTGTTTAAAATGAAAACACCCAACAGCTCCATCGCTTTGTTGCTGTCGATTGTATCAGCTGCAAGCTTGATCCCTTCCTCGATGGTGTCTGCCTTGCCTGCCACATACAGCGCCGCACCTGCGTTCAGAAGCAGGATGTCGCGTTTTGGTCCCGGTTCGCCGCCGAGTACGTTTCGCATGATTTCTGCATTCACTACGCTGTCGCCGCCTTTTATATCTTCCAGAGCCGCCCGTTTCAAACCGAACTGCTCCGGCGTGATTGTGTAGTTTGTTATTTTACCGTCCTTCAGCTCGGAAACTTCCGTCGGTGCGGTGATTGAGATTTCATCCAGTCCGTCGAGACCGTGGACGACCATTGCCCGTTCAAGTCCGAGGCCTTTAAGCACTTCAGCGAACATCTCCGTATGCTCCCCGTCGTAGACACCCAGGATCTGGTGGGTCGCGCCTGCCGGATTGGACAGCGGGCCAAGCATGTTGAAAATGGTCCTGAAGCCAAGGGTTCTTCTGACCGGCATGACGAAGCGCATCGCAGGATGGAAGGTCGGCGCGTAAAGGAAACCGATGTTCGTCTTGTTGATGACGTCCTGCACCTGCTCGGGCTGAAGGTCTATCTTGACACCCAGCGTCTCGAGCACGTCGGCACATCCGCATTTGCTGGAAACGGAGCGGTTGCCGTGCTTGACCACCGTCATGCCTGCCGCTGCTGAAACGATGGCTACAGCAGTGGATATATTGTATGTGCCAGCCTTGTCGCCGCCGGTGCCGCATGTATCGAGTGTCGCATCACTGATCAGATTGACCTTCTCGGAATGCTCCCGCATGACCTTCGCGCCGGCCACGATTTCAGGAATCGCTTCCCCCTTCATTCTGAGTGCAGTGAGAAACGCCGCTGTATGGATGTCGGACATGTCCCCTGTCATAATCAGCTGCATCATGACCGTCATTTCCGCTTCAGTCAGGTCCTGTCCGTTTACGACTTTTTCCAGTAGTTGTAAATGCATCTTCAAGCTCCCTTCACGAAATTCTCTATGATTTTCTTGCCGTTGATTGTCAGTATGGATTCCGGATGGAACTGAAGTCCGTAAACCGGATATGTCTTGTGTTTCATTGCCATTATCTCATTGTCGTCGGTTTTTGCCAACACTTCGAAGCAGTCCGGCAAGGATTCATATTCGACAACCAGGGAATGGTATCTTGCGACCTGAATCGATTCGCCCACATCCTCGAACAAAGGATCTTCTTTCAGTTCGATGACCGAGCTTTTGCCATGAAAAAGCGTCTTGGCATGGATGACGTTGCCGCCGAACGCCTGTCCGATGCTCTGGTGCCCAAGACAGACGCCCAGGATGGGTATTTTACCCGAAACCTTCTGGATGATATCGATACAGTTGCCAGCCTCGCTGGGTGTTTTGGGCCCCGGTGAAATGACAATTCTGTCCGGCTTCATCTCGAGGATTTCCTCGGATGTGATCTTGTCGTTTCTGACCACCTTGATGTCCGCTTCGAACTCGCCGATGAACTGGTACAGGTTGTATGTAAATGAGTCGTAATTGTCGATCAATAAAATCATCACAGCCTCCTAACTTCTGATAGCCGTCATCAGCGCTCTTGCCTTGTTTTCGGTTTCCGCAAATTCCATGGATGGCACAGAATCTGCCACGATGCCTGCACCCGCCTGGATATGGACGGTCTGGTCCTTGATGACCATCGTCCTGATGGCGATGCACATGTCCATGTTCCTGTTGAAGCCGAAGTAGCCGATGGCGCCTCCGTAAATGCCTCTTTTCACTGTTTCCAGTTCCTCTATGATTTCCATGGCCCTGATCTTCGGTGCGCCTGACAGGGTGCCTGCCGGGAGGAAGCTCATCAGGACGTCGAACATATCGTCTTTTTCAGATTTCTCGCCTTCCACAAGGGAGACGATGTGCATGACGTGTGAGTATTTTTCCACCTGCATGTACTGTGTCACTTCGACGCTGCCGATCTTGGACACCTTGCCCATGTCGTTCCTGCCGAGGTCGACGAGCATGTTGTGTTCCGCACGCTCCTTGTCGTCTGCAAGAAGGTCTGCCGCCAGCATCTCGTCCTCTTCCGTCGTCCTGCCCCTTTTCCTTGTGCCGGCAATCGGACAGTTCTTGATCTTGTTGCTGCGCATTTCAACGAGCATTTCCGGAGAACTTCCTACTATATAATAGTCCTGGAAATTGAAATAGAACAGGTATGGCGACGGATTGACCCGTCTCAGTTTTCTATAGATCATGAACGGCTCTTCCTCGCAGTGTGCGCTCCATCTCTGCGAAAGCACCACCTGGAAGATATCACCGTCGTATATGTATTGTTTCGCTTTTTCTACCGCTGCTTCGAAATCTGCCTGGCTGATGTTGCTCTTGAAATCCAGCTCCGATGTGGAATGCTTTTCATCCAGCGATGCAGGCTGTCTGAGCTTTTCCTGGATACTGTCCAGCCTTTCTACCGCACGGTGATGGCCTTCATTCGTCTTTTCGTCCAGGACAACGATGTGTATCTGGGAGAAATGGTGGTCGTAGGCGATATATTCGGTCACGAACATGAGGTGCATGTCCGGCGTACCGATCCTGTCTTCGTTCTCCTTTGGAATCGCTTCGTATTCCTTTATCATATCATAGCCAACTGTGCCGACAGCGCCGCCTGCAAAAGGAAGGGATGTGGTGTTCTCGACCGAATAGCCCCCCATCAGCTCCTTGACCTTGACAAGCCCGATGCCCGTTGTCTTTTCTGTCTCTCCGCTTCTGTCCTCGATGCTGATCACGCCGTCCTGGGACTTCACCACCAGCTCGGGATTGGTACCCATGAAGGAATAGCGTCCCTTTGGCTGCTCCTTGCTCTCGAGCAGGAAGCCCATGGCGTTCTGTACGTATTTCGAATAGAGTGTGATTGGCGTGTCGATATCGCCCGGCAGTATGCGCTCATAGGTTTTGAGTGTTTTCATTTCCATAATGTTCTCTCCTAAAAAAAATTAAAAAAAACCGCATCCATCCCGCATTGGGACGAATCGGTCCTTGATTCGCTATGCCACCCAAGTTATCGTACTCAACGCATTAGCATCGGTTTGGATACAGACAGTTTCGATATCCTAGCTCTGTAACGGGAGCTCCCGGCGTGGGGCTACTGCTCTTTCACCCTGCGTCTCCTGGAACCATTCCCATATTTCCATTGTACCGTACCTCACACCACCGACGGCTCGCTGAACAATTTCCCATATGGTACTCTTTCCAATCATTGACTTTTAATTACGAAAATTATATCATATGGAAATGAGGGTGTAAAGAGGCGAAAATATCGTCAACCTTTTTACATCTAGTGTTGACAATCAGTCCCTGACATGTTAATATTTTATTGCTTTTATTAGCAGGGTGAGAATATTTTATAAATAATTGATAATGGAGGTAATTATTAATGCAAACAGGCTTTGTTAGAAAACTGGACACTTTAGGACGTCTTACCATCCCGTCAGAACTCAGAAGGGGTTTCGATATGGACATTCACGATCCCGTCGAAATCTACATGGACAAGAACTTCATCTATTTGAGAAAGTACGAACCTTTCGATATTTTCACCGGAGAGATGAGTGAATTGATCGACTATAAGGGGAAGAAAGTTTCCAAGTCATCCATCGAGGAGATGGCTCAAATCGCAGGAATTATCGAACCTGCAGTTTTAGAGGCGTAATCACACTATACCGTAACAGAACTAAAGCACGATTAAGTAAATCCAAATTTACTTAATCGTGCTTTACTAGTTTTTTCCTATAAATAATTACAAAATCCTACATCGTCGTCCTGCCGTCCAGCGCCCTCGACAGCGTCACTTCGTCGACGTACTCGAGGTCGCCTCCGACCGGCACGCCGTTGGCAATCCGGGTCACCTTGATGCCCGAAGGCTTAATCAGCTTGCTCAGGTAAACCGCCGTAGCTTCCCCTTCGACCGTTGAACTGGTCGCCAGAATCACTTCTTCGATGGGTTCGCTCCCGATCCTTTGCATAAGTTCCTTCATCCGAAGGTCAGCCGGGCCGATGTTAAGCAAAGGCGATTATGGCGCCATGCAGCACATGGTACAGGCCTCTGTATTGCCTGGTCCTTTCGTACGCTGCCAGGTCACGCGGCGTTTTCCACAACCATGACGACACTTTCATTTCTCTTGGGACTCTTGCAGATAGGGCAGAGTGTATCATCCGTCATTGTGTAACACTTTTCACAGTATTTAATGTTCGCCTTGGCATTGACGATTGCCTGGGCAAGGTTCGATACTGTGTTTTCGGGCTGGTTGACGATATGGAATGCCAGCCGCTGTGCCGTCTTTGCGCCAATACCCGGCAGTCTCCCCAGTTCTTCAACCAACTTAGACATGTGTTGTCCATAATAGTCCATTTGCTTCAATCCTTATCTATTAGAAGAGTCCTCCAGGCATGCCCATGCCGCCGGTAAATTTTGACATTTGTTTGCTAACAGCTTCTTCAGCCTTTCGCTGCGCTTCGTTGACAGCTGCCACGACAAGGTCTTCTAGCATTTCAACATCGTCAGGGTCAACAGCTTCCGGCTTGATTTTCACCGAAACCACTTCTTTTTTCCCGTTGACAATGACAGTCAGGACACCGCCGCCAACGGTGGCTTCATACATCTGCTTGTCGAGTTCTTCCTGCAGGTCCGCCATTTGTTTTTGCATTTTCTGAGCTTGTTTCATAAGGTTGTTCATGTTCCCCGGCATACCGCCGCTGCCTGGAAATCCGCCTTTTTTTGCCATTGTTTCTTCCTCCTGTTATCTTAATTCTATATCAAAATTGATTTTTGACTGGATATGTTCAAATAGCTGCCTTGCATCGTCAATGCCCTCGGAACCGATAGAGCTGTCGCCGCTTAACCGTTTGTATTCGCTCTGGTCGATGATCTTGACATTGAAAGCCTTACCCTGGGTCTTTTCAAGAATTGCCAGAAGTTTTTCGAGATTGGCTTCCTGAGCGAGGTGTTTCTTGGCCAGTTCATTGTCGCATACGACGTAGAGAATGCTGTCTCCCATGTTGATAGGGACCGACTTCTTGAGGAAAGCTTTGTTGATGGTCTCCATGCCTTCTACGACGCCGTCCCATTCCTTGATGACCTTCTGAATGTCCTCCGGTATGGCATCGATGTTGACTTCCACTTTTTTCTTCTTCGCCGCTGGTCTGGAAGGTTTCTTCTCTCCGTTTTCCGTCTCCTGCATACCGCCGCCGCTTTCAGCCTCTGAAGCAACATAGACCGGCGCTTCATCGATACGGTGCTCGAGCAGCCGTATCCTTTCTTTAAGTCCTTCTGCTGTGGCATCCATCGACCTTTGACACAGTTTCAGGAGCGCGACCCTCAAGAAGGATCCTTTTGCTTGCGGCAAATTTCATCTTGTTCTCGGTCTCCGACAGCTGCTTGATCAGGTAGAAAAGCTCCTCTTCCTGGAGCTTGCCGCTTTGAACCTTCAAATCGGCCAGATGCTCTTCTGTCACATCCAGGATGGCTGTCGGGTCTGGGATGCTTTTTGCTACAAGGATGTTCCTGAGATGCATGACCATGTCGGAAACGAACTGCACCAGTTCCCTTCCCTGCATCGTCACTTTCTCCACGATATCCATGCAGGCTTCAGCTTTCCTGAGATGCAGGGCTTTTGTCAGTTCAATGAAGACATCGTCATCGACAGCACCCAAGACATCCAGCACCTTGTCCAGTGTGATCTTCTCGCCCAGGTAGAAGGCGATGCACTGGTCAAGTATGCTCAGAGCGTCCCTCATCGAACCGTCCGCTACCCTTGCGATATACTTGATGGCTTTTTCTTCCACTTCGATACCGTCTGCTTCCATATAGCCCATCAGGCTGTCTGCTATTGTGCCTGCCGTGATTCTCTTGAAGTCGTAGCGCTGGCATCTCGACATGACTGTCGCCGGTATCTTGTGGGGTTCTGTCGTCGCCAGCACGAAGATGACATGTGCCGGCGGTTCTTCAAGCGTCTTTAGCAGGGCGTTGAAGGCGCCGGTCGACAGCATATGCACCTCGTCGATGATATAGACCTTGTACCTGCCTTCTGTCGGTGTATAGCGCACTTCATCCCGGATTTCCCTGATGTTGTCGACACCGTTGTTGGATGCGGCGTCGATCTCGATGACATTCATGCTTGTGCCGCCCTCGACGTGAAGACAAACTTCACATGCATGGCAGGGATTGCCGTCATGGGGTGTCTCACAGTTGACCGCCTGGGCAAAGATCTTGGCTGTCGACGTCTTGCCGGTACCTCTTGTGCCGCAGAAAAGATAGGCATGTGCGATGCGCCCGGCCGATATCTGGTTTGTAAGCGTTTTAACAATATGGTCCTGTCCGTGGACATCGCCGAAGTCCCTTGGACGCCACTTGCGATAGAGAGCTGTAAACGCCATGTCTATCCCCTTTCGTTCCTACTATTTTATCATATCTAGAAGGTTAATGCATTAGGAAAGGGCCTTCTGGCAATACTGCCGTCGGCCCTCAAAAAATTCAATATTAAATCCGTGCGCCGCACTTCGACTTCCACTCACAGACGTTACCTTGACAGTTAACTCAAAACAGGCACCCTTGCGGCACACAAAAAGTTCTGCTTAGTGCTGCTTCCGTCAAGACCTGACACGGTTCACAGGCTCCTGTTGCGCAAGACCCGTTCGTCATTGCCACTTATCAAGGGCAGCTCTGCAATATGAAAGCCTCCGATTGGCATCACCCCTGCTATAGCGGATTGCAGGTACAGGGCACCGCTGACTCCCCGGCTGCACGGAAACTTTATACAATATAGTCTGCACATGTATTTCACATGCACATGCTTGTACATTATAAGGTCTACAGCCTCAGTTGTCAACTGGCTCTTGTGTACCTTGCTCCGATGTCTTCTCCTGTTTCTTCCTGTCCCTGAGTTCTTTGAAGAAATCCGTCAGCAACCGACTGCATTCCTCTTGAAGCACACCCCTCTCGATGCCCACCTGGTGGTTGAATCCCGGCTCATCCAGAAGGTTGACAACAGACCCTGCGCTCCCTGCTTTCGGATTCATCGTACCGATATAGACTTTGTCCAGCCTGGACTGGACGATGGCACCGGCACACATGGGACACGGCTCCAGGGTCACATACATGGTGCAGCCTTCAAGCCTCCAGTCGCCGATCACGCCGAGGCTTCATTGATGGCAATAAGCTCCGCATGGGCAAGGGTGTTCTTTTTCGTGTTGCGCTGGTTGAATCCGCGGCTATGATTCCCCCGTCATGGACAATGACGGCGCCGATCGGTACTTCCTCCAGTTTCCAGGCCTTTTTCGCTTCTTCAATTGCCTCTTTCATAAATGCCGCGTGGCTCATCACTATTCTCCAATCATGCCATAAACTTGTAAGAAGTATACAACATTTTGAACAAGTATTCAAGGCATTGGGAACGCTCACACTTGTAAATGTTCACAATTTATTCATATTATTTACATACCTAATACATAAATTTGTTTTATGATATTTGGGTAAGATTAGTTACCTCTTACATATTAAATACTCTCCCCCTCATCCTTTAAGCACCGATACTTTGAAGCGGTGCTGTTTTTTTGTGCTTTTTTCCTATTTAAACTCCAGCAGATGCTGCCTGTATTTGAGCGGGACGAACTGCTGCTGGAGCTTTCTGTTCTCCCTTCCCTCGATGCCTATTGTATTGAAATACGCTTTCCACAGACTTCTGAATGCTTCCTCGCTGCTGCCTGTACCCTTCGAGTCGAGTCTTTCCTCAAGGTCTGTCAAGAGCCACTGTCCTTTGCTGCCGACACATGCTGTTCGCCTTCCCAGGTCATGGATGACCCAGTTCTCCGTGGAGAGCCGGTCGGCGAAATGGTCCCCCAGCAGCGGCAGCAGATTGTTCTCCGGCTCGAAAACCGCATAGAGGAAGCTTCCCATATCCGAGAACCTCAAAAGTCCCAGGAAACGGTGCTGCTCCGATCCTACCCTGCTGGACATCTTCATCACCTGATAGACGTCTTCATGGGTGTGCAGCCTTTCCAGTTTCCTTCCTATCTTGAATCCCAGCTCGATATAGTACAACAAATGCATATCCTTCTCAGGCTCCCTCGACAGGAAGGCGTGGTACATCGACTGATACATGCTTTCGGTGAACTTGTCCTTGATGGCATCATGCACCTTGTCAGCAAGGACGCTGTCCATCTCGACATATTCATAGGATTCGAAACAGGCCAGCTGGTTGTTGCCCAGGGCCTGAATGCCGCTGCACGGCGCGTCGTAGTAATGCTTGTATATGCAGGTGAAGAAGCCGTCGAGGCTTCCGTCGTATAAATAAACCATTGGTCTTCCTCCTAAAATGCGTTAATTGAAAAGGCTCATCTGTTCATAGGGCGGTACGGGGTTCAGTGCATGCTTGATTGCATCCTCGCTCATCGCAGCGTCGCCGGCGAATCTGCCCTGGCATGTGACGAAATAACGTGCTCTCTTCACGACAACGCCCATCTTCTTCAAATCATCGAAACTGACTGCAAGCAGGTGTCTTTGTTTCACGATTCGCCTCGCCGATACCATGCCGATCCCTGGTACCCTGAGCAGCTCCTCATAGCTGGCCTTGTTGATTTCCATAGGGAACCTGTCCATATGGCGGAACGCCCAGCTGATCTTCGGATCGTAGGTCAGGTCCAGGTTCTGATCCGGTCCTTCCAGGATTTCCCCGGCATCGAAATGGTAGAACCTGAGAAGCCAGTCGGCCTGGTACAGCCTGTGCTCCCTGAGCATTGGCGGCGCCGTATTGATGGCCGGCAGCAGCTTGCTGTCGTTGACGGCCATATAGGCGGAGTAATAGACCCTCTTCATGTTGAACCGGTTATACAGCTGCTGGGACATCTGCAGAATGGTCCGGTCGCTGTCGGGCGACGCGCCGATTACCATCTGCGTGGACTGGCCGGCAGGCACGAAGCTGACTTTGTTCACCGCATGCCTGTTGCCGTCCCTGGCATCCATAATCCCGTCCGCTATCTGCTTCATCGGCAGGAACAGCTTCTCCGGTTTCTTCTGGGGGGCCAGAAGCTTAAGGCTTGGAGTGGACGGCAGTTCGATGTTGATGCTCATCCTGTCGGCGAACATGCCCGCCTGCTTGATCAGGATCGGATCGGCTCCGGGGATCGCCTTGACATGGATGTATCCGAAGAACTTTTCTTTTTTTCTAAGCAGCATCAGTACCTTGAGGATCTTCTCCATCGTATGGTCGGGATTCTTCTCAATGGCGGAACTCAGGAAGAGCCCTTCTATATAGTTTCTGCGGTAGAATTCCATCGTAAGTGTTGCAATCTCTTCAGCTGTAAAGCTTTCCCTGCGGATGTCGTTGCTGGACCTGTTGATGCAGTAGGCACAGTCGAAGACGCAGTCGTTCGAAAGAAGGAGCTTGAGCAACGACACACACCGTCCGTCGGAGGACCATGTGTGGCAGATGCCGCATGCGGCAGCATTGCCCAAACCCTTGC
The DNA here is from genome assembly GCA_963677915.2 of Vallitaleaceae bacterium. GTDB lineage: Bacteria > Bacillota > Clostridia > Lachnospirales > Vallitaleaceae. The sequence goes on along the minus strand of CAXXGE010000047.1, from coordinate 4,035 downwards.
CGCCTTTTCTGTCCACGCCGCTCGATGCGCAGGATACATCGTACTTCGCCGCATCGGCGAGGGTTGTCAGCTTGTTCATGATTTCGTTGGCCAGCATAGCCAGGCCCCCTTCCATTTCATCTACTTTAATTATACCGAACATTTGTTCCCTTGTAAAGTTGCGGAAACAAAAAAAGAGACGACTTCACTCACGTCATCTCTTCTTCCTCTTGTCATCTATTTTTTTATAGAAGTCATAGCCTGCAAGTCCTGTTTCGGCTGCCTTGCCGACCGCTTTCAGGAATTTCTTGACCGCTTTCCCGAACTTTACCAGTTTGGGCATTCGTTTCAGAAGCTTCCATATCTTCTTGATTATCCGCATCAGAATACTTCCAGCATCCTTTCGATCATCCTGCAGGAGTTTGCGGATGCCACCTCTTTGAATTCCTCGAAGTTCGTCTCCGCCGCTTCATCCGCCTTGTCTGAAATGGAACGGATGACAACAAAGGGCACTTGGTTGAGATAGCAGACCTGTGCGACTGCCGCACCCTCCATCTCCGTGCAGAATGCGCCGAATTGCTCCTTCAGAAAGCTCTTCTTCTCATTCGATGCAATGAACTGGTCACCGCTTACAATTCTTTCAACAAAAACGTTGGTCGCCGCCGTCAGAGCGTCGCTGCCCTTGATGGCTATATGGATCATATGCTCGTCGGCCGGGAAAATGCTTGTATCCATTCTGGGGATTTCGCCCAGCTCATAGCCGAAAGCAACTGCGTCAAAATCATGGGGGCGGAGGTCTTTTGATATGACCACATCGCCTATCTCAAGTTTCTCGTCGACCGCACCTGCGATACCCGTGTTGATGATGGCACCTGCATTGAATACGTCTATCAATATTTGTGTGCAGATTGCAGCATTCACTTTTCCGATGCCTGCCTTTACAAGTACAATCGATTTATTGTGAAGTGTGCCGACAAAGAACTCGAAGGAAGCGATGCTCCTGACTTCCTTCTGCACCATCTTCTCTTTTAGAAACAGTACTTCTTCGTCCATTGCCCCTATTATGCCTATAACATCCATTCATTGTCCTCCTGTTCAAAATCCAGCTACATGGCTTGTTCCGCAATCTTCGCTAGTGGCGAACGCTCTACACGTTTCAAGGCGACATGACCTGTGAGCGTGTGGCCTTTCATTTTCTCAACCGTGTAGATCAGTCCGTTCGAACGGGAATCTACGTAATGGTTGTCGATCTGGTTGTCGCTGGGGTCGCCAAGGAATATGAACTTGGAAGACTCTCCGGCACGTGTCAGCATCAGCTTCGCCAAGTGAGGCGTCATCTCCTGTGCTTCATCTACGATAACCAGTGAATTGGTAAAGGTACGGCCTCTCATATAAGTGAAGGTCCGGGTTTCAATGATGCCCCTTTGCCTGTACTGTTCAATAAAATCATCGACTGTAAAGGTCGGCTTCGAACTGAAATGTCCATGGGACTGGTAGTTTGGATTCGCTGAATCCTTGATATCGCTCAGGTTTTCAATGGCATCATAGAAACTTCCCATCCAAGGCTTCAGCTTCTCTATTTCCGATCCAGGCAGATAGCCTATGTCATTGCCCGCTGCAACAACCGGCCTTACAAATACGATTTTTCGGTATCTGTTCGTTTCGATGACATTCTGAAGGGCAGTGGCAGTTGCCAAAATCGTCTTGCCTGAGCCCGCTCCGCCGATTATACTGGCGAAATGGATTTCAGGATTCATCAGTAGTTCGAAGGCCATCTTCTGTTCCCTGTTCAAAGGCGTCAGTCCCCAGGCCTCTTCGTTGGCATATTTCAAGGGAACGAGGCCTTTTCCATTGTACCTGGCAATGACCTCATGTCCCTGGCGGTCATTGCTCTTGATATGTACGAATTCGTTGGGGTACAGTTCTTCCTTGTAAAATTCGGGAATCGTCGGTCCGTTGCCGCTGTATACTGCGTCGATGTATTGGGATGGCCACTCCACTTCCACGTAGCCCTTGTAGACATCCCCGCTTTCGATCTTGTCGTTCTGATAGTCTTCGACTTTGACGTTGAGAGATTTGGCTTTAATGAACATGTACACATCTTTTGTGACAAGGATTGTTTTGATATCCGGAAACTTATCTTGAAGATTCTTCACAACGGCGATAATTCTCGTGTCATTCTTTTTGATATCGACGCCATCCGGCAGACAGTCCGTTTCCGTATGGTTGAGTTCTACCCGCAGGGTGCCTCCGTTCGGCAGCTTGATGCCTTTCTGGAAGTCACCGTCTTTTAGAAGCAGGCCGAACTCTTTTGCAACATGGCGGGCGTTGAATCCAACCAACCCGTCACGGCGTTTCAGATTGTCGAGCTCCTCCAAACACAGTATCGGTATGATAACATTGTTGTCAGTGAAGTTGTACATGAATTTCGGATCGTGTATCATCACATTCGTGTCGATAACGTAATTCTTGATCATTGAACCAACTCCTTCAAGTCGTATTTTTGTGTCTTCGTATGAGTATATTGTATCATAAAGACGTGCTGTGTACGAAGTAGAACGTATGCTCTTATCCACATTTATCTGTTGATAAGTACGTTTTTCTGTGTATAACTATGGGTTTTTCCACAGATTTTACTCGAAAAGGTTCAAAAACGTCGCATTTTCAATGTATGCATCCACCTTGGCCTGACTTACAGAATGCAGTGATTCGTCATAAGCCTGCTTGGCTTTTCTGGCATTCAGCTCGGTAGCCAGCCCAAGCTCATATCTCCTTTGGGTGGCATCCCATGACATTTTGGCCTGCTCTGATGCGAGGACGCTTATTTGAACTGCATCCATGGCATTAAGCAGTGCGTTGTAGCCGCTTCTGATGTCATATTCCACAGTGAGTTTTGCAGACATGGTATTGATCTCTGCCGCATCCACACCATCCATCGCTGTCATGTATTCGGAATCCCTGCTGTCATAGCCAGCATCGTCGGTAAGCTCCACGAGCACCAGCGCCAGGTCGTAGTCAGCCTCGGCTTTGACAATCTCACCGTTTGTTTCCAGTGCATCGGCAATCGCTTCTTCAAGCTTTGCCGCATCATAGGATACTTCGGGGATTGGGACGTCTTCGAAGGTGATATTGCTGTCCAGGGACACGTTCATCAGCTTTTTAAGTTCCCAGCCGAGCGTCTCCCTTTCGTTGTAGAGCAGTGTCAGCGCATGCTCCGCCTGGCTGACCGCCAGAGCCTGCTTGGTCCTGTCGTATTCAACCGCCCTGCCCAGTTCAATTTTTCTTTCGATCTGCTGGAGTTCTGTCTTCAGGATATCGATGTTGCTGATCTGAAGCAGAATTTCCTCTTCTTTCAGGCGATGGGCCATATAGTTCTCTTCCGCTGTCACCAGCACCGCCTGCGCCACTTCATCCCTTGACCAGACAGCGTAATCGTATTCGATATCCGCCTTTTCCGGATAATAGTCGCGGTTCTTGTAGGTTTCCAGTTTTGTAGCGCCCCGGTCACGCTCTTTTTCATCAGCTTCTATCCTGACCGTTCTTGCCTGGGAAATTTCCTGCTCCGCTTCCTTGATATCCAGATTGCCTTCCAGAACCAGTTCCCTGACATACGCAAGGTCCATAATGCTGTGGTCGTCCTCTGATCCAATCGCAGGCAGCATGACAGCGCCAAATACAACGACCAGAACGGCTATGCTTTTCTTGCTTAAATATTTTTTGATTTCTCTCATAGTCCAAAGCCTCCATTCGTATATCCGGGTCCGACACCTGCCGCTTGCTCAATCTTGTCGATGACGTCGTAGTAGTCCCTTCTTGCTTCAACCACAGCGTTTTCCGCCTGTATCAAGCCCATTCCTGCAGCGTCCAGCGTATCATCGGTGATAAATCCGAGGGAATGGTTGACTTCCATCTGCCTGTACTGCTCGGCAGCCGATTCAAGCTCCAGCTCCGCTAGCTCAAGGCTTTTCATTTTGTACAGCATGTCCCTGTAGGCGATGTAAATGTCTTTTTTGATGTCCGTCTTCGTTTCTTCCCAGTTCAGAAGCAGCTGTTTGT
>CAXXGE010000046.1:0-1269 GCA_963677915.2 Vallitaleaceae bacterium | reverse complement strand
GTGCGACCAGCATAAAGGTGGGTTCGAAAGAAAGAAAGATTAATCGTTTTATCGCTACTGAGGTAAAATTGAGAGAATGAGAAAATCTCTACTTAATAGATATCTTTCAATATATATCGTTTTGCTCCTCTTCGTTGGGCTTTCCGCCTGTCGCCCTGATGGGGCGAGTGTGACGCCGACACAGGATCCAGCTGCCATCGAAACTCAGACGGAAAATCCGGCAGCTACGGATGCGCCGACACCGACGACTGCTGCTCCTGCTGTGATTCTGGCGATATCTCCCGTTGCTGATCCCTCGGTTTCTGATCAGGTTCAATCTACCCTGGAAGCGCTGGCGGCTGATTCGGGTCTCCAGGTTCAGGTTTATGACAGTCTGGTCCCTGAGTTGATCCATACCGGTGTCCGGATAGTGGTTGGGGTGGGTCAGGACCTTTCCGGTTTTGCAGGCGGAAATCCAGCCGTCCAGTTTGTTGAGGTTGATCGGCCGGGGTCGGTTCCCGGCGCGAACCTGTCTGTGATCGGGGATGACGTCCTTGATGAGCAGCGCAGGGCTTTCATGGCGGGTTACCTGGCGGCTCTGGTCTCAACTGATTACAAGGTAGCCGGATTGATCGCTTCCGATCTTCCCACGACGACCGATGAGGTCAATGCTTATGTGATCGGCGCTCGATTCTTTTGTGGGTTATGCAACCCTAAATACCCGCCCTATAACAGTTTTCCCCAGTGGGATACGCTGCCGGCCGGAAGCGCTGCTGGGGCTTACCAATCCACAGCGGACAGTTTTATCGGTTTGGGGGTCGAAGTCGTTTATATCAGTGAGACGCTGGCATCACCTGAGTTGACAGGATACTTCTCTGATCTGGGGTTAAAAATAGTATCAGGAAAAGGGCCGGATATATCCCGGGATAATTGGGCCGCAACGGTTATTCTGGACCCTGCGCCTGCTCTGATCGTCATGTGGCCTGAACTACTGGCGGGTACCGGTGGGCATGTTTCACCGATGTCGGTGGGCTTGGCGGATACCGACGCGGGATTGATTTCTGAAGGCCGTCAGCGGCTGTTTGATGAAATGCTGGTGGAATTGGAGGCAGGTTATGCCTTGCCTGAATTTACACCTTAATTTAGTATTATATTGAGTGCACGATTAGGTGGGTCGGTTGCCCTTGAATGGTTCTGAAGTGGCCTGACCCGGTTGGGAAATACCTTCTCGTTTCAGTACCTTTACAACGGTCAGCGCCAGGATTTTTATATCCAGCCAAAAGGACCAGT
>CAXXGE010000045.1:0-34684 GCA_963677915.2 Vallitaleaceae bacterium | reverse complement strand
AAATCAAAGGAATCTACAGCAATGATGCCCGTTTTCGCAAGACCTGCATCCAGTATGTTCTGGTGTGCATGGGCGACGAATCCTCTGAAAATGTTGCCGGCACCGAAGTGAATCCATTCCGGAGACTGTTTCGTCTCAGCGGCAACCTTCTCGATATCGAACCCAGGCAGTGCTACGCCGGCTTTTTCCCAGGCCTCTGTCTGCTTAAGTCCTTCTCTGCTTAAAATCATTTAGCTTGCGCCTCCTTCTGCTTGTCCAGGCTGTCCCAGATGCCCAGCATGTACATGACACCGAAAGCCCTGTCGTACAGGCCGTAACCAGGTCTGCATTCCTTTTCCTCGCCCCAGAGATGACGTCCATGGTCGGGACGGATATAGCCTTCGAAACCGTTGTCGTGATAAGCCTTAAGCACTTCGTAGACATCTACGTTGCCGTCTTTTCCTCTGTGTGAAACTTCGCTGAAGTCGCCGTTTTCGAATACTTTGACGTTCCTGATATGAGCGAAGTGGATTCTGTCATGGAATTCCCTGATGATTGCAGGAATATCATTCAGCAGGTTAGGCCCCAGGGAACCTGTGCAAAGAGTCAGGCCATTGTAAGGGCTGTCCACGAGATCAAGGAACTTCTTGATGTGGTCCCTGCTCCTGATGATGCGCGGCAATCCGAAGATAGGCCATGGTGGATCATCCGGGTGGATGGCCATTTTGACATCGTACTGTTCACAGACCGGAATGATTTTCTCGAGGAAATACTTCAGGTTTTCCTGCAGCTTCTCCTCGCTGATATCGCCATAAGCTTTGAAAAGATCGTCCAGCTTGGCCATACGTTCCGGTTCCCATCCTGGCATCGTGAACTTGCCTGCACCTTTGAGAATCTTTTCAGCCATCGCCTTGTAGTCGTCTACGATTGCATTCTTTTCATAAAACAGTGCGTTTGAACCGTCCGGCAGTTCTCTGTAAAGGTCAGTTCTTGTCCAGTCGAACACCGGCATGAAATTGTAGCAGATAACCTTAACGCCAGCTTTAGCCAACTTCTTGATTGTATCGATGTAGATCTCGATGTACTTGTCTCTGCTCGGCAATCCGATCTTGATGTCGTCATGGATGTTGACACTCTCGACAACATCGGCATTGAAGCCTTTGTCGCGAATCAACTTAACAGTCTTATCGATTTCTTCCTGTTCCCATTCCTCGCCTGCCACCTTGTGGTGAAGGGACCAGACGATGCCTTCTACGCCAGGAATCTGACGGATGTGGTCAAGGGTGATGGAGTCGTTGCCTTCTCCGTACCACCGCCATGTCATTTTCATTGCAATACCTCCTGATTTACATCTTGTATACAAGTTACTTTAATATGATAATAATACACACATCCCCATTTGTCAATGCTTATCGCACATATTTCCAATTTTCTATTTACAATCTTTCTATTTCATGTATACTAAAAACAGAAGAAAACAAACACAAGGAGGAGGTTCCATGCCTTCAAAAAAAGAGAAAATCCTCAATCAGCTTAAAGAGGAAATCCTGTCCCTGCAGCTGAAGCCGGGCACAATCATCAGTGAAAACACCCTTTCCGAGCGTTTTGGGCTCTCTCGGACACCGATCCGCGACATTCTGAAGCAGCTCTCACTGGAAGGTTATATCAATATCTATCCCCAGCGGGGCAACCTGGTCTCATTCATCGACCTGGATTCTGTCGAACAACTTGTATACCTGCGCAGCACCCTGGAGAAGGAGATATTCAAGGACCTTTGCGGTAACGTATCCCTCAAGGGCATTCACGAACTGCGGTCCATCCTGGCCAGACAGGCAGCCTGCGTCACCGAGCATTGCGAAAGCCGGGAGTTCATCCAGTACGATGACGATTTCCACAAACAGGTCTACATACTGGCAGGCCGCGAATTCCTCTGGAACCTGATACAGCAGTTCAATGTACACTATGTCAGGTACAGGGAGCTCCACATGCTCAAGACAGAGAAGATGGCCGCCCTGGTGAAGGAACACGAGCACCTTCTGGAGATCATATCCAGCGGCGACAGCAGGGAAATAGATTCTCTGATTTACAGTCACATACGTTCAGACGTCAAATCCAAGTATTTCCAGGAACACTTTGCCGAGTTCATAAAAAGGGACTAATGTTCAAGGAGGGATGCATATGAACAGCCAACAAAACGAGCTGTACCTGACGGGCCTGCTGAACGAAACGCTGCCGCCGGACTGGGTCGATTCCCATCTGGAAGGCCTTCTTGGCTTGCCAGAAAACAGCAGCTACTTGATTCTGCACGCCCATCTGGACAACATACTGAAAAGGACCATCGACCAGCTGCCGCCGGAAACTGTAACGGCGTGGAAAAAACAGCTCCAGACCGTCTTTGAATCACTGACCGACGGCACACCGCTGGAAACCGTCACTGTTCTCAATCTGCTGCCTTACACCCGCACCCTCGTGATGACAGCACCGGATGCCTTGAGCGCAGACCAGATCCGCAGCCTCCTCGACGACGCCTTCCAGAAATTCAATTCGGCACTCCAAGCTAAGTACGGCGCATCCGTCGCCGCCTTTGTCAGCGCACCATGCGCCAAGCCAGCCGACCTCTCCCCAGCCTACAAGAAGCTTCGACAGCTGTCCCAGTACCGGTTTGTCAATGGCATGGGCCTGCTGACCCATGCAGACGACAGGCAGGCCTCCGAGACCGTCGACCTGATCGACTACAAATACCTCCAGTATTTTCAGGAATACCTGGCAAAACACGACTGCCGCCAGGCTTCGGATACAATCGACGAGCTTGTCGCAAGCCTCAGGAAACACCACGCCTCCGACTCGAGGGCTATTTATATCTTCAAGGAGCTGATCGGATCGACCATCCGACACCTGTATGCCCAGCAGCAGGACTACGAACTGATTGCAAGGCTGAACGACAGCATCACCTACTTCGACAGGACCTTCGACGACATCACACAGGTGCAGGTCTGGCTCAAGGAAGTCGTCTCCATGTGCCTTGACGACAGCAGCGCAGCAGCGGAAGCCTCACATCCTTACATGAAGCGGATCATAAGAATCATCGAGGCAGATTACGCCGGCGACCTGTCCCTCCAGGAACTTGCATCAAGGCTGCATGTCACCGACTCGTATCTGTCCCGTCTGTTCAAGGAAGAGCTGGAAGTCAATTTCAAGGACTATCTGACAGCCTTCAGGATGAACAAGGCCAAGGAACTGCTTGAGAGCACCGAGCTGACCGTCAGGGAAATCGGCGAGAAAGTCGGCTACCCCATCCCCATCGCATTTACCCGGGCATTTAAAAATCACGAGGGTATCTCCCCTCGTGATTATCGGAATCTTCATTGATTCAGTACTTCAATTCAATTATCTGGCCAGCCAACCGCCGTCTACAGCAAGGGTGAATCCGTTGATGTAGTCGGCGTTTTCTGATGCAAGGAAAACCACCGGCCCCGCAAGGTCTGAAGGCTCGCCCCAGCGCCCTGCAGGAATCCTGCCCAGGATTTCGTTGTAGCGCGCTTCATCTTCCCGAAGCTGCTTCGTGTTGTCGGTAGCCATATACCCGGGCGCGATGCCGTTCACGTTGATGCCGTACTTCGCCCATTCGGTGGCAAGCGCCTTCGTCAAGCCCATGACACCCGACTTGCTGGATGTATAGGAAGGCACCCGGATGCCGCCCTGATAGGAAAGCATCGAAGCGATGTTGACGATCTTGCCGCCCGACCCTTGTGCAACGAACCGCTTGGCAACCGCCTGACTCAGGAAGAACACGCTTTTCAGGTTGAGGTTCATGACGTCGTCCCAGTCCTTTTCGCTGAATTCGAGGGCATCCTCTCTTCTGATTGTGCCCGCATTGTTGACGAGAATATCGACCTTGCCATATACTTCGACAGCCTTGTCCACAACAACTTTAAGCACCGAAGCATCCCCCAGGTCCGCCCCGATATACTCGAACCTGCCGCCTGCTTCCTCTACCAGTTTTTTTGTCTGATCGGAAGGGCCGTGGGATACGCCAAACACCTCAGCGCCCGCCTCTGCCAGCGCGATGCAGATAGCCTGACCCAGTCCCCTGCTGCTGCCGGTGACAATTGCCACACGGCCTTTCAATCCAAATCGTTCCATTAACATATTCTTTCCGCCTTCCACTTTTATCTAATTGCCATCATATCTATGTGGTCCATGTCGTTGAATGTCTTGTTTTCACCCACCATGCCCCAGATGAAGCTGTAGTTCGTCGTGCCGCACCCTGAATGGATCGACCAGCTCGGTGAGATGACCGCTTCTTCGTTTCTCATGATGATATGTCTTGTTTCCGTCGGTTCTCCCATCATATGGAAAACAACGCCGTCTTCAGGCAGCTCGAAATAGAAATAGACTTCCATACGGCGCTCATGGGTATGGCATGGCATCGTGTTCCAGACATTGCCGCTGTCCATTGTCGTGAGTCCCATGCTGAGTTGGCACGTGTCCATGACTTCAGGATGAAGGAACTGGTAGATGACCCTCTTGTTGGCTGTCTTCCCATCTCCCAGCGGCACTTTCTTCGCCTTCTCCACATCCACATGCACGTTCGGATAATGCATATGCGCAGGTGCACTCAGCGTATAGAACTTGGAAGGATTCGCAGCATCATCGCTCTTGAAAACGATTTGCTTCGCCCCCATCCCAACATAGAGCCCGTCTTTATGCTTCATGACATATGATTCGCCGTCTACCTCGATTGTGCCAGGACCGCCCACATTGATTGTTCCAAGCTCTCGGCGCTCAAGGAAAAAGTCTGTGCCCAGTGATTTCTGCGTATCGAGTCCTTCTCCCAGCTCCAGCGCTTTATCTGCCGGGCAGAATCCCATTGTGATGATTCGATCTATATGGCTGTACACCCTCTGGATTTTGTCAGGTTGAAAAAGTGCCTGGATGAGGAATTCCTCCCTGAGCCTGTCGGTTGTATAATGTTTTGCGTCTCTTGAATTGGATGGTTCCCTTACTATCATATCTTCCTCCTTGATAAAGCAAAGCGACTGTGTCGCATTAGTTTCACTATTTGTAACCGCGTTTCATTTATAGTAGTATTATAGCAACTAATCGGAGAAATGTCAATGAAGTAAAGTTTACCAAAAATTGAAAACGGCTCAATCGCAACATCTGCGACCAAGCCGTCTTATCATTCACTTTCTAACGTATCCCATTCTCTTTGATATTTCTACAGCTGCATTTCTAAGTTCCAATGCCAGTGGATGATCCGGATTGCCAATGACCGAACTGTCAAAGCCTGCCAGCGATATCGCCGCAGCAATCTGGCCTCTGTAATCCCTGATCGGTGTCCCGACGCAGAAAATTCCCAGCTCATGTTCCTCATTGTCATAGGTATAGCCAGTTCTCCGCGCTGCTCTGATTTCTTCCAAAACCACTCCACTTGTTTTTGGTGTCTTCTCTGTGAATGCCTTGAACACCTGTTTGTCAAGCATCGCCTTGATATCAGCATCATCCATATCCAGAACCAGGGACTTGCCTACGGCAGAACAGTAGATGGGGATGCGTTTTCCGATCTGGGAATACATATGAATCGATGTGAACCGGTCGACCTTCGCAATATAGACCGCTTCATCATTGTCGAAAATGGCCAGCTGCACCGACTGGTTTGTCCGATTGGCCAGCTGCCTAAGATAGGGGTCCGCTTCCGTTTTCAGTTCGATTTTATTCAGACGGATGCTGCTTAATTCAATCAGTTTAAGTCCAATCTGGTAAACGCCTGTGTCTTCCTTACGTTCCACGAAACCGCGGGACAGCAGCGTCATCATAAGCCGATGGACCGTCGTCTTGTTCAGATTCAATTTCTTTCCGATTTCTGTGGCTGTCATGGGCGCTTCTCCCAGCAATTCCAGGATGACCAGCGCCCGCTCTGCCGTCTGAAGAATATTGTCTTGCATTTTCAATGCTCCTTGCTGCAACTTGAACTCACTTGTATTTGAATCTGATTATATCACAAATACGGCGGCATTTGGCCTGCAAATGCAGACCGGAGAATCAAGAAACTTGATTCTCCGGCCGGGGCAAGTAGGGTATTTATGAAACTACATAACTTAGGAGTAGTATGTTAGCTTAGTATGTTAGCGCTGCACTCTGCCTGAAGCGTCACCTTGGATCAGGTTCTCCACTTCAGCAACCGTTGCATGGTTGTAGTCGCCGAAAATCGTATGTTTCAGCGCGGATGCACCAACTGCGAATTCCAGGGCGTGTTTGAAGTCGTCCGAACTCAGCAGGCCGTAGATCAGGCCACCGGAGAACGAATCGCCGCCGCCCACGCGGTCGATGATTCTTATGTCATAATGCTTGGACTGGTAGAATTCATTACCGTCGTAGATCAAAGCGGACCAGCCGTTGTCAGAAGCGGAGTGGCTTTCGCGAAGGGTTGTTACAACATATTTGAAATCGAAAGCTTCCTGCATTTGCTTGAAGATGCTCTTGTAGCCATCCAGTTCAAGCTCGCCTTTTGTCACGTCTGTTTCGCCCGGTTTGAAACCAAGCACTTTTTCTGCGTCTTCTTCATTGCCGATGCACACATCAACGTACTGCATCAGGTTAGTCATGCATGCTTTCGCCTCTTCCGGCGTCCACAGCTTCTTGCGGTAGTTCAGGTCGACAGACACTGTAACATCGTGTCTTTTCGCCGCCTTGAGCGCTTCTTCAGTAAGGATGGCAGCTTCTTTGCCAAGGGCAGGCGTGATTCCGGAGAAATGGAACCAGTCAGCGCCTTCGAAAATGGCATCGAAATCGAAATCTGCAGCCGTCGCTTCTGCTATGGAAGAATTCGCCCTGTCGGTGAGGGAACGACCTGGGATGCCCTCATGGATGCGCCGTGTTCTAGGTAGTATATACCGATTCTTTCGCCGCCGCGGACGATATGGTCAGTGCCTACACCGTACTGTCTCAGAGAGTTGACGGCAGCCTGTCCGATCGGGTTGTCAGGCAGCTTCGATACGAAATCAGCCTGCATACCGTAGTTGGCAAGGGAAACAGCAACATTGGCCTCGCCTCCGCCGTAGATGACGTCGAAGCTTGTTGCCTGTACAAATCTTGTTTTATCCGGAGGTGACAATCTCAACATGATTTCACCGAGTGTTACGATTCTCTTTTTCATTATAGCCTTCTCCTTCTTGATTTTACTTGCCGTACTTGACACGTGCTGCTTTCACTGCATCTACATAGGCTTTCGCTTGTGCTTCCACCGCTGCGTAATCGCCTGTCTTTGCACCCTTTGTCAGGTCGCCGCCGACACCCACTGCGATGGCGCCTTGTTTGATCCACTCATCAACGTTGTCCAGGGAAACACCGCCTGTAGGCATGTAGTTGCCTTGAGGAATCGGCCCTCTGAAAGCACCGATGACCGATGGTCCGAAGAGGTTGCCAGGGAATACCTTAAGGATATCCGCTCCGGCTTCGAGTGCAGCCACAGCTTCTTTAGGGGTCATGATGCCAGGCATCATAGGCACTGCGTATCTGTTGCACAGCTTCATTGTCTCAAGATCGAAGCATGGGCTTACAACGTACTTTGCACCAGCGAGGATGCAGGCTCTTGCCGATTCCGGATCAAGCACCGTACCGGCACCGATGATCACATCTTCATCTTTATATGTTTCTACCAGTTCTTTGATGATGTCCACTGCACCAGGAACAGTCAGTGTGATTTCAAGCGCCTTGATGCCGCCCTTCTTCACTGCTTCGATGATCTTGATGCCCTGTTCCTTCGATTCAGCTCTGATTACCGCCACGACACCGCTGTCGATGACGTCCTGCAATACCTTGTACTTGTTCATTGTACGCCTCCAAAAATTATATTGTTGTCTGTTGTCTGACATCTGTTGTTACTATCATACTGCCTTTTTGCCGATTAGTCAAGATGATTTTTAAAAAAAGTGCCACGATTTTAGGAAATCATGGCACTTACATAGTCAAAGAACTTTACTTTCTTGTCCGCCATTACCTTGTCTGTCAAGATATATCCCTGACCGCCGGTCGAATAAAGCACAACCATACCCGGCTTTCTTGCAATCCCTTTGATCGCTTTCCATTTCATATCTGATACCTGGCCGCCCGTTTCAACATGGACGCCGTCGAGTCCGAAACCGATAGACACTTCCCTTACATTGGCAACCTGCTTCCTTGATTTGTAGTAGAGAAGCAGCGGCTGAATGACTGTAAATAGGCTCATGCCCAAAACCAGCAGCACCTTCAGTCCTGGATTGACACTGCCCCAGAACTTGAAAGCCAAAAGAAACATCGCAATGGTGAATATGATATTGACTGACGCAAGCATCGATCCATAGATGCTGTACATGGACAGCCGCCAGAGGTCAAAGGCGGTCGTCCTGTATTTGAATTGATATTTCATAGCTCTCCTTATGCAAAAAGTGACGGCACCCACAGGCTGATTTGAGGTACAAACGTCACAAGCAAAAGCGTGATGATCATGCAGATATAGAACGGCATCGTTGCTTTTACCACGCGCTCCATCTGAACCTTTCCGACAGCGGAACCGATGAACAGGACCGCTCCTACTGGTGGTGTCAGAAGGCCGATACCGCAGTTCAGGATAACCATAATACCGAACTGGATTGGTGTAATGCCGATCGATGTGGCAATCGGAAGCAGGATCGGTGTCGCAATCAGGATGATTGGCGCCATGTCCATAATCATGCCAAGTGCCAGTAGAATCAGGTTGAGAAGCAATGCCAGTACAATCGGATTGTCCGTCAGGTTGATGATGGCTTTGGCCGCCAGATCGGGCACATGCAGACGGGTCAACAGATAACCGAAGATACTGGATGTTGATATAAGGATCAGAACGATGGACAGTGTGTTCATGCAGTCCTCAAGTACACGCCAGACACCTTTCCAGTCCAGCCCTTTATAAATGAATACGCTGACGATAAGGCTGTAAACGACTGCAATCGCTGCAGATTCCGTCGCTGTGAATACACCGCCGACTACGCCGAAGACAACGATCAGCACCGCTGCAAGCGCCCAGAAGGAAACACTGAACTGCTTAAGCATGTTGACGATACTGAATTTGTCGCCCTTCGGATAGTTCCTTTTTACAGAAATGATGTAGGAACCGATCATAAGGGATACAGCCAGCAGTGCGCCAGGCAGGTAACCGGCGAGGAAAAGGCTTCCTACCGATATGCCACCTGCAGTCATCGCATAGATAACCATATTGTGGCTTGGCGGAACCAGCAACCCTTCACAGGAAGAGGTGATAGTAACCGCTGTGGAAAAGTCATCGTCATAACCCTGGTCCTTCATCATTGGAATAAGGATACTTCCCAGGGAAGCGGTATCGGCAGCCGCTGAACCGGAGATGCCGCCGAAGAAGTAGGATGCCACGATGTTGACCATCGCCATACCACCTCGCATCCAGCCGACAAAGGAATTCGCAAGGGCGATCAGTTTATCAGAAATGCCTCCGGAGCCCATCAGGACACCCATCGTTATGAAGAACGGAACCGCCATCAAACTGAAGGAGCTGATGCCTTTGACCATCTGCTGCGCAATGGTTGTCAGTGGCAGCTGTTGATAAAGCAGCGTGAACAGTGTTGACAGTGCTACAGCATATGCAATTGGAAATCTCAGCAGAATCATAATCAAAAAGCTGCCAAGCAGAATCAATATGGCTATTCCTTCCGGTGTCATGCTGCTTCCCCCTCTCCCAGGACAATTTTTCTAATATGGTTGTAGATGGCTTCAAATTCAAATACCAGCATGGCAAACCCAGCAACCGGAATCGGGAAATACATCCAGAATCTGGAAAGGGATGGAATGCTGACGTATGAACCTCTCAGCCCGATCGTTGACGCATATTTCCAGCCGACCGAAATCATCACAACCGCCAGAATCATGATGGCCACATCGGCCAAGATATCAAGGGCAAGAATCGCCCGTTTCGGCAGGTATCTGTCGAAAGCGGTCATACGGATATGCGCACCTCTTCTGATGGCGAGCGCCGCCGAAAGAACCGCCATGTATGACATGCATGTAAGAACGATTTCCTCACTCCATGCAGGGTCCGGAACAAACGATACGTATCTTCCTGTAACGGCCATCGCTGTAATTAAAATATCGACCACCAAGAGCAGTTTGCAGACGAAAAGGACTACTTTGTACACCACATCGTATGCCGGCTTGATTTTGTCGAAAGCATGAATAAACCTGGGCATGACTGACCTCCTAATAAAGCAGACACAAAGGCTTCAGCAGCCTTTGTGTCTAGTTGAATTTCTTATTTCATGTCGAGAATCTGCTGATAAAGGTCTGTTTTGTCGCCGACTGCTGTGGCGATAACGTCTTTACAAGCTTCCTGGAATGCTGCGTTGTCAGCAACTTCTACTATGTTGATGCCTTCAGCTTTAAGATCGTCCAATACTTTGTTTTCTGCTTCTTCAGAAATCTGTCTGTTGAATGCGGATGCATATGCACCGGCTTCCATAAGAATGTCTTGCTGCTCTGCAGTCAGTTTGTCCCATGCTGCATCAGTGATGATGACTTGGATGGCACCCAGTGTGTGGCCGTCAAGAATCATGTTCGGAGCAACTTCCTGGAATGCATTGGATTTGTAGTTAGCGATTGGCTGCTCTGCTGCGTCAACGACACCTGTTTGAAGTGCTGAGTAAAGTTCGCCGAAGGATACAACAGTAGGCGAAGCACCAAGTGAATCAACCATACCGGTCATGACAGGGTCATTGGACACCCTGATTTTCAGGCCAGCCAAATCTTCGATGCCGTTTACAGGAACAGTCGAGAAGAAATGACGGAATCCTTCTTCACCGTAGAAAAGGCCCCTGACGCCGCTGCCGTTTTCTTGTGGCTCGACGAGGAACTCAGGTGCCAAATCGGATGTGGCAAAGTTCCAGAAATGTTCACGGTTTGCAAATGTATAAGGAATGGAAAGCAGCTTGGATTTCTCTCCACCGTAGCTTGTCAGTGCGAATGCGGATATACGGGACATGTCAATTGTACCGCCGCCGCCGAGCATTGTGTCGAGCACGTCGTTCTCTGATCCAAGAACACCGCTTGCCTGGATATCGATTTTGATTTTTCCGCCGGAAAGCTCTTCAACTTTTTCTTTAAACGCGGTACCTGTTTGTCCAACGATTGTGTCAAGTGGGTTAACTTCTGCATACACAAGTGTAATCTCAGGTTCTGATGAAACGTCTTCTGCTTCCGTCTCAGTTTGCGTCGTCTCTTGAGTTGTTTCTGACGTTGCAGTTTCTGTTGGGGATTTCAGTGCACATCCGGAAATAGATGCTACCATGAAGACCGCCATAAGAATTGCGATGATTTTTTTGCTCATAATTCCCTCCTGTTGAAAAGTAAATATTGGATTCATTTCACTACAATACGAAGTATAGCATGGGTGTCACGCAGGGTAATAGGAATATGAAGCGATGGAATAGTACAGATTAGATGGGAATATAAATAAAGTGCCAGCACATTTTAGCTATGCACTAGCACAAATTCGTTCAGTCAATTTTTGACCTGTATTCAGAAGGCGTGATGCCTACGCTTTTTTTAAAAATCCTAGTGAAATAGTTCGGGTCCATATAGCCGACCCTGTAAGTGATATCCTTGATTGAAAGCTGCGGGTCCTCAAGGAGCTCCTTGGCTTTCTCCACCCTTATGTTCGCCAGGTATTCAGCGAAACTGACCTTGTAGGTTTTCTTGAATATCTTGCCGAAATAATAAGTGCTGAATCCCACTTCATACGCCACATCATCCAGGGTAATGCCCTCGTCATAGTGACTGTTGATATAATCGACAGCCTTGTCTAAGAGCGCCGTCGTCTTGTTGGCATTCTGTTCCTCGATCTCCTTGAAAATCCCAAGCAGGTACCGGTGAATGTAATTTTTCGCCTCACCTCTGGATTCGATATTTTTCAGATCGTTGAACAGATAGTCGGGAATAGCATGCTTGAGCTGACTTTCCTTGTTCATATACCTGTTGAGGAGGACGAAGAATTCGTATAGCTGCAAACGACTGGCATTGATGTCATTCGTCGCATAGATGATATTGTCCAGGATATGGTCCGCCTTCTTGATCATCTCATCCTTATCTTCATTGATGATGCTCATGCAGAGCTCCCTTTCAATGAATGCCAGGCCAGGTTGGGACGGATCCGGTCTGTCGCAGTTCTCGACTTCCTCCAGCATCCGGTTCCTTGAAGCCGCTTTAGCCTGCGCGAAGGACTTCCAGAGCATGGAGATTTGACCGTACCCTTCTCCAAAACCGTAGTAGACCTCGGCTTCCATCTGCTCGTTGATGACTTCGCTGGTCATTCGGATCTCATCCTCGATCGTCCTTACAAGGGTCTGTTTCCTGTCCTTAGGATAACCGAAAACCAGAATATAAACCGTGTCTTTCACAAGGCTCATCATGAATTTGACACTGCCGTCCAGCAGGTGGGACAGCTGTTCGGTAAACCGCTTCTTGATGAGATTCCGCTGAAGGTGGTTCTCTCTTTGGTCGCCGGCAAACTCCATTTCAATGACCACACCGAAACCTTCAACAAATTCGTTCAACATGAACTTCAGGTAATCGACTGCCTGCTTCTCATCGATTTCTCCATTGACGACAGAATTGACGAATTCATTTTCAAGAAAATCGGTAATCTTGTTGATCTTGACTTCAAGGTCCTCTTTCTGTCGCTCTTTTCTTTTTTCCTCCTCCAGCTTGAGGATGCATGCCTGCAGAACCTCGATGGTCCTGTCGTTTGGCGCCGGTTTGACGATGAATTCCTCCACGCCGATTTTGATGGCTTCCTTGGCGTACTCGAATTTGTCGAAAGCCGTCATGAAGACGATTTTGATATCCGGCTTAATCTTTTTGATGATATGCCCCACATCGATCCCGTTCATCCCCGGCATCTTAATGTCCAGAATGACGATATCCGGCATAAATTCGGCAACGGTGGCAATCGCTTCATGTCCATTGGCCGCTTCTCTGACCTCACCAATATCGAGCCCGCTGTTCTGAACGATATACCTTAAGGCATCTCTTTCAATTTCTTCGTCATCCACCAGCAGTAGTTTGTACATATGAATACCCCTATCTAACGAATTCTATACTAGTCCAGTCTGTATATCTTGACGATCGAGTCCATCTCGCCCGCCATTCTATTCAGCTGCTCCGCTTCGTTGCTCAGCTCTTCAAGACTGGCAAGCTGCTGCTGGACAGCGGCGGAAATGCTCTCGCTCAAAGCCTGGTGCTCGATGACTATATCATTGTTCTTCGAGATACTTGCATCGAGCATGCTCATTTTATGGCTTAATTCCTGCAGCTGCTGGGCATTTTCTTTTATTTCACGGTCAACCAGCTCACTGGCTTTCTGGATCTCAGCAAAATACTTCTGGGTCTCTGTCACAGTTATATTGCTCTGTCTTATATCTTCAGCCGTCTCGTTCATCTGCTTGCTCATTTCCTTGAGCGAAGCCTCAACGCCTGCTATTGCCCGCTCGATCTTCCTTGCGAAATTGGCCGAGTTGGTTGAAAGCTTTCTGATCTCCTCGGCAACAACCGCAAATCCTTTGCCGCTATCACCGGCACGGGCTGCTTCTATGGACGCGTTAAGAGAAAGCAGGTCTGTCTGGGCGGTAATATCGGAAATCGCCTCAAGGGCATCGCCCATGACCATCGTGCTCTCATTAAGCCTGTCGACTGTTACAAGAGCAACCGTTGTCTTCTGGCTTAATTTCCTCATCTGTTCAACGATATCAACGATATACCGGTTCCCCTTGGTTGCAAGTTCCACCGTGCTTGTGGCATTCTCAACAATCTTGTCGTCATTGACATCGATCATTTCCGCAATCTTATAGACCTTCCTTATGCTCTCCGTATTGGCCTTCGTCTCGTCGCTGATTTTCCGCGTGCCTTCCACCATCTTGAGAACAGATTCGGCGATCTCATCCCCCGCCTTGCTGTTCTGCCCGGCGATAATCGAGACATTCGAGGAAGCATCATGAACCATACGGCTCACATCCAGCATTTTCCGGATATTGTTCCTGATGTGTTCAAGCATCCGGTTGAAAGCATTGGAAAGATCAAGGAATTCGTCCTTGGTACTTACAGAGACCGGCTTGACAGTCAGGTCGCCTTCAGCCACCCTTGTTGCGCTGTCCCGCACAGCCCAAAGTGGCTTTCGGATGTTGTGAGTGATCCTTGTTGCCAGTGTAGCCGTAAACAAGAGGAGTATACCCAGTATCGCAAAGGACATCATCGTCATCTGCCATACCTGCTTTTCGATTTCATTCGAAAACTCTTCTGTCGTTTTCAGCAACTCAAAAATATAACTCTCCATCGCATCGACTGCAAACCCGGCAATCTTCTCGACCTGTTCTTTTTCATCGACATAATCGCCCAACTGCTTGTTTACATAGTAGGCCTTCGACTGATCCGCGCTATCCCGAAGGGTCTTGGTCAGCCTAACCGCTGAATGGAGTGCGATAGCAGCATCATTGCTTGGTGTCATGGATTCAAGGCCGGCAAGGTAGGCATCAATCTGATCCAGACTTGCCTCATATTCAAGGTCTTCTGGTTTCTTCCCATAAATCAGCTGGCTCAGTTCAGGGGCTATACCGCCTGTTAGCGAGACGACATCATACGCATCAGCAATGCTTGACAGGAATGCATTGTACTCCCTGCTTGTTTTCAGGCTGCTGTACAGTGTGAACAGATCCAGTGCTCCGAGCAGCAGAATTATGCATGCCACAGTCGCGGCTATTTTTTTACCTACAGATGCTCTCATAATCCTACTCCTTTAAAATCTTCTCATAGGAAACTGTCGATTCTTCATAAACACTGATACCATTTTCTTTAAGCAACGCCGCTGTCAGGCCGTAACCTGCCACGACAGTGCCGTCGAACCGGCCGCTGTAGATGTGTCCCGCACCGCAGGAAGGGCTTCTGTCTTTGAGGACAGCATGTTTTATTCCCATCTCCCTGCAAATGTCAAGTGTCTTTTGGGCGCCAAGTCTGAAGGACTCTGTCACATCGAGACCCTCCTTCGTGACAACTTTGGCCTCGCCGTTTTCCATCTTAATTTCACAAGGTGTTCTAGGTATGCCAAGTCCGCCAAGCACCTCAGGACAGGCGATAACTGCCAAGCCCCTTCTATACAAGTCTTGAGCTTCCTGTCTGGTTGCGGCTGTTCCGTCATAGCGGCACCGTATACCGACAAGGCAAGAACTAATCAATATCATCGAAAGTGCCTCCATACCAATACTAAAAGGACCGGTAAACGGCCCTTTTCGAATCAGTCAAAATGTTTGTGAATCAATTCCAGTCTGATTCTAATGTATTCTTCTTCGGAAATCTTGTTCCCCTGCTTCATCTCATCCAAATGCAGAAGCTTGTCTTGAAGGATTTTGTCGCTCTTTGAAATCTTAGGTTCTTTTTTACCGCCTGCTTTCTTGTCTCTTGCAAGATAGATCAGCCCTAGAAAAACGATCGCTATCGGCACAATAAGATCCAGCACCAATGTCTTTGCTTCAGCACCACAGGTGCCTGCATATACGTACAAAGCGAAGGCTGAGGCAAATGCGAGGATGTAGAGAATGAACTGTTTTGCATTCATGGACGTCCCTCCTTCATTCCAGTATTTTCTATATATTTATATTATACACTTAGTATGCATCCAATTCAAATAGATGTTCGAACTGCTGAACGATTAGGTCCATCAACCTGTCCATGTCGGCAGGCTTACCGGTAAGGCGCTCGACGGAAGTGACTCCCTTGTCTGTGAGCCCGCAAGGCACAATCCATTTGAAATGGTCCAGATTCGTATTCACGTTGAAGGCGAAACCGTGCATGGTCACCCTTTTCTTGACAGCGATGCCGATGGCCGTCAGCTTGTCGTTGCCGACAAAGATTCCTGTTTCCTTTTTATCGCCCAGTGAAGCTCCGATGCCGTATTCCTCACTCATGATATTGATGAATACCTGCTCTATCTTATGGACAAAACCCTTGATGTCCCTATTGAAATTCGTCAGGTCGAAGATAGGATAGCCGACGATCTGTCCGAGGCCGTGATAGGTCACATCGCCGCCCCGGTTGCAGCTGATGATGCTGACGCCTTCTTCCTTCAGCAGGTTGTTGCCAGCGAGGATATTCCCGTACTGTCCCCTGATGCCCATGGTGATCACCGGAGGATGTTCAAGAAGCATCAGCGTGTCATCGCATTGTCCGCCCTGTCTTTGGGCCAGTATCTCCTCCTGAAGTGCAAGCGCCTTCAGATAATCCATCCGGCCCAGCTTCATCACTCTCAGTTTCACATCACCACCCCCTCATTTAGAGTTGCTCAGTGTGTCAACAAATCATAGCTGACACCGTATTTTTCTGCGATTTCCTTTGCGTAGCTGATGCCCAGCGGTTCTCCCTGCACCACCTTGAACGACTGGTGTTCTTCCCTGCTCCCGGATACCAGGCTTACGAATACCGGCTTGCCTTCTATTTTCGGGAGTTCCGGAATCATAGCCGCCAATTCATGGAGATGTGTATTGTAAAGGACGGAAGCGCCGGTCAGCTGAACCGCCTTTAAAATGTCCCTGACGATAGCCATGCTTTCCTCATGGGACGTGCTGCAGAAGGATTCGTCCATCAGCAGCAGGCTTCGACCGGTCAACCTGTCGAATATGTCTGAAATCCGTTTGCACTCTTCGCCCAGCCGTCCATAGTCCATCGTGTCCTTCTCTTTTGCCAGAAAATGCACATGCAGTCCGTCCAGCACCCGAATCCTTGCCAATGATGCCGGCACATGGAAGCCACATAGTCCAAAGAGGTACATCTGGCCGACCGCCTGGGTATACGTCGTCTTGCCGCCCCGGTTCGGTCCCGTCAGAATGAAAATGCTGCCACCCGTTTCTTCCATGTAGTCGTTGACCACAACCGGATGCTGCGCTTCATCCCCAAGCAATGCCAGATGCATGTTGTATAGGCCTACAGCCTCCGTTGGCGCTGATTCGGATATATCCGGCAGACAGCTTGCCATGCCCGCTTCTTTGATAAGTCCCTGGATGTACACCGCCGCCCTGAAAAAGGAAAGTTCCCTGTCCATCTCTTCAAAAAGCGACAGCAACGCATCATTGAAACCATCGCAGAAGCTGATCAGCTGCCGCATAGCCGGTTCAATGACCCGCTCCAATTCATTGAGATCCTGCGTGACCTGGAAGGTGTCGGGAGCAAAAATCTTCCTCGGAAGGCTAACGAGTTCATGAAATGCAAAATCAATAATCTTGTTTACTTTCTTCATTTTCCTCGTGTATTTGAATGGCTTCTCCTCAAAAGAAAGTACAATGGCTTCCGTAGGCTTGAGATAGGCATCCAGGTTCATGCCGATACGGATACTCTGGATCTTGCTCCCCTGGTGGGATACTCCTTCAAGGTCCTTTTTGTAGTTGGTATACAGATCGCTTGCAACGATTTCCTGAAGCAGCTCGGACAACGTTCTGAGACCCGCAGAAACAGGTGCAAGGTGCCGAAGCGACCGCACCAGTGTCTCGACCAGCTCCATGACTTCCTTTGACTCCTCGAGCCTTTTCAGCAGGTTGTAGAGGGTCGCCTCCCTTTCAAATGCGAATTTGATCAGGTTTTTTATCTCATAACAGCGTCTGGCAGTGCCTTCCATTTGATGGAGGAGGTCCGGATACCTGATGAAGTCTTTCAGAATATCCTGCCTATATCTTATCGTTTTTATGTCAGTGGATATATGAGCTAGAAAATTGCCGGCTTCCTTTCCCAGTTCTCTGTCAATCAATGAGACAATCGGCTTCAGATTAAGGTTTTCAAGGGTATCGCTGCTTATGTGGAATACCTTGTCGCGTGACTGTTCTTCTTCAAACAATAGACTGAAGTTTATCTGCTCATTCATCAACGCCACCTCCTTCATCCGAAGCCAGCCTGGCCTTCAGCTGACTGTAGCTGACACCGCAGCTTTCAGCCACCTCCCGGGCATGGCTGCTTTCTGCCGGTGCTCCCCTGTTGATGATGAAAGCCCTTTCCTTTTCATTTGTTGCAGCCGTCAAACTGACAATCGGAGCATCGTTCATCATGTCTGTATTAAGGATTTCAGTCTCCTTGGATAGGGACAGCAGGTGTGTATTGAATATACATCTGGCCCTCTTGTATTTTAGAGCCTTGATGGCTTCCTTGGCCACAAACATACTTTCCATGTGGCTTGTACCGTTGAAAGATTCATTCAGAAGATACAAGCTGGTCTGTGTGCCTGCATCATACTGTTCCCTGAACCGAATACAGTCTTTGCCGAATCGTCCTGTTCCCTGGGTTTCTTCCTCCTTGACTGGAAAATGGGATAAAAGCGCGTCTACAATGCTCACTTCGGCATCGGCACACGGAACCGGAAGTCCCAGCTGAGCCAGAAGCTGTATCTGACCTACGCACTGGGTGAATGTGGTTTTCCCACCGCGATTCGCTCCGGTGAGTATGAAGATACGGCCATCATCATCCATCGAAAAATCATTGTAAACCATGGCTGACTCTTCCTGAAGGTGTACCGCAAGGGGCAGGTTGTAGCATTTTTCCAATCGCATCATCCGCCCGTCCCTGTCCTTTATTCTCGGCATCGTCAGGGGAAATCCCAGTGCTGCCACTTCCATAAAGACAGACAGAGCAGAGCGATAGAAAGAAACCTCGTTCAGCAGTCTCATGAACGGGCCGATGTCTACAGCAGCGTAGCGCTCCAGAAAGGCAGTCAGAGTCGTTTTGTGGTCCTTCAAAGAGAATTCAATCTCGTCCATCATGTCGAAATTAATGATGCCAAGGCCAAAGACGGGTACATAATGACGGGTCGCCCGTCCCATAAAACGGTCTGTATTTTCAAGCGTCATGGCCAATCGTCTGAACGCCTGTGGGAATCGGTACTTTTCTTCCCTTACTTCGGTCACCTGCGCTTCATACGGTCTCATGCCGGGTGACATATTGATGGATACTTCAAGGCTTCTTACCTTTGAAAATGCATACCGGATTGCCTTCAAGTCACTGATCATATTTCTGAAATCAGCTGATTCAACGATCTCGTTTACGCGGCTTTCCAATGACTTGAGCCCTTCACTATTGAAAGTGTGGTAATCCAGTGTTTGTCTGAGATTGTCCAAGCAGTTGGCCGAAGTCTCAACGACACGTACCAGGTTGATCAGCATAAAAAGGTCTGATTCCTGATAAGGTGTCGCCTTGAACTCTCTGTGAAGAACTGAAAATGCATCGAGACTTTCATGCAGATCATCAAGCAAAGCCGGCGTTTTCATGAAATCGGATGCAATCGTCTGCCTGTAGGAAATGGTCGGTTCATCTGTACACATCTTATGGATCGTTTCCCTGTCCAGACCGTCGATAGCAGCAAGACGGCTGTATAGCGCTCCGAGATTCAGATCGTCAATCAGGCTCTCTGGAATGTCAATGCTTTCCGAATCCTCGAGCCATAGTAAACTGTTCAATTCCATTCATAACCACCCGCCTTTGCTGGAATGCCGCTATACTCCAAATTGATAGGCCTTCAATTCGAATTCCGGCAGAATCGCGAATATATGGTCGAAGATATCCGACTGGATGCTTTCATAAACGCCCCATTCTGTGGTGTTGGTGAAACAGTAGACTTCTATCGGAAGGCCTTTTTCGCTCGGGCTGAGCTGCCTGACCAGCAGCGTCATGTCATTACGGATTGAAGGATGTTTCTTGAGGTAGTTTTCAAGGTAGGCTCTGAAAAGGCCGATATTGGTCTGTTTCCTCAGGTTGACCTGATGCGTGCCGCCCTTGTGGCTCCTGTTGTATGCTTCGATTTCACTTTCTTTTTGAGTGATGTACTCAGCAAGCCTGTCCACCTGCTTCATTTCCTCCAGTTTCTGTCCGTTGAGGAAGCCGACGCTGTTGACATCGAGCAGAACGGCCCTTTTGATGCGCCTGCCGCCAGACTCGCTCATGCCTTTCCAGTTTTTGAAAGATTCCTTGATGAAATTCTGTGTTGGGATATTGGTGATGGTCTTGTCCCAGTTCTGGACCTTGACCTTGTTGAGGGAGATTTCAAGGACCTCGCCGTCTGCACCTTGGCTCGGCATTTCCAGCCAGTCGCCGATTTTAAGCGAGTTGTTGGCGGTCAGCTGGATACTTGCGACAAGGCCCAGGATCGAATCACTGAAAACGAGCATGATGAAGACGGTCATGCCGCCTAACGTACCAAGCAGTGCCGCTACCGTCCCCGATCCGATGTATAGGCTAAGCACCACAATCATAGCAAGTACGATGATGACGATTTTTACGATCTGCATGATACCTGTGATCGGTCTTTCCTTTGCAAAACTGAAGTCGCTGTAGATATCTTCAAAGGCATTGACCAATGCCGTCAGCACTGTCAGCATCAATACGACCACAATGGTCATGATGATTTTTCTGCCGATGGCCACATATTCATCTGGAAGCATCCCGGCGTAGATATAGACCACCATCAGAACCGGCAGGTGGGCCAGTTTATGGAAAACGTGTCTGTTGTAGATTTTGTCGTCCCATTTGAAAACTGTTTTTTTGGTTATCCGCTCCACCAGTTTGAGTATGATTTTCTTCGAGATATTGTCGATGGCCGCAAGCACGATAGCTGCAGCCAGGATCGCCGCGAGTATGCCAAGCAAATGGTTGGCCGTCGGACTTTCTGTCAGCGAGATGTTGACGATGCTGTCGTAGATGTTTTTCATGGTGTCCTCCTGTGATGAGTGCCAAAGAAATGCCAAAGGGTCAGACCTTTTGGCACCGTATTACAATTTCATTTGAAAATAAAAGCCTAGGCATCGCTGCCTAGGCTAATGTGTCGTGCAACTATGGCTGCCGGTCCTCAATGATGTCTTCCCGGCATCTGACGCGCTTTTCTCACATGTTGGTGCTGATGAGACGCCGTATCCGGTTTCATGCCTTCCTTTTGATGATGGTCATGTTCATCGAATTTCGGTGGTTCTTTTGCCAGAGGTGGTTCTTCCAGCCTAATCTTATCAGGAACAATCTTCATTCCACATCATCTCCTGTTTAATAATGATTGCCTTCCTTATAACTTTATTTTAGCACTATAAACAGCCGAGTTCAAGCTGTAGAGAGCTATTGGAAAAAGCACCCTTTTCTGCCAGTTATTGCGTGTTGTCATCAGGTACACTTTCATGTATCATACCTTCATGGGGAGTGTCTTGCCGCAAGGAGGACACATGGAAAATGTTACAAAGAATCTGGACTGGAAAACCGCACTGATCGGATTCCTTCTACCTGTAGTCGGTTTTATCCTGTATCTCACATGGAAGGACGAGAAGCCAATTGAAGCCATTTCAGCAATGAAAGGGGCAGTTGTATCCCTGGTCACAGGTCTGGTTGTTTATGGTGTTTTTTTCATCACCACTGCCTGGCTGGGAGCCTCTCTATTCTTTTAACTCTTTCATTCATTCAGCCGTCGATACTTTCGACGGCTGTTTTCTTTAACAACAGTTCCGGCCTGTACTCAAAATGCAGAAGATCGAAGTGGTGCCACTTGCCGCCCCATATGAAACCGTTCTTCTCGAATATTTCCACCAGTTCCAACGGATAGCCTTCAAGCCTTGCTGCACCGGCTTCATAGGGGGCTTTTTCCCAGTAGTCGTCAGGATGTTCAGGCATGTCGACGGCGATGCCATAGCTGTGAGGGCTTAACCTGTCAGTGCCGTAAATCGTTCGGTAATAATAGGCCCCGCTCGAAGGATAGGCGTAACTGTACACTTCCGGGTGGTCCTCAACATAGGCGGCTATTTCTTTTGCTGCCTGTTCCAGTGCTTTTGCAGCACCAGCCTTCCCATTGACCATCAGCGTATCATCGCCGTACTCGACATTCACCAGATTCCCTTCTATCTCTTCCCTGGACGCTCCATAAACTGCATCGAAAAACGCATAGCACCTGATGCGGCCTGGATCCTGGCCTTCATCGGCTATACCATCCGCAGGCTCAAGCGGATAGGCCATCGACATCATATCCTCTATATCCGCATCCTCCAGCATTTCCTCGAAACTCTTCTCACGCCTGTCATCATAGAGGATCCTGTCGCCTGAAGCCATGATGACCCATATGTCATCGCCTTCCTCCTCCACTCCAACGACGTCATCGGGGTAAGCCTCCATGAGGATTTGTATCGATTGGATCGGTGCCGGGGAGGAAATGTTTTCCTCCCCGGCATCATCTGACGCATCCGGTTTTTCAGAGACAACCGGCGGTAATGCTGGTGCCTCTGCCGATGCCGGGGACTGATTGACATCCCTTACAGGACCTGGCGTACAACCAGTCAGCATAAGCCCTGCCAGGCCAAATGCGATTATTTTTTTCATCATATCATCACCTGCAATCGGTATGCCGGGGAGGAAAACATTTCCTCCCCGGCACCTATCATTTAAACACATATTCGCCGTTTACGTAGTCGATAACGACTGAGCTGCCTTCCTCCACATCGCCGCGGATAATCGCTCTGCCGAGTGCGGTTTCCACCACCTTCTGCATGTAGCGGCGGACCGGGCGTGCGCCGAACATCGGATTGTAGCTGTCCTCGGCGATTCTTTCCTTGGCCGCATCGCTAAGGGTAATCGTAATCCGCCTGTCCTCGAGGAGCCCCTGAAGGTCCTTCAGAGCCAGACCGATAATCGCCAGAATCTGTTCCTTCCTGAGCGGCGCAAACAGGACAATGTCATCCAGCCTGTTCAGAAGCTCAGGCTTGAAATACTGATGCAGCATGCCCATGACCGTTTCCCGGGCCGAATCACTGATATTCCCGGCACCATCGATGCCTTCAAGCAACTGCTGGCTACCGATATTTGACGTCATGATCACGACGGTATTTTTGAAATCCACCGTCCTGCCTCTGCTGTCTGTCAGCCGTCCATCATCCATCAGCTGGAGCAGCACATTAAAGACCTCGGGATGGGCCTTTTCGATCTCGTCAAACAGAATCACGGAATACGGCTGCCTCCGCACTGCCTCCGTCAGCTGTCCGCCCTCCTCATGGCCGATATAGCCTGGAGGCGCGCCGATCAGCCGGGCCACTGCATGCCGCTCCATATACTCACTCATGTCGATGCGGATCATGTTCTCCTCATTATCGAACATCGCCTCAGCCAAAGCCTTGGCCAGCTCCGTCTTTCCTACGCCCGTCGGCCCAAGAAAGACGAACGATCCGATTGGCTTGTTCTTATCCTTCAGCCCGGCCCGCGCACGGATCACCGCATCCACCACAGCCGTTACAGCCTCATCCTGTCCCACAATCCGTTTATGCAGCAGGCTGTCCAGATGCAGCAGCCTGTCCTTTTCGGTTTCATTCAGCTTGCTCACCGGAATATGGGTCCAGCGGGAAACGATTTCCGCTATCTCCTCTTCCGTCACTTCCTCTTTGAGCATCTTGAGTTCCCTGTGACCTGACCGTTTCTTCTCTTCCTTCAGCGCCTTCTCGAGCTCAGGAAGCTTCCCGTACTTCAAGGCGGCAAGCTTCTCCAGGTCATATCCCCGTTCAGCCTCGTCGATCTCCCGTTTCAAAACCTCCATCTGCTGCTTTAAGTCCTTCTCCTTGGAAAGCTCTGATTTTTCCAGCTCCCACTGGGCCTTCATCGACCGAACCTCTTCCTTGAAGCATTCGATATCCCGATCCAATGATTTCAGACGCTCCCGGGAAGCAGGATCGTCCTCCTTTAAAAGAGCCTGCCTCTCGATTTCCAGCTGCATCAGCTTCCTTGACGCCTCATCCAGGTCTCCCGGCATGCTGTCGATTTCAGTTCTGATCATAGCCGCCGCTTCGTCCATCAGGTCGATTGCCTTATCCGGCAGAAACCTGTCGCCGATATAACGGTGGGACAGTTGGGCACAAGCCACGATAGCACCATCGGTAATCCTCACAGCATGATGGATTTCAAAACGTTCCTTCAGGCCGCGCAATATCGAGATTGTATCCTCCACAGTCGGCTGTTCCACGAGAATCGGCTGGAAACGCCTTTCAAGGGCAGCGTCCTTCTCAATATGCTGCCTGTACTCATCCAAAGTCGTCGCACCGATACACCGCAACTCACCCCTCGCCAGCATAGGCTTGAGCAGGTTGCCCGCATCCATGGCGCCCTCGCTTTTCCCGGCACCGACAATCGTGTGCAGCTCGTCGATAAACAGAATGATCTCTCCGTTTGAACGGTGCACCTCATTCAGCACCGCCTTCAGGCGCTCCTCGAACTCGCCCCGGTATTTGGCGCCCGCAATCAGGGCTCCCATATCCAGCGCAAACACCTTCTTGTTCTTTAGGCCTTCCGGCACATCGCCATTCAGGATCCGCTGAGCCAAACCTTCCACGACAGCCGTTTTACCCACGCCCGGCTCGCCGATCAGAACCGGGTTGTTTTTCGTCCGCCTGGACAGAATGCGTATAGCCCTTCGTATTTCACTATCTCTGCCGATGACAGGATCCAGCTTGCCTTGCTTCGCCTGCTCAACCAGATCCCGACCGTACTTCTCAAGAGCCTGGTACTGCTCCTCCGGATTCTGGTTTGTCACACGCTGGTCGGCACGAATCACCTTTAGCGCCTGGAGGAAATTCTCCACATTGATGCCGAACTGATCAAAAAGCTGCGCCGAAAAAGTCTTTTTCTCCTTCAGCAAGGCCAGAAACAGATGCTCCACGCTGATATACTCGTCCTTCATGTAGGACGCCTCATCTTCCGCCTTTATCAGAAGCTGGTTCAACCGCCTGGAAGCATACACCTGGACGCCTTCGCCGAGCACTTCCGGCAGGCCGTCCAAATGGGCCGTCAGCCTGTCTCTGTATTCCGTCAATTCCACTTTCATATAAGCCAGCACTTTCAAGATAAAGCTGTCCTCCACGGCCAGAAGGCCATAATGCAGGTGCTCACCGTCGATCTGCTGGTGGTTGTTCTTTATCGCAATTTTCCTCGCCACTTCAAGGGCAGCCGAGGATTTCTGGGTCAGTTTCTCAAGGTTCATAACGCTGCCTCCTTCTATCTATGTCCGTAATGCCTTGCCAAAGCCTCATAGTGGGCCTTCGCTTCACTGTCTATCGATGCCGGGTTGACAATCTTGATCTTGATGTACAGATGACCCTGCTGGCCTTTCCTGTTCCTGTAACCCTTGCCCGCAACCCTGATACGCTTGTCTGTCTGAATGCCTTTAGGAATCTTCACTGTCACCGAACCGTCCAGCGTCTGCACTGTTCTTTCCGATCCGAAAGCCGCTTCCCAAGGATAGATTTCAAGGTTCGTCGCTAGATCCAGTCCTTCTTTGATCAAGCTTTTGTACGGGGTGATCTCCACCTTGAGCAGAAGATCTCCCGGAGGCCCTCCGTACGGATCCGCCTGTCCCTTGCCTTTCAAACGTATCTTCTCGCCGTCGTCGATGCCCTTCGGAATCCTCACGCTAATTCTGGAAGAACGCCCGCCCGAAAGAGTAAAGGACTTCTCCTCACCTTCGTAAGCTTCTTTGACATCAATGGTAATGACAGCCTCTATGTTGCCGCCCTTGCTTCTTGTCGCTGTACGGCTTCTGCGTCCGCCCAATCCTGAAAATATATCGCCGCCACCGAAAAACATATTGAAGAAATCGCTGAAATCATTGTCTGGGCCAGTTGAATATGTGAATCCATCGAATCCGAATTGCCTTGGGTCAAACTGGCTGCCACCGCCGCCTCTGTACTGGCTGCCGAACTGGTCATACTGGGCCTTCTTCTCCTTGTCCCCCAGCACCTCATAAGCTTCGGAAACTTCCTTGAACTTCTCCTCAGCTTTCGCATTTCCCTGGTTGCTGTCAGGATGATATTTCTTCGCCAGCTTTCTGTATGTTTTCTTGATCTCGCTTTCCGATGCGCCTTTATCCACGCCCAAAATGCTGTAGTAATCTTTATATTCCATGGACTCACCACCTTAATGCCTTCATTCGTTGTTAGCACTCTCGCTTGTCGAGTGCTAATTTAATTATAATGCTGCCGCCCACAACTGTCAATAGGTGGGTGCCGGGGAGTAAAATATTTCCTTGTGAACTTCCAGAAAAAGTAGACCTAAACAGCATGCATCGAACAGGATATTCTACGATGCATGCTGTTTGATGGTTAATACTCTTCTTCTGACCCGACTGTTCCGGTTGTGATTATATATCGCATAATATCATCATATGAACGATCACTTTTTGCGATTGCAGTCATGATTTCTTCCGCTCGAATTGCGTCTCTTTTATCTAAAAGTTTCTTCAAGAGCGCCGTAGCTGTGTCATACTTTTTCTTCGCCTTGACAACATCTTCTTGAGCTTTTTCGATTTTTTGTTCCAACAATTCCTTCCCTGTAGTTCTGGCCATTCCCATTCTCCTATCTCTTTAACTGACTGGTTTTTAAAATATTGCTGATCTCTGTGGCTTTATGTTTTACATTAATCTCATCGATTCCAAATGCTTTAAGTATTGTCTTCTGCCTTGCTGTCACCGCATGGTCCAACCTATAGATATTATCTGTCTGCCTTGACATCTCTATTTTTTCAAGCTCCCTGATTGCCGCAGGAACAGTCATATAATTCGGCTTTTTCCCCATATCTCTCATCGCTTCCATTAAACCTGTGTACATTTTGTTTCTAATGACTAATGCAATAAATTCAATGAAAATTTTAGCAGCTGCCGATTCGTTCGTGTGAACACGGATGCTCTTGTTTCCTAGATAGGATTTATCTCCGGAAAACAGCTTCTCTGATCCGTCGCGACTCTTATACAAATGAATCGCTTCCTTTGCTGTCATTTTGTCAGAAGTCACAATGACAAAATAGCCGCATAGGTCGATTTCCCTTTCTGTAACGTCTGTGCGTTCTTCCGGATATATAAACATTTTGCTTGCTTCATCATAATGCATATTAAAATATTTCTGAAAGGATGGTCCAAAATCAATCTCTTCATTCACGTGCTCCATGAGATACGTTTTCATCTTCCTAATCTTGTTTTCAAACACCGTGCGCTCAGCAGCTTCTTTCGTCACACTATGATAAATGTGGAAATACCGTTCTTTTTTATCTGTTTCATAGAGCCTGGCCTTCACTGTCTTTCCATAGACGCCATAGTCATTCATATCGCAGGATCGCTTCTTTTCGAAGCTTCCGTGATGCTCTAAAACCAGATTGTTCACGAAAGAGGCCATTCCTTTTACCATAATGACAAAACCATAACCAAGGGAATCCATGTGTTCTATGTTGCTCTTGCTGAAGTAACCCCTGTCCAAAATAAAGCTTATCTTCTGGTACCCATAGCCTTTTGCTTTATTCAGCATGATTCGCAATTGCGAGACATCTACTATGCTTCCGGGATACTTTTCGTAAAACAAAGGCTCTCTGTTGTTGATGTCATAAGCGATTGCATAATTAAAAACAGGACTGCCGGTATCGACTTTCGGGTTTCCGTATTCCAGCATTTCAATGTCGCCAGCCTGACAATTTTTGTTTGTAGAATCATAGGATATATATATTTTTTCTCTATGATTGCGACTTCCATTCCATTCATTCAAGAATCCCGCGCTTTGGTCCGTTGTAATCGAATGCAGAAAAGCTGATACGGTTGAATCGCTGTATATTTTCATACTTTTTGTGTAAAGCGGGTGATTATAGGCATAGTCAGGGTAATACTGTCCCGCATTGTTTTCCGTGATGATCGAATAGATGGCCAGATCAAGGAAGAGGCCCAAATCCCTATCCTTGAAATACATGCCAAGTATTTCCTCAAGTTTATACTCCCGGATAATCTTATGAATCACAATATATGCCCCTATTCGAAGACAGCTGCTTCTGTCGGTTCTGCTTTCGCTCAGCGGCAAATCCGCTCCCGGAAAATAGGTCAAAAAACTTTGGTTTGGCTGCATCATTGTATCATCCGCTTTTGACTGCTTCCCGATAGTCACTCTCTTCGGGAATGTATACTTGCGTTCGGGATCATATATTCTGTCATATTCATATTTTATATAGGTGATATCGCCTCTTTTTTCGCGTAGAATTTTGCCTGGTGCTTCTGGAATTTTCACTAAAAAATCAAGATACATAAGCCCTCCCATTTAGGTCTATATAGACCTAAATATAGTATAGCATAACGCCCGTATTTCTGCAAGAAAAACCGCGGAAATACGGGCTCTATAGGATTTTTTTGAGATATATTTTTTCTTTAGGTCTAGAAATTATTGGAAGTTCACATTCCTCCCCGGGAGGGAATGTTTTACTCCCCGGGAGGGAATGTTTTACTCCCCGGCACCTTCATCTAAAAAAAAGACCCCATACCTTATAAAGGTATGGAGCCGCTCCAACCATTCACATGAATCCTCGATGGATCGTATTTGTCAAAAGGCTTTCTGCTGCCTGCCTTGTTACCAAGGACCACAAGTCCGATAGGCACAACATGCTCAGGAAGACCAAACAGTTCGGTCATTGCCGCAATCAGGTCCTCTACCGGATAAACGCCGCACCAGACCGCGCCGAGTCCCAGGCCGTTTACAGCAATCAGCATATTCTGTATCGCCGCAGAACAATCTTCCACTAGAAACCCTTCCTCCTCCTGGATATTTCTGTCCCCGCAAACAAGGATCGCACCTCCGGCAACTGGTGCCATCTTGGCATGGGGATGGGCGTCTGCAATGTTTTCAAGAAGCTCGTTATCCGTCACCCCAATGAAATGCCACGGCCTTAAGTTGTGCGCTGAAGGAGCCGCAAAGCCCGCCCTGAGCACTTTATCCCATTGGACTTCCGTTAGTGGCTCTCCCGTAAATTTCCTTATGCTGCATCGTGTCGTGATTGCTTCCAGTGCTTCCATAAAATCACCCTTTTCTATTGAACTGTTTTGCGTGATTTGTAGAACGGCAGCACCAGTCCTGTGATTGGCTGTACCAGCAAACGCTACCAGTAGGCCCGTCGCTCTAGCGGCATTGCCGTTCGTAGTTTCTATTGATATAGGGCATACATTTGATTTCATCATAAATTCTCTTTTTCCATCTGATAATCAGCAAGACCTCACAGCCAATCAGTAGGAAAAAGCGAACCGAGCAGAACCCCATCTTTCTCCACCGTGAAAAGGTACAGCCATGACGTTCTTAGCCTTTCCTCCATCAGTCACGCCTTCTTCCTCCAAAAAGCAGAATCAGCCTCAGAAGCTGCAGAATCGAAGCCGCTGCCGCCGCTACATAAGTAAGAGCCGCCGCATCCAGCACCTTTTTCGCCCCCTGCAGCTCGTCTTCATAAAGCGTGCCCGACGAACCCAGAATTGCAATCGCCCTTCTGGAAGCATCGAACTCAACCGGCAGCGTCACCAGCTGAAAGACAACAACCAGCGCGAACATGATAATGCCCAATTGAAGCAAGCCCGCAGAACTCATGAGAAGCCCGATGATAATCAGCGGCCATGAAACCTTGGAGCCGATATTCACCACAGGAACGATGGCGCTCCTTACCCTGATAGGCGTATAACCCACATTGTCCTGTATCGCATGGCCGCATTCATGGGCAGCCACACCGATGGCAGCCACCGACGACGAACCATAGGTACTGTCCGACAGCCTGAGGACTTTGTCTTTAGGATCATAGTGGTCAGTCAGGTTTCCCTGAATCCTGTCTATCCTCACATCATAGATACCCGCACCATTCAGGATCGAACCTGCAGCCGACTCCGCCGTCACGCCACTCCTGCTCAATACACGGCTGAATTTGCTGTAGGTGCTTTTCACCTTCGAAGAAGCCATCATGCTGAGCACGACGCCGATAATTACCAAAATATATGTGGGTCCGTAAAAAAGTCCCATCGTCATCTTCCTTTCAATTGAAAAGATTAAGCAGGTT
Organism: Vallitaleaceae bacterium; assembly: GCA_963677915.2. Lineage (GTDB taxonomy): Bacteria > Bacillota > Clostridia > Lachnospirales > Vallitaleaceae. The sequence continues at coordinate 4,806 of CAXXGE010000045.1, read as the reverse complement.
GAAATGGTTGAAAATCGATACTGTAACGAGAGAAATCATTGCCATAATCTTGATCAGGATATCGAGAGAAGGGCCTACGGTATCCTTCAGCGGATCTCCGACCGTGTCGGCGATAACAGTTGAAGCGTGGACATCCGAGCCTTTTTTCAAATTCATGAATGTGCCTGACTCAATCAGTTTCTTCGCGTTGTCCCAAGCACCGCCGCTGTTCGCCGTAAACAGAGCCAGCATGATACCGGACAATGTTGTACCGAACAGCAGGCCGCCGACGAATTCAGCACCGAAGACGAATCCGCTGAAAAGTGGAACCAGTACGGAAATCATTGCAGGACGGACCATTTCCTTGAGGGCGCCTTCAGAAGAAATCTCGATGCATTTGGTATAGTCAGGCTTGTTTTCACCAGTCAGAATACCAGGAATCTCCTTGAATTGACGACGCACCTCCGCTACCATCGCAGCCGCTGCATGTGCAACCGCCTCGATCAGGATGCCAGAGAAGAAGAATGGCAGCGCACCGCCAACCAGTGCACCTGCTAGTGTCAGCGGATTGATGATATTGATGGACAGCATGTAACCCATCGTATCTCCAGGCGACGCCTGTGAATACAGGAAGGATGCCATAAGGGACAGGGCAGCAAGAGCCGCCGAACCGATTGCGAAACCTTTACCGATTGCTGCAGTTGTATTACCGACCGAGTCGAGCTTATCAGTGATTTTCCTTACTTCAGGATCCAGCTTGCTCATCTCGCTGATACCGCCAGCGTTGTCTGCGATTGGACCATAGGAGTCGACAGTAACAGATGATGCAACGAAGGACAGCATGCCGATGGCAGCCATTGCCACACCGTAAAGCCCCGAGAAATAGTAAGATGCCATCGCCGCAAAAGCAAGAACGATAACCGGCATGAAAGTGGATTTCATGCCTACTGCCAAACCTTGAGTAATCGTAAGGGCTGTACCCTGGATTGATTTCTCAGCGATGACCCGTGTCGGCTTATAGTCATAACTCGTATAGTATTCAGCCAGGAAGCCGATCAGTACTCCGGAACCAATACCGAAGATTGCCGAAATCCATGGAGAAAGGACCCCCACCTTGAAACCAAGGGCGGAAATATCCATACCTCTGAAATAAGTCATTGTCAAAACGCCATTCAAGACAATCGTCATGCCCGCCGAAATCCAGATAGCCATATTGAGTTCTTTGTGCGGCCGCTCGGACAGCTTTCTGACGAGCAGGGACAATATTCCGATTACGGAGCTGATCAGGCCTACCGCAGCAAAAAGAATTGGATACATGACAAGCTTATCTACAAGCACTCCATCAAGTGCCGTGCTTGTTCCGCTTGTTGTATAGGCAAAATATGCCATCAGAACGACAGCGGAAATAATCGCTCCGACATAGGACTCAAGAAGGTCTGCGCCAAGTCCTGCTACGTCACCGACATTATCGCCCACGTTGTCAGCGATTGTAGCAGGGTTCCTTGGGTCGTCCTCAGGAATGCCCGCTTCCGTCTTGCCAACCAAGTCAGCGCCCATATCAGCTGCTTTTGTGTAGATGCCGCCGCCGACCCTGTCGAACATGGCAATAATCGAGCAACCAAGTGCATAACCCGATACACTCATTGTAAAAGGAATAAACTGGATGCCGACCCAGTTTTTCTGAATCACCAGGTTTTGGATGTCCAACTGGCCCAGGAGTTTGCCGAATACCAGGTAGACGATGAACAGGCCAAGCAGTGCGAAACCACCGACTGAAAGACCCATGACGGATCCGCCCTGGAATGCCACTTTCAATGTCTTGCCAAGGCTTTTGGATTCTCTGGCCTTGTTGGATACGCGTACGTTCGCAAACGTTGCGATTCTCATGCCGATGAAACCGGCAGTACCGCTCATCAGCGCACCCAAGGCAAAGGCGACACCGACGTACCAATGTACAAGGATGCCCAGAATCACCGCAATAAGCACAGCTATTTTGGAGATCACCTTGTATTCATGGTTGATAAAGGCGTTGGCGCCTTCCCGTATTGCTGCTGCAATTTCCTTCATGAGGTCTGTTCCCTCGTCCAGTCGTTTTACAGCATGGAAGTTGTAGGCAGCGAGTATGATAGCCGAGGCTATTGCAATGATAATTAGTAGAAACTCCAGCATAAAAGCCCTCCATCCCTATACAATGTTTTGGAATAATTATTGCTTGATTCTATGTATATTATAATTTTACCATTAAACCTGTAAAAATCTAGCAAATTCACGTTAAAACACAACACCCGCAGCAATTGACATGACCACAATTAACGGTGCAGGGATCTTCCTCGTCAGAAGCAACACAACTGTCAAAAGAACTACCAGTAAATTATCAAGCGCAAAACCGCTCTTTTGCATAAGAATAACCGCGGATATGCTGATCAGCCCCCCCGCTACCGCGTTGATGCCTTTCAGCGACACCTTGATGCCTTTAATCTTTTTCAGGTTTTCCCAAACAGGATAGATGAAATAGATCAGCAGCAGACCTGGCAGGAATATACCGAGACTGCCTGCTATGGCACCCAGAAGCTGAATGTACGTAGTACTGCCGCGGGCTGCCATGCCGCCAGCATAAGCGCTGAAGCTGAACATGGGTCCCGGTAGCCCTTGAACCAAGCCATAGCCTGTGAGAAACTCCTGACTTGTCATATATCCGTGCACTGTCACAAGGTCACTGTACATGACCGGAACAACTACCTGACCACCGCCGAACACCAGATATCCATAGCGGTAGAAGGCTTCAAAAAGGTTGACTAGCTTGTTGTCCCATGTCAGCGATACGACAACACCCGATACTGCAATGACCGCAAACACAATCAGATAAGGCCAAGGCGGATTCAACTTCGTCCTGTTCCAAAGGTTTGTCTCTTTAGAGAGGAGAATGCTGATGATGCCGCCAACAACGAGAACACTTGGAAATACATAAGCATCACGAAAGAAGTATGTGGTGACCGCACCGAACAGAAGCAAAAGTACCGTCATCTTGTCCGTCACCACTTTCCTTCCGATTCTAAAAGCCGCTACGACAATGAAACCAACAGCCATGGGGCCGATATACCTCAATATATCCGAAGAAATGTTCATCCCTGCAAGGAAACTGTAGAGGAACGACAGCAGCGTCATTGCAACGATAACTGGCAGTGCCCAAACCATCATCGTCAGAAAGGCAAGTAAAGGCCCACTGGTCATATAACCGATGGACACGATAGTCTGGGTACTCGTGGGCCCCGGCAGAATACTGCACAAGGCAATCAGCTCTATGAGTTCCTCTTCAGTTAGATACTTTTTCTTAGTCACCAGTTGGTCGGTAAAAACACCGTAATGGGCTTCAGGCCCTCCATAAGCTCCCAATGAACAAATGAATACGTCTTCAAGAAATTTCCATTTCAGAGCCACGCTGTCACCTCATTTCGTTTACACAGTCAAAATGCTCCTTATCTTCTCCGCCATTGCAACCCCAAGCTTCCTATGATCATCCGGGTCCATATGGATGCTGTCGACTTCACTCGGATATGCAAACCTGGACGCATCCAGAAACTCACATCCAAGAAGCTGTCTGTTGATGCTGTAGAATTTCGAAAGCCCTAGAGACCTTTCATAACTGTCCTTTCCGAACATATCCCCGTATGGCTTGTACATGATATTCTCATGGATATGGATCGGCGATACCAGAAGCACCTTCGGAGGCAAGCCGCCGATGCCGCATTCGCTCTTCATAACGATTTCTGCAAGCCTTGCTGCTCCCGCAGCGATATCAAAGGCACCCATACCGAAGCGCACTTTCAAGTCGTTGGTACCCAGCATGATGACGATAAGGTCGAAGGGCGCATGAGACTTGATGCAGGGCTCCAGATAGCGCAGACCGTTCTTCTCAACCCCTTCAATCGGATCGTCGAACACAGTGGTCCTGCCGTTCAGCCCCTCTTCTAAGACCAGGTAGTCCCTTCCAAGCTCCTTAGCCAATACGCCAGTCCATCTGACATCCGCGGGATGCCGCTCCATTGTTGCCGGGTCGAATCCCCATGTATTTGAATCTCCAAAACAAACAATACGTTTCATAGCTTTCACCTCACTCAACATCTATTCATCCGTCAGCTGGAATTCCATTCCTTCAAAAACGAAGGAGCTGCATGTATCGTCTATCCTATACACCTTCGTCTCTGTAATCTCGTAGTCTTCAAACCTGTACACCACGAGCTGCAGCCTTCTGTCGTCAATAATCCAGTATTCCTCTATACCACTGTCCCTGTACAAATCCAGCTTTGTAATCATCTCTTTCACCGTATTACCAGGAGAAAGAACTTCAACAACCAGTCTGGGGATGCCTGTATAGTGACCGTCTTCGTCCACATACTTCTTCCAATCGCAGATGACCAGAAGATCAGGCTGCACCACACTGGTAAACTTTTCATTCCCTCTACGACACAGCGTTACATCAAAGGGCGACACAAATGCATCGCACGGCTTCCCTCTAAGATAGCTGGCGAATGCCACATGTATCCTCGATACGATCCTCTGATGGTATACCGACGGGGCCGAAAGCATATAGACTTCTCCATCGATATATTCATACCGGTTCTTCGCGTCCCGGTTCATCGTCTTGTACTCTTCATAAGTCATCCTGATGCGTTCAAGATTGTAGGCTTCCATCGCTTCCGCTATCCGTTCTGGAGGATAGTCTCTAGCCTGTCTCTGATCCACATCGAAGACTTTTCTAAGGTTCACCGATTCTTCGATGATATCGTCTTCCCCAGTATGGTTCAGCAGCTTGGCAATGGTCGTTCC
>CAXXGE010000044.1:0-35862 GCA_963677915.2 Vallitaleaceae bacterium | reverse complement strand
ATGCTGCAGGCCATGAATACGGGTCATGATGGTTCTCTGTCGACAGGCCACGCCAACTCGGCTAAGGATATGCTTGCAAGACTAGAGACGATGGTTCTTTCATCCGCCAATATGCCGGTAGAAGCCATCAGGAGACAGATTGTATCAGCGCTTGACATCATTGTATTTCTGAAGCGATTCGGCGATGGCAGCAGAAGGGTTGCTGAAATCCACGAGGTGGTCGACCTTGTTTCCGGTGAGATAATCATGAACCCGCTTTTTATGGACGATCTGGAAAACAAAGGAGGGCTGATACGAACTGAAGAAGAAATGGTTCACGTTAATAAGTTCATGGCGGTTTAGGGCAGAAGGGATTGTCGTGGGTATGGCTTTGGGATATCTGTTTTTTGGAAGTGTTTTGCTGGCTGTCGTCTCAGGTGCCAGCTTTCCGATCTATGAACGGATGAGGGCCAAGGCTTACAGAAGCAGCAACGAGAGGAGACTTAAGGAATGGTTCAGGGAGATGCTCTATGCTTTGTCGACAAGCTTATCTTCCGGGAATTCCATGGAACAGGCACTTCTTGCCGCACAGGAGGAGCTGGAGACAGTATTTGATGGGAAGGACCTCTTTATGGTTGCCTACGGACAGTCGCTTCAGCGACTCGCTTTCAACGGTACGGTTGAAGATGCACTGGTTGATTTGTCGTTAAGGCTCCCGCAAAAAAACATCAAAGTGTTTGCCGACATATTCAGCATAGCAAACAGAAGCGGCGGCGATTTGGTTCAGATCATCAGAGGGACCATACAGAGCATGAATGAGCAGACGGTCCTGGAACAGGAAATTGAAACGATGATGGCCCAGAAGAAGTTTGAATTCAGGCTGATGTCGATGCTGGTACCGTTTATCCTGATCTATTTCAAGCTTGCATCGCCAGGATATCTGGATAAACTCTACCAGAGCCTCGTCGGGTACCTGATACTGGGCCTGGGGTATCTGTTGTTCTGGGGCGGCATGCTCTATGGTGACAGGCTGACAACGCTGGAGGCTGAGGTCTGATGGATACGGAACAACTTGGAAGAAAGCTCATAGAAATGATGCCTCAAAAAGCCTTGGAGTACCTGGAGGGAAAGAAAGCCAGGCGGTATTTCGACGGCATGAGGAAAAAGGACAGCCAGTCAGCAAGGCTTCAGTACTTGAGCAGCAAGGCCGGTCATATTGCAATCGCGGTTGCGGCAGGCGGGTTGCTGGTATTCTCAAGTGCCATGATGTATAAAGGATCGGATGAAATCAGCTATGTATTGGAGCGCCCAGCCTATGGGGAAGGTTTTCGGGATGAAAATTTGCGATACAGCTGGCAGACGGAGGATGGTGAAGCAGAAGGAGACATCTCAGTGCCTTTGCCCGAAAAGATACCCGAACTGAATACAGCTGAAAATGTGCTGGACGAAAAAGCGGGGGAGCTTGAAGCTATCATGCTGGGTGTCAATGAAAGCGCTGACCTGGTGGATAAGACGCTGAACTTCGAAAACGCTCCCTTCGAAAATAAGAACATCTATGTCACATGGCAGTCGGATCATCCACATCTGATCTCTGATTTTGGAAGAATCCGCAATGACGATTTGACAGAACCTGTTGAGGCTGTGGTCCATGCAACGATGAGTTATGGTCAGGCTGAGAAGGCGGTTGAGTTCTCTGTAACGGTATTGCCAAAGGTTTTAAGCGATTACGAACGTGAACGGTGGCTTGAGGAACACATTACGGAAGATGAGAACAACATCTACCTGCCCGAAGCGGATGGGGACGTTGCATGGATGACGCTGGCATCGGGTGCGCACCCGGTGAAGGCTCTGTTGATTGTCATTGCTGCAATAGTCATGGTAACGTTTCTAGACGACTATGAGCTGGGAAAAGCAATAAGCAAACGACAGACTGATATGGTCAGGGACCTGCCGAGATTTTTGCAGCGGCTCTCACTGCTGATGCATGCCGGATCCACGCTGCCTCAGGCGTGGAAGCGAATCTGTCAGGATTATGAAAAAATCAAAGAGGAAGGCGTGTCGCGGCCGCTGTATGAAGAAGCGCTGGCAGTGATGGCATCCTATGAGACGGGTGTTCCTTTTTCAACCTGCCTTTTCGAGATGAACCGGTACTGCAGCCAGATGGAAGTATCGAGGATGACACTGCTTCTGATACAGAACATCAAGAAGGGGAATCGGATGGTCATCGAAAGCATGGACCAGATGAACAGGGAGATCTGGAAAACACATTTGGAACTGATGAAGAAGCAGGGCGAGCTGGTCAGTACGAAACTGATCTTGCCCATGCTGCTGCAGCTGGCCGTTGTGCTTGGCATCGTGCTGACGCCGGTCATGCTGAGTTTGAACACATGAGGAGGAGACATGAATAAACTGATCTATTACTACAACCGTTACATCAACAATGAAAGAGGGATGGGTATCGTTGAAATCGCCATGATCATCCTGGTGCTGATTACACTGGCGACGATTTTCAATACACAGATTCAGGATTTTGCCGATAAACTGTTTCAGCAGTTTCAGTTTACCAGACCACCGGCACCAGGTGAAGCATCATGAATCGAAACATCCAGGTTTCAAGGGAAGACTTGATTGGCTATCAGGTGAGGATGATGATGAATCAGGAAAAGGCTGCGGGTTATCCCCTGTCGGTGGTGGAAGATGCTGAGACGGCACAGCTGCAGTATCTTTTCAGCGAGGAAAGACTGCTGAAGGAGCGGCTTGAAGGGATGCAATTAAGCGGCAGGGACTATGTGGCCATCATTAAAGACCTGGCGGAACAGATCATCAACGGCAAAGGCTTCCTCTTGGACGAGGACAGGTGGCTGCTTGAATTTGACAGAATTCTATATGACGGCAGTGCATATATGCTTTATCTGCCGGTCCAGGGGGCCGAGAGGGATATGCGCGAAGCCTGGCAGCGTTTTGCCAGCAGGTGCCTGCCATATCTAGACCAGGAGGATCCCAAAATACTGCAGGCCAATCAAAGGCTGCACGTTTTTCTGGAAAACAGGAATTTTGATATGACATCGTTTTTCCGGTTTGTACTCAATCTAGAAAAATCAATGGGATTGGTGGAGCAGTTAAATGCATAGAAAATTTTTCCTGTTGGGCGGCTTGTATGCAGTCGCCCTTTTTTTGTCGTCCCCGTACCTTTTGTTTTTCCTGGATGCACCGCAGCCTGCTGATATATTGCTTGAGAGTGCCATTGACGTCAATCTTGAAGGAAGGATGGCTTATGAAGTTGAAGAACAGCTGATGGAGGTCGACTATACAGGTAAACTGAAAACGGAACCTTTTCGAGTGGAAGCATATACGGAGATGAGAGGGGCGGCATTTGACATTCCTGTACCGATCGGATCGATTGTTGCAGAAGGCGACAGGGTGGAAGTGGCATTGTTCGACAATTCCATGGTGTTCGAAATGGATATAGAGGAGATGGTCAGGCATATAAGCGATGAATTGATTCTTGCGGACAAAAGTATAGATACGGTGGATTTTGGCGATGGAAAGCAGTTGGTGATGGTCTATACATATGAGATGCCGAATGGATTTTCAGAAGATTCAAAATTGATCCTGAATTACAGTGGTATTGGTAAGCTGGCAGGCTTTTTGGTTGAACTGCCTTTATCTGGGCAACTATTAGTAATTTCAGGACAAGTTCTGTCCGAATGATTCATTGATTTAGCTTGAAAAAGTCCATTCTATGTCATATACTTTATATGAATGATAATTTATTACCAATTATGACTATATTCAATAGGATGGTATAGATTTGGGGGGACACCATATGGCATTGACTCATGTTGAGGAGTATTTACAGAAAATTCAATCTGTTATAGGATGTAAAATCGTATCGGATGACAATGGCGCTATTCAGGAGATTCACATTGTGTCTGATATGGAGAGAAGTCCGAAGCAGATCCTTCGGGATATTGAAGCAATCATGCTGTCTGAGTTCAATCAGACAATAGATTATAAAAAAGTGTCGATTGCCCAAATCCAACAGGATTCCGTGAAAACATCAGACGATCCCAGACTGAAACTGACCCAGATGTCTTTCAAGACCTTTGGCAGAGAAGTCGAGATATCCATCTCCCTCGAGAAGCAGGGGGAGCAGTTCGTGGCTACCCTGACAGGCATCAATACCTCTCGGAATTACAAGTGCATGATTGTCAATACGGTGCTTGAAGCTATCCATCAGTATCTTGGCAGAACAGAAGTGTTCATGGCAGAAGATGTTAAGGTAGTACAGTTGTCCAGTGTCGAAGTGGTGCTGGTCAGCATTGTCTCCTTCTACAGGGGACGGGAAGAAATTTTGACTGGTTCTGCAAAGATCGTCAGTGACCGCAATGAAGCCATTGCGAAAGCGTCGTTGAATGCAGTGAACCGTCAGATTCTTCTAAAATCATCCTTTTGATTGTTGGCCGACTTAGTCGATAATAATTTTTTTTTAGCGAAGTGTAAAAGAGCGAAGCGGATATAGCCTGCTAATCTAGCGAAGTAGCAGAGACCTAATATAAGGAGGCTATATTCATGAAAACTGCTAAATTTAAAGTATTGACGGCATTAGCAAGCCTTGCCACTCTGCTTCTTGCAGCTGGGGCGGGTTTCAGAATCTAAAAACTATATGACTAAGTCGGCTAATGATATATTTAACGCAGCTTGCGGGGAGGCGTTGAAATGACAAGAGAGAAAAGAATTGAACTGGTTATCATATTCATTTTGTTGGCAACAACGTCAATCATGATGAATTTCATCATTCAATCATATAGTATCATCGACCTTAAAACCCTGCTGTTTTGGTTTGTTCTGTCTATCGTTGCAGAAACATACCTGGTCGAAGGGCCTTCAGGAATAACCACATCGGTGGGCATGTCTGTTTATCTGGCAATCATCATCACAGCCAATCCTTTGGTTGCCGTTTTATGTGCAGGCGTAGGCATTTTCTTCAGCTTTCCTGTTAGAGACGGCAAGAGAATGACTTTTGTTACTGAGCGGCCTTACAAGACATTGTTCAATCTGATGGTGGCCGGCCTGCTGATGGCAGGGTTTGCCGGCTTGACCTATGATTTCATTGCGCGCAATCAGGATAATCTCGCTATTGTCGTCATTGCTGCCGTCGCTGCGGTCATGGTAGCAGAGCTTTTCAGTGCTGCTGCTGTTTCCCTATACATGTATTTCGTTAAGAAAGAAACAACACAATTTCCAGGAAGCCTGCTGGGCGTTTTGCCGAGCACTTTCGCTGTAGGACTGTTGGGCATGATGCTCGCTTTTGCCATGAACGCTTTTGGTGAAGTGGGTGTCGCGCTGTTTTTCGTTCCATTGCTTTTAGCCAGATATTCCTTCAAGCTGTATTTCGACTCTCAGAAAGTCGGTATCGAAACGATCCATGCCCTCAATGAAGCACTTTGCGTAAGAGATGCCTATACAGGCGGACATACAAGCCGTGTGGAAAAGTATTCGCTTCAAATAGCCAAAGCCTGTGGTTACTCAAAAAGGGCGATGGAACAGCTGAAGACAGCTGCATTCCTCCACGATATCGGAAAAATCGGCATTCCCGACAGTATCCTGAACAAACAGGGAAGACTTACAAATGAAGAATACGAAATCATCAAGAGCCACAGCGCGATGGGGGCCCAGATTCTATCCAACGTCGACTCATTGAAGAAAGTGGCAAACATCGTCAAGTACCATCACGAACGTCCGGATGGAAAAGGCTACCCCGATGGACTCAGAGGGGATGCCATTCCAAGAGATGCAGCAATTCTCGCAATCGCCGATACGTATGATGCCATGACGACCGACAGACCATACAGAAAAGGGCTGTCGAAAGCTGAAGCTATTGCAGAGCTTGAAAAATACAAGGGTCAGCAGTTTGATCTTGACCTTTCGGATATTTTCATCGGGATTTTGAAGGATGCCATAGAAACAGAAGCTGTGCTTGATGCTGAAGAAACAGGGGAGCCAGTTCTATGATTATTGAAGCAATCGTTCTTTCGCTGATAGTAGGTATAATTAGAAGAGGGAAGTTTTCGAACCTGCAATACATACCGTTCAGAGGCGCCTGGCTGTTCCTGCTTAGCTATGCCGTACAGGCTTTTGCGCTTCTGTGGTTGAAAGGTCCGGCTTTTTATTGGGTGCATTTGCTCTCGTATCTCATTCTTCTGTTTGGCATCATGGCCAACTACAAGCTGCCGCCTGTATTTCCAATTTACGTAGGCACTTTGCTTAACGGCATTGTCATCGCTGTCAACAATGGACAGATGCCGGTGAAACTGCCGATGGGTATCGGTGCAGCGAATTTCGACCAAGGCCATGCTTTGATAACGTCCTCAACAAAACTATGGTTTCTGGCGGATATTATCATAGTCGACCGACCCTATCCATGGCCCAAGGTGCTCAGCATCGGCGACTTGTTTTTGATTGCCGGCATATTCTGGTTCATACAGTACTGGTTGACCTACCATAAGAAAAACAATATACTTAATACACCATAGACGGCCAGTTCAATGCGGGGCCGTTTTTTAAGAGAGGGGTAAAGGCATGAGGTGGTATTTCAGACTATTATTTATCAGCGTTGTCGCTGTTTTTTTGCTTTTAGTGACCCCGATTTTTAATGTTCACCTTTATCAGGATGAACTGAATGTTTTCCCTAAACTTGAGAAGGCACCATTATCGGAAGTCATCGACGGATATGATGGAAATACGATTGCTGTCAGATATGAAGACAAGGTGCTTCAGCTTGTTGATGCGCCTATGATAGCTGAAGGGGACATTTATCTGCCAGTTTCGCTTGTACATGACCATTTGAATGAAAACTTCTTCTGGGATGAGGAAGAAGGCGTTCTTACATATACGACACTCAGGGATGTCATCCGAATGAAGACGGAGGCGTTGACGTATTTCATAAATGATGAGCCGCTGGAGCTGAATATGCCGATTCTTGAGCTAAAGGAAGATGTGCCATATATGCCACTCGACCTTGTGGAAAGGTTTTCAAACGCCTCGTTTTCCTATAATGAGTCACTGAAGCTCTTGGATATGGAGAACTTGCTGGAAGATTCCGATTATGTTGAAATAAGTGCGGAAGAAGGCGGCTATGTCAGGACATGGAAGGACAGAACGAGTGCCTATGTGGAGGAACTGCCTTTAGGCGAGGAAATCCAGATTTATGAAGATGACGGCATATGGCTTTATGTCAAAACGCCCAGCGGACTGACCGGCTACATAAAGAAAAGATATACCGGTAATAAACAGTATGAATTTGGATCCAGCGACAAACTGTTGATTGAACCCTACACATACGAAAAAAAGTATGATGGCAAGCTTAACATGGCGTGGCACCAGGTTTTCAATGTGGCCGCCAACAGAAACATGGCGGAAAAGACATCCAAAGCGATTGGTCTTAATGTACTTTCGCCGACCTGGTTTTCGCTCAAGAATGAAGACGGAGATTTGACCAATATCGCGGATATAACCTATGTCAGGACAGCGCATCAAAAGGGTTACCAGGTCTGGGCTTTAGTGGACAATGCATTTGACAGGGAGCTTACCCATGAAGTGCTGAGCAGCACGGCGAAAAGGGAACGCATAATCAAGCAGCTGCTGGCATATGCCGCAATCTATGACCTGGATGGTATCAATATCGATTTTGAAAATGTTGCCAAAGAGGATGGCATTTATTTCGTGCAGTTTATGAAGGAGCTGACACCATATTTGAAAAGCCAGGGCCTTGTGGTTTCGGTTGACATGTACGTGCCATCTGCCTGGACAGCCCATTATGACAGGACGACGATGGGTGAGCTTGTGGATTATGTCATGATTATGGGCTATGACGAGCATTGGTCCACATCACCGGAAAGCGGTTCGGTGGCAAGTATCGGTTTCGTAGAAAAAGGCATTGTCAACACATTGGAAGAAGTACCCGCTGAGAAAGTCGTGCTTGGCATTCCTTTCTACACAAGAAAATGGAAGGAAGTCATTGAAGACGGCAAGGTGGTGGTAAGCCAGCAATCCATGTCGATGAACAATGCCTATGACGACCTGAAGGAAAACGATGCGGATATAGTATGGCTGGATGAAACGGCTCAATATTATGGAGAATATGAGAAAGATAATGCCACATACAAAATCTGGCTTGAAGACGAGACATCCATTGAGGAAAAGGTGAAACTGATGGATGCATACGGGCTGGCCGGTGTTTCGGCCTGGAAACTGGGTTTGGAACGCGATGAGGTGTGGCCGACCTTGAGCGGGTATCTGGAATAGAGGAGTGAATGTTAGTGAAAAAGATACAGGCGATTGCAGAGAGTTTGCTGATCATTCTTATTATCTACCTGTTTAGGGAGCTGATCTATTACGCATACAGTTTCCTGACCCTGAGCCGTGAAAGCGGCAGCAGCGGCGTGTCTTTGGATTTCATTATTGGCCAGCATTACCTGTATGATGTCATATCCTGGACGTTGATTGTCATCGTCCTGCTTGTGCTTAATCTGGGAATGAAACAGCCGGTCAAGAACAACTTCTTTCTGCACAAGGTCGGTTTGAAATACTGCCTGGTTGCCATTCTGTGTGGCTTTGGTCTTGTATTCCTTGTCAATGGAATTGCCAATGGACTGGCTTTGACTTTAGGCACGGATTTTACAAGCAGCTACCGAACATCCAATACCAGCATGATCTATATGATTCTGTTGCCGGGAATTGTACTTCCTGTGTTCGAGGAACTGGTTTACAGGGGCTTCATCCTGTCCCGTCTTAGAAAGGTTTTTATGCCTACTGTCTGCATCTATCTTGCGGCGGCCCTTTTTTCCTTCGGTCATTTCGATTTGGTCCAGGGACTGTATGTGCTGCCTCTTGGCATTCTGACAGTGTTCGTCGTTCTGCGTTCCGGATCGATCTGGTCAGGCATCATCATCCACACGGTTTTCAATATATCAAATATTTATCTATACAATACAATATTCAACACGTTCAACCTGTCACAGATGATAGTCATGAGTATAATAGGCGTCGTGCTTATAGGATTCGGGTTATACCAGGTTAGTCAACATTATGTTATAATGGATGGGATTACAGGGGGTGCCGATGAAAAAGACTGAAATCGTAAGGATTCTATCAATTGAAGATGGTGACTTGATCAGAAAAGCCGGGGAGCTTCTGCGACAGAACAAACTGGTGGCTTTTCCGACTGAGACGGTGTATGGCATAGGCGCCAACGCTTTGTCAAAAGAAGCAGTTGCCGGAATTTTTGAAGCAAAGGGAAGGCCTTCCGACAATCCGCTGATTGTTCATATCGGAGAGATAGAAGAAGTGGATGACTATGCTGATTGCGTTTCCAGAAAAGCCCAACGGCTCATGTCGGCTTATTGGCCGGGTCCCTTGACGCTAATATTCAAGAAGAAAGCGGTTATTCCCGATGCCATTACAGCGGGTCTGGATACAGTAGCTATCCGATGCCCTGGTCATGATATTGCAAGGGCAATCATCCTTGCATCCGATTGTCCGATTGCTGCGCCGAGTGCAAACATTTCAGGCAAACCGAGCCCAACTACTGCAGGTCATGTCATTGAGGACCTTAAGGGTAAGGTCGACATGATTGTCGATGGCGGACATGCTCCGATCGGCCTTGAGTCCACGGTTGTCGACATGAGTGTCAATCCGCCGGTTATTCTTAGGCCGGGATGGGTCACCCGAAAGATGATCGAGGATGTCATTGGCGAGGTCAGTGTTGATAAAGTGCTTGTTGCACATGAAGATGCATCGACACCCAAGGCGCCGGGTATGAAATACAAGCACTATGCTCCGGAAGGGCAACTGCTTGTCTATGAAGGTGAGAAGGAAAAGGCGATTGAAGCCATCAACAGCGATATTGCCCTTCACAGCAGGAACGGAATTCGCTGCGGCGTCATAGCATTTATGGAAGACAAGGAAAAATATAAATGCGACGTTCTGGAGGTGCTTGGCAGTATCAGCAGCCATGATGAAATCGCATCAAATCTATTCAAGGTCTTGAGAGTCATGGATGACCTGAAAGTGGAACGCATCTATACCCAATCCATATCGGAAGAAGACATCGGCTGGGCTACGATGAACCGGCTGATGAAGGCGGCAGGCAATAAAAAAATCGTCTTGTAAAGGACAGTGAAAGCTTATGAATAAAATTATATTTGTATGTACAGGCAACACATGCAGGTCTCCCATGGCTGAAGGCTTGCTGAAAAAGAAAAGCAACGGCATAGAAATCACATCAAGGGGCATTGCCGTCTGGAGTGATGCGGGCGCAAATCCGCTGGCTATCGAGGCTGTTTCGCGATTTGGTGTCGATATCAGCGACCACCATGCAAAACCATTCAAATACGAAGAGGTTGAAGGCGATACCCTGGTGCTCACAATGACAGAGGAACATGCCAATATCATTGAAAGGCAGTATCCCAAGCTGACAGGTAAAGTACACACGATCAAGAATTTTGCGGGTTCAGCCGGAGACATTGAAGATCCTTACGGTTTTGATTTAAAGATCTATGAAGACTGTGCCAAGGAACTTGACAGGCTGACTGATAAAATAGCTGAACAATACAATAACATAAAATGACGGAGGTTAATATGATAGCAATTGGCTGCGACCATGGTGGATATGATTTGAAACAGGAAATTCTGGAGATGTTTGACCAGAAGGGCATCGAATACAAGGACTTTGGAACGTATTCGAAAGAGTCTGTCGACTACCCGGAGTATGCAAAAACAGTGAGCCAGTCCGTTTTGGATGGTGAATGCGAGAAGGGGATCCTAATCTGTGGCACTGGCATAGGCATTTCGATTACTGCCAACAAGATCAAGGGAATCAGGGCAGCGCTCTGTCATGACTGTTTCTCAGCGGAGGCAACGCGTCTCCACAATGATGCGAACATACTGGCAATGGGAGGCCGTGTGGTAGGTGCCGAGCTGGCAAAGAAAATTGTTGAAACATTCCTGGCCACACCGTTCTCAAATGATGAGCGCCATCAGCGCCGAATCGACAAAATGGAATGTTAATGAACAGGAGGCACAATATGACCAAAGTGAATGTAATGGACCATCCATTGATCCAACATAAGGTGGGCGTTCTCAGACGCACCGATACAGGGTCCAAAGAGTTCAGGGAGCTCGCAAGTGAAATATCAATGCTGATGTGTTATGAGGCGACTCGCAACCTGCCGCTTAGAGATGAAGAAATAGAAACGCCGGTTGCGAAGGCGACGGTTAAACAGATCGCCGGCAAAAACCTGGGTATTGTACCTATCCTCAGGGCGGGGCTGGGTATGGTCGACGGCATGCTGAACCTCGTTCCGACTGCGAAAGTAGGACATATTGGCCTGTTCCGCGATCCCGAATCCCTGCAGCCGGTAGAATACTATTCCAAATTGCCTTATGATGCTGCAGAAAGGGATATTATCGTGCTGGATCCGATGCTTGCGACAGGCGGATCGGCATCGGCAGCCATTCAGTTCATCAAGGACAAGGGCGTTACCAGCATTCGCTTCATGTGTCTGATTGCTGCGCCTGAAGGTGTTGAAAGGCTTAGCACGGACCACCCTGACGTGGATATCTTTGTGGCTGCGCTTGATGAGAAACTTAACGACCATGGGTACATTGTACCTGGACTTGGAGATGCTGGAGACAGGCTTTTCGGCACGAAATAAATTGGAGCGTTGGCTATGCTATTACTTGAAAAGCTAAGTTTGCATGTTTTTTATATTTTGGCCTTTGCATTGGCCTTTTGTATCACATTGTTCATGACACCGCTCAGCAAGAAATTCGCTGAATATACCGGGGCTATCGACCATCCAAAGGAACTGGGTGTGCATAAGAAGCCGATGCCATTGGCAGGCGGTACAGCTATTGTCGTAGGCTTTGTCATTGCGGTTGTGGCATTTGCGCCATTGATGCCGGATTACTCCGGCAGACAGTTCATTGGTTTTTTGGTCAGCAGCATCATCATTACGACTTTGGGCTTTTTCGATGACCTGTATGGGCTGAGCCCGAGGTTCCGGATAATCATCCAGATCCTTGCGGCGGTAATCATTGTACTGACGGGTACGACCATCGACGTGCTCACCTGGCCGTGGGCGAATTACGGTACGATCCAGCTTGGCTCGATAGGAAAACTGCTGACCATCTTCTGGATAGTCGGTCTGACAAATGCCGTTAACCTGATTGACGGACTGGACGGCCTTGCTGCCGGGGTGGCATCGATTGCTTCAGTCAGTTTCATGGTTGTAGCCCTTATCTTCTCGTCACCGATGACCATACTGCTTTCAGCGGTGCTTGCGGGAGCCTGCCTTGGCTTCCTGCCCCACAATTTCAACCCTGCCAAGATATTCATGGGTGATACAGGTTCCACATTCCTGGGATTCATTCTTGCGAACATCTCAATCATGGGCCTGACAAAGGGCTATACAATCATTACCGTGATCATAGCAGCCGTGGTGCTTGGGCTGCCGATACTCGATACTTCGTTTGCCATATTCAGGCGTATCATCAACAAGAAATCGATTTCAGAAGGCGACAGAGGCCATCTGCACCATCGGCTGGTTGACAAGGGCATCAGCCATAAACATGCTGTTTTGACACTCTATCTGATTGCCGGCGGATTTGGTCTGGCAGGTGTTTTGGTTGCCTTGAACGATATCTGGCTGGCTGGCATTATTGTCCTGGTCATTCTGGTGGCATGGGTATCCGACCTGTTTTATACAAAGCACAAGGCTAAAAAGAAGTCGAAAGAACAAAGCGAAGGATGAAATTATGATAAAAAAAGTAATGGTCATTTTCGGTACAAGGCCGGAAGCAATTAAAATGTGTCCTGTCGTCAAGGCAATCGACAAGTCGAAACACCTGGATTGCGTTGTTTGTGTGACAGCGCAGCACAGGGAAATGCTTGACCAGGTGCTGGAAGTCTTTGATGTGAAGCCCGACTATGACCTGAATATTATGAAAACAAAACAATCCCTTACAGATATAACCACCAGAGCGCTGAAAGGGCTGGAAGAAGTCATGCTCCGTGAGAAACCGGATATCGTACTTGTCCATGGGGATACAACGACGACGTTCGCAGGGGCCCTGGCGGCTTTTTATCAGCAGATCAAGGTGGGACATGTCGAGGCTGGCTTGAGAACATACGACAAGTATCAGCCGTTCCCTGAAGAGCTGAATCGCAAATTGACGGGATCGTTGACCGACATCCATTTTGCACCGACTGAAACAGCCAAAAAACATCTCCTGCTTGAAAATGTTTCGGAAAGCGATATCCTGGTGACAGGTAACACGGTGATCGATGCACTCCAAACGACAATTGACGAAAACTACGAGTTCACTATTCCGGAACTCCAGGCATTGGACTTCGATAACAGGAAAATTATCGTAGTAACTGCCCATAGGAGGGAGAACCTTGGCGTTCCGCTGACCGACATCTGCCGCGCGATCAAGGACATCGTTGTCAAGCATAAGGATGTGGAAGTGGTCTACGCTGTTCATCTTAATCCAATCGTGCAGCAGACAGCGAAAAGCATTTTGGGTGACCTCGACAGGGTGCACCTTTTGCCGCCGCTTGAGCTTCGGGACATGCACAATCTATTGAACCGGTCCTATCTGGTCATGACTGATTCGGGAGGCCTGCAGGAAGAAGTGCCATCAATGGGAAAACCGGTGCTGGTGCTTAGGAATGTCACTGAAAGACCGGAAGGTGTAGATGCAGGAACGCTTAAGCTGGTCGGTACTGAGAAGGAACTGATTTTCTCGACTGCCGACAGGTTGCTGACAGATAAGACGGCTTACGGTGAAATGGCGAACGCTGTCAATCCATACGGCGATGGCAAGGCATCCGAGAGAATCACAAAGTGGATCGAGAGTCATTGACATGAATTTAATTAGTTAAATTCTTGACGGAATCGGCAGGAATAGGGTAAGATAGTTGTAATTGTTTGAAGGGTTGTGCTGATTATGAGAATCGATCCAAGCATATTTAAATATCTTGCACTTGTATCACAGATTGGTCTTTTGATGGCGATACCGATATTCATGTGTTTCTTCATGGGTAACTGGTTGGACAACAAATTCGGAACATCGCCTCTTTTCTTGATTATATTCATACTGGTCGGTGTTTACGCGGCTTTTCGCAATCTGTTCGTAACTGTATTAAAGAAGACAGAGCAGGGAAAGAAGGATAAAAACAAATGAAACAAACCAAATCACCGGTCGCTGCATTGTCGATCAAGGTGGTTATACTATTATTGCTGGCGTTTTTCGCCGGATTTTTTGTTGTCGATGACAAAGTTGCCTATACGCTAGGACTTGTTTTCGGTGGCACATTCACAATCCTTAAGATCATCCTGATGAAAAGGACAATAGCAAGAGCTGTCGCAAGGGCACCTCAATCGGCTCAATACTATTCAAACGCCAATTACATGCTGAGATATGTCCTTTCGTTTGTTGTCCTGTTTGTAGGGCTTGTATCGCCCTATTTTCATCCGGTAGGCGTGGCAATAGGTCTTCTTGTACTGAAGCCGGCTGCTTACTGGCAGGGTAAAACCGAACCACCTACGCCGAAAGACGGAAGCGTTGAATGGCTGGAATGGGAGGACGAGGATGATGAAAGTTCAGATTTCTAAGATTAAAATAAAAAAGGAGTTGATCACAGATGGATTTTAATATTCATGTTGCCAAAATCATCACCATTGGCGGTTTTGACATATGGATAACGGAATCGATGATTAATCTCTGGATCATCAGCGGCGTGCTCATTCTGCTTGCACTGTTGGCCAGGAAGGCCATAGGTAAGCCGAAGGACGTTCCGACCGGTGTCCAGAATGTCGTCGAGACCATCGTGGACATGTTCGACAATTTCACGGAATCCTCCATGGGGAAACATGGAAAGCAGTTCGCGTCGTTCTATGCAGGCATGTTCATTCTGATCCTGCTAAGCAACATCTCGGGCTTGTTTCTTGGACCGGGCCAGTATTTCTACGGCGATCCGAACGGACCCGTCGTCTGGTTCATGCGGCCGCCGACAGCGGATATTGCTACAACATTTTCGCTGGCGCTGGTTACGTTTTTCATGACCCAGGGATTCGGCATCAAGGCGAAAGGCCTCGGGCAGTGGGCGAAAGGCCTCACAGAACCCATGTGGCCACTGACACCGCTTAACATCATCGGGGAGCTGGCCAACCCCGTATCGCTCAGTTTCCGTCTGTTCGGAAACATCCTGGGCGGCACGATCATCATGGGGCTGTACTACAACTTGCCGTGGTTTTTGAAAATCGGCATACCTGTCGCGCTGCACGGTTATTTCGACATATTCGCGGGCGTGCTGCAGGCGTTCATTTTCACCATGCTCAGCATGACGTTCGTATCGAGCGCCATGGATTAAAAGGTAATACACGTACCAGCAATAATTCAAGGAGGAAAATTCATGGAACATATTGATGGAAGAGCTTTGATACTAGGTATTTCAGCAATAGGTGCCGGGTTTGCCATGATAGCAGGGATCGGTCCGGGAATCGGACAGGGATTTGCAGCGGGCAAAGCCGCAGAAGCGGTCGGCAACAACCCTGAAAGCGGCAGGAAAGCGACAATGGTCATGCTGCTTGGAGCGGCGGTCGCGGAAACTTCGGGTATATTCGCACTGGTCGTAGCAATCATCATGCTGTTTGCGAATCCGCTCGTCACAAGGGAAGGCACGGCAATCGTACTGGCTGCATGCGGACTCGGCGCAGGACTTTCGATGCTTGCAGGCATCGGACCCGGTATCGGCCAGGGATTTGCAGCGGGCAAAAGCTCCGAGGCAGTCGGGAAGCGTCCCGAACTGCAAAGCTCGATCATAAGGACGATGCTGCTCGGGCAGGCGGTTGCCCAGACAACAGGGATCTATGCGCTGATTGTAGCGCTGTTATTACTTTTCGTTAACATATTTTTTTAGTATAGCCCACGCTTAACTAGAGTATGAAATCAAGGAGGACAAAATAATGGAACAATTCGATGGAAGAGCTTTGATACTGGCATGTTCGGCAATCGGCGCAGGACTTGCGATGATTGCGGGAATCGGACCTGGTATTGGCCAGGGATTTGCAGCAGGAAAAGGTGCGGAAGCGGTAGGACGCCAGCCGGGAGCGCAGTCGGACATCATCAGAACGATGCTTCTTGGAGCGGCAGTCGCCGAGACAACAGGTATCTACGGCTTGATCATTGCGATTATCCTGCTGTTCGCCAATCCGCTTGTTCAGAACTACGATAAATTTATCGGTTGATAATTAGCGTTGAAAATGGATGAAAGGAGGCAAACAGCTTGACTGGAATGCTATTAACGGCAACTGCAGATACAGCTCGTATCCTGGGTTTTGACCTGCAGCTGCTGGTTCAGATGGTAATACAAGGCGTGACGGCTCTTGCTCTCTTCTATATTTTAGGACGTTTGATGTTCAACCCGGTTCGCGGCATACTGGAGAAACGAAAGCAGCGGATTGCCGATGAATTCAAGCGTATCGAAGAAGACACGGAAGTGATCGCCGAACTGAAAACGGAATACGAAAGAAAACTGTCGGAAATCCATGTGGAGGCCGACCAGATTCTTTCCCATGCGCGCAAACGCGCCATAGAAAAAGAAGATGAAATCATCAAGGAAGCCAGGGACGAGGCAAGCCGTGTCGTAAAACGGGCGCAGCTTGAGATCGCCCGGGAAAAGGAACAGGCTGTCGAGGATATCCGGAAAGAAATCATTGATGTAGCGACGCTCATGGCAAGCAGATTCGTCGAGGCATCACTGGTGGGAGACAAGAAGAATAGGATCATCGAGGAGTCGCTGGCGGCCATAGAGGAAGGCACATGGAGCAGCAGATAGCGAAAAGGTACGGAACAGCCCTGTTCGAGCTTGCCAACGAAAAGGGGACGCTGACGGAGCTGAAAGAGGAAGTTTCGGCAGTGCTTGCCGTACTGAAGGAAAACCATCAGCTGATGGAACTGCTGCTGCATCCGAAGGTGTCTGCAGGCGACAAGATCCAGCTGATTGAGAACGCCCTTACGGGCAGGACCAGTCACGACCTGATAGGGCTCATCGTGCTGACAATCAAAAAAGGCCGTCAGGGGAACCTTGCGGCCATACTCGAATACTGCCTTGAAAAGATAGCCAAAGCCGAAGGCATCGACAAGGCTGTTGTCGCAAGTGCGCAAACACTGGATGCGAAACAGATGGATGCGATTGAAAAGCGCCTGTCCGAGATGACCGGCAGGAAAGTAAAGCCGGCGTACGAGGTGGATGCCTCCCTGATCGGGGGACTGTTCATCAGGATCGGCGACCGGATCGTGGACAACACGATCAAAGGGAAGCTGCACCATTTGTCAAGGGAATTGCTTACAACGAAATTACACATAGAAGGATAAGGAAAGGTGGTGTGACCTCGGTATGAACTTAAGACCGGAAGAAATAAGCTCGGTGATCAAAGAGCAGATCAAACGGTATCAGACGAAATTCGAAGTGGCTGATATCGGTACAGTTATTCAGGTAGCCGATGGTATTGCCCGTATCCATGGACTTGAAAACGCAATGGCCGGAGAACTGCTTGAATTCCCCGGAGATGTTTATGGAATGGTAATGAACCTGGAGCAGGACAACGTGGGCGCGGTGCTCATGGGATCCGACAGTGCGATCAGTGAAGGCGATATCGTCAAGGCGACAGGCCGCGTGGTAGAGGTCCCCGTTGGGGATGCCATGATCGGACGTGTCGTCAATGCCCTCGGTCAGCCGATCGACGGCAAGGGTCCGATTGAAACGGATGCCTATAGACAGGTGGAGCGTGTCGCTCCGGGCGTCATCGAAAGGAAATCTGTCGATACGCCGCTGCAGACAGGTATCAAAGCCATCGACTCGATGGTACCGATCGGCCGCGGCCAGAGGGAGTTGATCATCGGTGACCGCCAGACGGGAAAAACGGCGATTGCCATCGATACGATCATCAACCAGAAGGGGCAGGATGTACTGTGCATCTATGTGGCCATCGGCCAGAAGGCGTCCACAGTCGCCCAGATCGTCAAGACCCTTGAGGAAAAAGGCGCGATGGACTATACAACCATAGTTGCGGCAACAGCTGCCGAGCCGGCACCCCTTCAGTTCATCTCGCCGTTTACAGGCTGTGCCATCGGCGAGGAGTGGATGGAAAACGGCAAGGAAGTCCTTGTCATCTACGACGATTTGTCCAAGCACGCCGTCGCCTACAGGGCGATGTCCCTGCTGCTTCGCCGTCCGCCCGGACGTGAAGCCTTCCCTGGAGACGTCTTCTACCTTCACTCCCGTTTGCTGGAGCGTGCAGCGAAGCTTTCCGATGAAAGGGGCGGCGGATCACTGACAGCGCTGCCGATCATCGAAACCCAGGCGGGTGATATTTCCGCCTACATCCCGACGAACGTCATTTCCATCACGGACGGCCAGATCTTCCTTGAGACGGAAATGTTCAACGCAGGCCTAAGACCTGCCATCAACCCGGGTCTTTCCGTATCCCGTGTCGGCGGTGCGGCCCAGATCAAGTCGATGAAGAAGATCGCGGGACCGATCCGTGTGGAGCTGGCCCAGTACCGCGAGCTGGCGGCATTCGCCCAGTTCGGTTCGGACCTTGACAAAGATACCCAGGACCGGTTGGCCCAAGGTGAGAGGATCATCGAGATTCTGAAGCAGCCACAGTACAGGCCCATGTCCGTTGCAGAGCAGATCGTCATCCTTTTTGCAGCGACACGGAAGTACCTGATGGATGTCTCGCTGGACCTGATCGGGAAGTTCGAAAGCCAGCTGCTTGAATTCATCGATACGAAATATTCGGAAGTGTTCGGCGAATTGGTGAAGCCTTCGGGCCTTACGGATGAAATCGACAAGAAACTTGCAGGCATCATTGAGGAGTTCAAAGCGGATTTCAAAAAAATGAACGAGAAGGTGTGATGATACGATGGCTTCGATGAGAGATATAAAACGAAGACGGAACAGTATAAAAAGCACACAGCAGATAACGAAGGCGATGAAGCTGGTGGCCACGGCGAAGCTGCAGAAGGCGAAAACCGGGGCCCAGAAGGCGCGTCCGTATTTCAACAAGATGCACACGACGATTGCATCCGTGCTGGCCCAGAGCGGCAACGTTGCCCATCCTTTCCTTACGGAGAGGACGGGAGACAGGAACGTCTACATCGTCATCAGTTCCAACCGGGGACTTGCAGGCGGCTACAACAACAACGTGTGTAAGCTGGTGACGGCCAGTGCACCCGTGCCGGCGAGTGCCGACGTCATCGCCGTCGGCAAGAAGGCGGGCGATTTCTTAAGACGCAGCGGGTTCAACCTTCTCGAGAGCTATGATGAAGTGGTGGAGGAGCCGGAATACGGGGATGCCGCGAAGATCGGCAGCAAGGTCCTTCAGCTTTATACGGAAGGCAAGGCCGACCATATCTACGTCGCCTACACGGCTTTCGAGTCGACACTGAACCAGGAGGCGAAGCTGCTCAAGGTGCTGCCGATGGATCTGTCCGATTTCAAGGAGGAAGAGCCGGCTGCGAAAACCGATTACGAGCCGGCTGCTGATCAGGTACTTGACATCATCATCCCCCAATACGTAAACAGCATCATCTTCGGTGCGCTCAAGGAATCCGTTGCCAGCGAGCACGGTGCCCGCATGACGGCCATGGATTCGGCGACAAGCAATGCATCCGACATGATAGACAAGTTAACACTGCAGTACAATAGAGCACGTCAGGCATCGATTACACAGGAGCTTTCTGAGATCGTTGGCGGTGCGGAAGCACTTAAGTAAAGGAGTGAAACCATGGCAGAACAGAATATAGGAAAAATCACTCAGATCATCGGTGCCGTACTCGATATCCAGTTTGAATCAAACAGGCTCCCTTCCCTGTACAATGCCATTTCCATTGAACGTGAAAACGAGGTGCCTCTTATTCTGGAGGTCGCCCAGCACCTTGGAGACGATGTGGTCCGCTGCATCTCGATGGGTGCCACGGATGGCTTGAGAAGAGGCATGAAGGCGGTCGATACTGGAAGTCCGATCAAGGTACCGGTTGGTGAGAAGACACTGGGACGCATCTTCAGTGTGACAGGCCAGGTCATCGACCAGAAGGAAGCGCCTGAGACCGAAACGACGTGGTCCATCCACCGTCCGGCTCCGAAGTTCGAGGAGCAGGCGACGGAAGCTGAAATCCTGGAGACAGGCATCAAGGTCGTCGACCTTTTGTGCCCGTACCAGAAAGGCGGCAAGATCGGCCTGTTCGGCGGCGCCGGTGTCGGCAAGACCGTCCTGATCCAGGAGCTGATCCGGAACATAGCGACAGAGCACGGCGGCTATTCCGTCTTCACAGGCGTTGGAGAGCGTACCCGTGAAGGGAACGACCTCTACCACGAGATGCAGGAATCCGGCGTTATCGACAAGACGACAATGGTGTTCGGACAGATGAACGAGCCGCCCGGAGCGCGTATGCGTGTCGGCCTGACCGGCCTTACGATGGCGGAGTACTTCCGTGATGAAGGCGGAAGGGACGTTCTTTTGTTCATAGACAACATCTTCCGTTTCACCCAGGCGGGATCCGAGGTATCGGCCCTGCTTGGACGTGTACCGAGTGCCGTCGGCTACCAGCCGACACTGGCCACGGAGATGGGCCTTCTCCAGGAGCGTATCACCTCCACGAAGAAGGGCTCCATCACATCGGTTCAGGCCGTCTACGTGCCTGCCGATGACCTGACTGACCCGGCACCTGCAACGACCTTCGCCCATCTGGATGCGACGACGGTTCTTTCCCGTTCCATCGTCGAGCTGGGCATCTACCCTGCCGTCGACCCGCTCGACTCCACATCCAGGATCCTGGATCCGAAGATCGTCGGAGAAGAGCATTACGAGGTGGCCCGCGGGGTGCAGGCGATCCTTCAGAGGAACAAGGAGCTGCAGGACATCATCGCCATCCTGGGTATGGACGAGCTTTCCGAAGAGGACAAGCTGCTCGTGTCAAGAGCCAGGAAGATCCAGCGTTTCCTTTCCCAGCCGTTCTTCGTTGCGGAGAACTTCACAGGCATGGAAGGGAAATACGTACCGCTTAGCGAAACCATTCGTGGATTCAGTGAAATCCTTGAAGGCAAGCATGACGCAATCCCTGAGGGGGCCTTCCTCATGGCTGGCGGCATCGACGATGTCCTGGCACGCGTTTAGGTGGTGACCTATGGCAGAAAACAAGCTTGAGCTTCACGTCGTGACACCGGACAGGGAATTCTACAGTTCCATGGTGGACATGATCATTTTCAAGTCGACGGAGGGCGATATCGGTGTGTATCACAACCATACGCCCATCGTGACGACTATAGCAAGCGGCACAGCCATCATCAAGGAGGGGGACGGCCAGGAGAAACGGGCGGTCCTGCACAACGGCTTTGCAGAAATCACGGAAGAGATGGTGACGGTCCTGACGGACGCCGCCGAATGGGACTACGAAATCGACGTCGAGCGCGCCATGGCTGCCCGCGAGCGGGCCGAGAAGCGCATAGAGAAGCTGATGCATGAGGAAGAGGTCGAGGCGCATGCCGAGGCCGCTCTTGCTAGGGCACTTGCACGTATCGAGCTTGCACAGTTCCATCAAACAAAATGAAACAACATCTACCGGATGGCGGCCTGACCGTCATCCGGTTGTTTAGCAAGGAGAATTTTTATATGAAGAAAATAGCAATGATGATCATATCGGTTCTTATGGCGCTTACTATGCTATCGGGCTGTGGAAGCAAAATGGAAGACGATGTGGCCATGACTGTGGAAGACACAGAGGTATCAGTTGCCGAAGTGAATATGTACGTGTACCAGCTTGAGCAGATGTATGAGGCTCAGTATGCGGATTACGGCGACGCTATCTGGGACTATGGATACGGCGGCCAGACAGTACAGGAAATCGTCAAGCAAAATGCTGTTGACGCAGCAAAGATGATGAACGTGATAGCCGTCTATGCGTCTGAAAACAACATCGTGATCGATGATGAGACGAAGACATCCATACAAACGGATGCCAAGGACTATTTCGATACACTGGAAGCCGATGTGATTGATCAAAAAGGATTGACCCTTGAAGTAGTAGAGAAATTTTATACCGACAATAAATTAAGTGAATTGGTCATGGACAATGCACTTGCTGATTTCACAGTAGATGAGGCACGACTGGAAGAGCAGCTTGCTGCCGACAGTGACTACCAGCTAATGATGGAATCAGGGCCCGAAGAGTATCTCAAGATGGTCCGTGCCAGACATATCCTGATCTCTACTATGGACGAGAACAACAATCCGTTGGATGAAGCAGCGCAGGCAGCCGCCCTTGAAGAGGCTGAAGAAGTTCTGGCGAAGGCGAAGGCGCTTGAGAACCTTGATGCGGATGAAAGAACAGCAGGATTCATTGAGCTCGTTTCTGTATATTCTGCCGACCCGGGATCGAAGGACACAGGCGGTGAATACACATTTGGCAGGGCTGAAATGGTGCCTGAATTTGAAAATTCCGCCTTCAGCATGGAGCCGGGTCAAATCAGCGACCTTGTTGAGACAACATACGGCTACCATATACTGCTGCTGGAAGAAATCATTATGCCGACTGCTGAAGAGATTGCATCTCTGGAGCAGTACCAGGAGTATGTGGTGGAGAACTACAAGGCAGTACAGAAGCAGGAAGCCTTCGATGCGTTATATGCCGAGTGGCTGTCAGGATATACCATTGAAATGAATGACAAGGCACTTGAAAATGTCATCGTCAAGAGCGGTATGGCTGAAGCTGCCGAATAACGTCAAAATGTTGCACTTTAATAAAGATTTAATGAAATAGTTATGAAATTATCACAGAAGCATGCTATAGTAGGATATGAGAAAGGTGGTATCCGATGAACATAGCATTCTTTTTGACACCAAAAAGCGACGTCATTGCATTGACAAAAGACATGAACTTGCTGCAGGCAATGGAAATTATGGAAAGACACAGATATTCCCAGGTGCCGGTAATCAACAGAAAAGGAAAATACGCCTATACAATCTCGGAGGGTGATATACTCTGGTACCTGAAGGAGAAGGGCACTTTCGAACAGAAAGATTTAAAGAAAATCACGCTGAAGGAAATCAGGCGAAACGGCGATATACTATCCGTTTCCATTGATTCCGATGTGGAATCCCTTGTTTCCATATCAGCATCCCAGGGATTCGTTCCCGTAGTCGATGACGACAATACCTTCATCGGCATCATCAAGAGAAACGATATCATAAGATATTGCATGGACCAGATGGGCATCAACAGGCTCACTGCCATATGATATCCCTGAATATGAACACAACAGGAACTGCAGGATCAGCAAATAAATTTGCTGATCCTGCAGTTCCTTTCTATTTCAAAGACCCTTTGTTTTGACCTCTTTGTAGGATATAATGTACATATATTATTTGAACGGAGCTGTATCATGAAAGCATTGTATCAACCTTTTGAGGAAATGGAAGCCTTCCGCAAGGCCAAGGAAGCACTGGACAGGAATGAATGGCCGCTTAACCTGTCCGGTGTCATTGAGTCACAGAAATGCCATCTCATTAAGATGCTCAGTGACCACAAGCACAAAGTCGTCATTGCCAGAAATGATGTGATGGCCAGGGAAATTGTTGAGGACATGCAGTATTTCTCAGAGGAAGACGTCTTCCTGTACCCTTCAAAAGACATCATTTTCTACAGTGCGGACGTACACAGCAATGACATCGTCGAGGAACGTATGCGGGTCATCAAACGGCTTTGGGAAGGTGCTCCTGCAGTCGTTGTCCTCGCGGTTGATACACTGTTCGAGAAACTCGTACCATCGTCCGACATTTTCAGGAACATACTTTTTTTCGAACCCGGCGGCAACCTTTCGACAACGGAATTTTCAGAAAGACTCTCCTTTATGGGCTACACACGCGCGGATTCTGTGGAAAGCAGAGGCCAGTTTTCAATCCGGGGCGGCATTGTCGACATTTTTCCGTTAACCGAGGAGCAGCCCTACAGGATTGAGCTTTGGGGAGACGAAATAGATACCATCAGAAAAGTGAACAGAGAAACCCACCGGTCGACTGAAAAAGTGGAGCAGCTGGTTGTATTTCCGGCGAGAGAAGCGGTGATCGATGAGAATGCCATCGTCAAGGCGGCGGCTGCCATCGGAAAAGACATGAAAGCGTCGATGAGCCAATTGGAAAAAGCAGGTGCTCAGGACGTGCTCGATAACCTCGAAAGATATGGAGGCGCTATTCTCGAACGGGTTGAACATGAAGGAAATTTCAATGGCATAGAGGCACTCCTGTCCTACTATTTCGATGAAACAGTCAGCATACTGGATTATTTCGACAGTCCGATCGTCTACCTGGACGAGCCACAGCGCCTTTCTGAAAGGCTGGCCAATGCAATGTCCGAGTTCGAAGAGAGTATGATGAACCGGTTTGAAAGAGGACTGCTGTTCAAAGGCCAGCTGGATATGTTCAGAGATCTAAGCGACATCATCAAAAACCTTGAAGACAAGACGACGGTGATGCTGAATACACTCGCGCATAAGGATGCGATGCTTCACAGCAGACATAAGATGGAATTTGAAGTGCATGCCATTCAGCCTTACCACAACAGTTTCGATATGCTGGTCAAGGATTTGGAGCACTGGAAAAAAGCCGGCTACAGGATGCTTCTGCTAAGTGCTTCCAGAACAAGGGCCAAACGTGTGTCAGCCATGCTTCAGGATGCAGGACTTTTCAGCTATGTTCATGAAGATATGGAAACGCCGCTGACGCCCGGAAATATAGCTGTGTCAGTAGGCTCGCTGCATAAGGGCTATGAGTATCCGCTTGTGAAATGGGTGCTTCTCACGGAGACCGAACTGGTTGGAAAGCGCAGGAAGCCAAAGAAGAGAAAACAGGGACGGGGCGGCATTGGCAGTTTCGACGACCTCAAGGCTGGAGACTACGTTGTACACGAAAACCATGGTGTTGGTATCTTCAAAGGCATTGAGACGATTGAAGTGGAAGGGATAAGCAAGGATTTCATCAAGATCGGATACAAGGACAACGGCAATCTGTACATCGCAACAAGCCAGCTTGATATGCTGCAGAAATATGTAAGCGCCGAAGGAAAGTCGCCGAAGCTGAACAAGCTTGGTACGCAGGAATGGAAGAAGACGAAGGCCAGGGTCAAAGGCGCGGTCGAGGAAATAGCCGAAGAACTGGTTGAACTCTATGCCAAGAGAGAGAAAGGCAAGGGTTATCCCTTTAGCAAAGACACGCTGTGGCAGACCGAGTTTGAAGAGGTATTCCCTTACCAGGAAACAGATGACCAGCTGACCGCCATTGAAGAAACGAAGAAAGACATGGAAAGCGCTAAGATTATGGACCGCCTCATTTGCGGAGATGTGGGATACGGCAAGACAGAGGTGGCCATCCGTGCCGCTTTCAAAGCCGTCCAGGACGGCAAGCAGGTAGCCTATCTCGTGCCGACCACGATTCTTGCACAGCAGCAGTACAACAACTTCGCGCAGCGCATGAAGGACTTTCCGGTCAACATCGAGGTGCTGTCCAGATTCAGGACCCCCAAGGAGCAGAAGACAGTTATCGAGGGTACCAACAAGGGAAAAGTGGACATCATCATCGGTACCCACAGGCTGCTTTCCAAGGACATGCATTTCAAGGACCTGGGTCTGCTGATCATCGATGAGGAACAAAGGTTTGGCGTCAAGCACAAGGAGAAGATCAAGGGGCTGAAAGAAAATATCGATGTCTTGACGCTGACTGCGACGCCTATACCAAGAACGCTGCACATGAGCCTGATCGGTATCAGGAGCATGAGTGTTCTCGAGGAGCCGCCGGAGGAAAGACACCCCATCCAGACCTACGTACTGGAACAGAACGACGAAGTCATCAAAGACGCGATCTACCGGGAACTCGGCAGAGACGGACAGGTTTACTATGTTTACAACAGAGTCAGGAACATTGCCGAGGTGGCTGCCAAGATAAGTGCCCTGGTGCCGGAGGCCATCGTCGCCTATGCGCACGGACAGATGAGCGAAAGGGAACTTGAGAACGTCATGTTTGACTTCATCAATGGAGAGGTGGATATCCTTGTTGCCACGACCATCATCGAAACCGGACTGGACATTCCGAACACCAACACGATGATCATACAGGATGCGGACCATATGGGGCTCTCGCAGCTGTATCAGCTCCGGGGAAGGGTAGGCAGATCCAACCGGGTCGCCTATGCGTACCTGATGTACAAGCGGGACAAGATCCTGCAGGAAGTGGCGGAAAAAAGACTGAAGGCAATCAAGGAGTTCACTGAATTCGGTGCCGGCTTCAAGATTGCAATGCGCGATCTGGAAATACGCGGCGCCGGGAATCTGCTCGGTGCAAGGCAGCATGGGCATATGGATGCGGTCGGATATGATCTATACAGCAAGATGCTGGCTTCAGCCATCAAAAGTCTGGGAAGCGAAACAGTGGAAGAGGCATTCGAGACGGCAGTTGATTTCAATGTGGATGCCTATATTCCTGACAGCTATATTGATAATGAAGTACTCAAGATTGAAAGCTACAAGAAGATTGCTGCGATAGCTTCGCAAGAGGATTACATGGACATCCAGGACGAGCTGGTCGACCGCTACGGTGACCTGCCGAAACCAGTGACCAACCTGGTGGAAATCGCTTTTATCAAGAGCCTTGCACACGAAATGGGCATGCTCTCGGTAGAGGAGAAACAAGGCAAAGTGCGGTTTGAAATCAAGCAGGACGCGCCGCTGAATCCGGCCGGTATTCCGGAACTGATTGCAAAGCACAGCCCATATCTGCAGTTCAAGGTATCGGAGATGCCGGTTTTCATATTGACGGTCAAGGATGACAAGCAGGTTCTGAGTAATGTTAAGAATATATTACAGGATGTAAAAGCATTGAAGGAGAGTTAGGAGGTGCAAAGATGATGAAACAAGTAAAAAAAGCAGTTCAACTCCTGGTCCTGCTGATGCTTGCGACAGCCCTTGCAACGGGATGCTCAAAAGCGAACCAAAGCCCTGTAGTCATCGAGATGGATGATGTCGACATGAGGCTGAATGAAGTGATGGTCTACCTCCTTCAGGCTGTCAGCGAATTTGAAAGACTGGGCGGCGAAGACATCTGGGATGTCGAGGACTTCAGCGGCGGTAAAACCGCAGAGGAAGTCGCCAAGGAAAGAGCGATCGAGAATATCATCAAATCCAAACTGATTGCATCCAAAGGCGAGGAACTGGGAATTGAACCGGACAACGAAATGTTGCAGGAAATAGAAAGCAAGGCGGCGGATTATTTCAACAATCTGAAGCCCGGTTTTGTTGCCGACTATTCAATCACCGAAGAAACGGTGAGGCAGGTATTCGAAGACAATGCAGTCAGCAGTCTGATCATGGAAAAGCTGACTGACAACACGGAAATAAATGAAGAGGATATTCTGGCCATACTTCAGGAAAACCCGGATTATGTCAACTACAAGACCAAGTCGCCGGAGAGCCTTTTGACCAGACTGACGATAAAACAGGTGATCATCAGAACCCATGAACAAGAAGCCTTTGACAAGATTACGGAAGCAAAGAAGAAGCTGGATGAAGGCGTTTCGATGGATGATGTCATCATGGCCTATTCAGAAGATGAGAGGCTGGAGGAAACGAAGGGCGTCTACACGGTATCTCTGGGGCTTATGACCGAGAATCAGGCCGATGCCATCAAGTCCCTTAGAACTGGTGGATACACAGATATCATCACCGGTGAAAAAGGGTATTACATTATCCAGCTGCTTGAAAAAGTCACGCCGACTGAATCGGAAGTGCAAGCCTATATTGCCGAATTTGAACAATGGGAACTCGAGCTTCGGGATAACGCGGTGGAACGGTTGAAAACGGAGGCGTTCAATGCCTTTTATGAACAGTGGAGAAGTGAGACGGCCATACGCATCAACCGGGAAGCATGGGATCCGATAAGCTACGAGGACTTGAAGTAGAAAGGTTGCGGAATATGTACAAGATAGAAAAGAGTGGATCTTACTATACCTATGACGACCTCGTGGAGGTCATGTCCCATCTGAGGAGTGAAGAAGGATGCCCGTGGGACAGGGAGCAGGACCACAAGAGCCTTAAGGTGACAACACTGGAGGAAGCATACGAAGTCGTCGAAGCCATCAATATGGAAGATGACGAGAACCTGATAGAAGAACTGGGTGATCTCCTGCTGCAGGTTGTTTTCCATGCGCAGATAGCCGGCGATGAAGCCAGGTTCACGATGAATGAAGTGACAGATACGATTGTGAAGAAACTCATCAGGAGGCATCCCCATGTTTTCTCAACCACAGACGTCAAGGATGCCGAGGAGGTGACCGTCAACTGGGATGCCATAAAAAGGGCTGAAAAAGACCATAAAACGGTCAGCGATGAGCTTAAGAGCGTTCCGAAGGCGCTGCCGGCACTTGTGCGGGCCGGCAAGGTCCAGAAAAAAGCCGCAAGGATCGGCTTCGATTTCCCGGACTGGTCGGAAGCCTTCAAAAAAGTGGAAGAGGAAACCATGGAGCTTCACAAAGCCCTACAGAATATGGATAAACCAAGGATTGAGGAAGAGTTCGGAGACCTATTATTCTCGATTGTTAATGTTTCCCGCTTTTTGGAGGTAAATCCGGAAAATTCCTTGACAAACACTATAGAAAAGTTTATAAATAGATTTGAGGGTGTCGAAACCCTAGCAAAATCAAGGGGTTTGGAGCTTTCTGACATGAACTTGTCTGAGATGGACGCCTTGTGGGATGAAGTAAAAAGAAATTAATAATACATAATTTGAGGAGGCGTTACAATGAACAAATCAGATTTGGTGGCTGCTATCGCGGCAAAATCAGGACTTAAGAAAAATGAAGCGGAGAAAGCACTTAAAGCTGTAACAGATGTTATCGCTGAAGAGTTGGCAAATGGTGGGAAAATCCAACTTGTTGGATTTGGAACTTTCGATGTTGCTGAAAGAAGTGCAAGAGAGGGAAGAAACCCACAAACTGGTGAAACGATGAAAATTGCTGCTTCAAAAGCACCAAGATTCAAAGCTGGTAAAGCTCTGAAAGACATCGTTAACAAGTAATCTTCGTACGATGGATGCGAAAATCTGCACACTGTGTGGATTTTCGCTTTTTTTGATTATTTTCACATCTTCAGTTATGTTATAATTTGTACAAGGACAACGATGGAGGTATATACATGAGACTGGACAAATATTTGAAAGTATCCCGCCTGATCAAGCGCAGGACGGTAGCGAACGAAGCTTGCGATGCCGGCCGTGTCACAATCAACGGGAATGTGGCCAAAGCCAGCACAAAAGTCAGCGAGGGGGATGTGATCGAGATCTCTTTCGGCAATAAATCGGTCAAGGTCAAAGTGACATCGATTGTGGATTCAACGAAGAAAGAAGCGGCAAAGGATATGTACGAATACCTTTAGCAATGGGAGGATGGCATGAGAAAGAACGTCAATTACAATAAGCGAGCCATGTATTTCATCATTCTGGTTGTCATCCTGTTTTTTGGCATATTCATTGCCCAGATAACCAATTCATTCTACAAGAACCAGGATCTTGAACGCCAGGTGAAAAGCCTTGAAAAACAGATCGAAGCGGAACAGGCAAGGCAGCTTGATCTGCTGGAAGAACAGAATTACGTGAATTCCAAGCAGTTTATCGAGGATACTGCAAGAGAGAAACTGAATCTTCTGTACGAAGATGAAATCATATTCGAGGAAGAGCTGGAATAGAAGCAGGTGACAACATGCTGCAAATGATCGACAAATATACAGAAGGACACCGCATGTTCAATTCGGGGGACACTGTGGTGGCAGGTATCTCCGGAGGCGCGGATTCCATGGCCCTATTGGATGTGCTGCACAGACTTGCCCCTTCAAGAGGCTTCAGACTCATAGCCTTTCACATGAATCACAATCTAAGGGGAGAAGAATCGGATGGGGATGAAGCGATGGTCCGGATGTTCTGCGGGCAGCGGGGTATTTGCCTGACCGTCGTTTCTGAGGATGTGACATCCTATGCCAAAGCCAACCACATCGGCATCGAAGAAGCAGGACGCAATCTGAGAAGACTGCATCTGAAGAATGCGGCAGAAAGAAATACGCCAGGAAAAGTCGCGCTGGCCCACCATAGGGACGACCAGGCGGAGACCATCCTGCACAACATGATGAGGGGCACATCCCTCAAAGGATTGGGTGGCATGCATCCCGTGAACGGCAACATATGCAGACCGTTTCTGGAAGTGTCAAAAGACGCTATCATCAGGTACTGCGAAGACAACGGCATTCCTTTCCGCTTCGATTCAAGCAACAAAGACAACAGCTTTTCAAGGAACAGAATCAGAAATATCCTCATCCCCCTGATGGAAAGGGAGTTCAATCCCCAGCTGAAGTCAAGGCTGTCGGGCATGGCAAGCCTGATGCGGGAGGAAGAAAGCTATCTTGACGGCCTAGCCAGCGGACTTCTGGATACAGCATCGGTTGACAGGGCTGACGATACGTGGATTCTGGATACCGGTAGGCTGTTGGCTGAAGACAGGGTCGTCTGCGCAAGAGCTATGAGGCTCGCTATCGAAGGCTTGACAGGATCGCTTAGAGACATCTCCAAAGTCCATGTGGATACTGCCGTGGGCATGCTTGCCAAGGAAACCGGTAAGCAGGTGCATCTGCCGGGAGGCATTGTGATAGAGCGTGTTTACGACAGGCTTGAGATGCGTTTGGCACATGACTCGGAAAGCGCAAAGGGCTTTCCTGAACAGGATCTGTTTATCCGTGATGCAGACTCGGGCATATACGAAGAAAGACAGATTAGCCTGGACGGATCAACGACCCTGACATACCGGATTTTTGACGCCGAGCAATTGAAAGAGATTCCCAAAAACAAGTATACGAAATGGTTCGATTATGATAGAATAGTAGGTAATTTAACGGTCAGAGCCAGAAGAGACGGCGATTTTCTGCGTATCAATCCATCGATGGACAAAAAGAAAGTAAAAGATATTTTTATCGATGAAAAAGTACCAAGACAGTCCAGAGACTTGGTACCGATAATCGCGGATGACGAGGAAGTGCTCTGGATTGTTGGGTATAGAATGAGTGATAAATATAAAATCACCGGAACAACCGCAAGGGTATTGGAAGTGGTTGTCAGCAAGGAGGAACATCGTGTCGGGAAAAGTTAAAGTACTTATTTCTGAAGAAAGAGTCATGGATAAGGTTGCTGAACTGGGCCGGCAAATAACATTGGACTATATAGGGAAAACCGTCCATTTGATATGCATCTTGAAGGGAAGCGTTATGTTCATGTCTGACCTGTCAAAAAAAATCGATTTGCCAGTCACCATGGATTTTATGGCGGTCTCCAGTTATGGCGACGATACTAAAAGTTCGGGTGTCGTTAAAATTATCAAGGACCTGGATGAGAACATCACTGGCAAGGATGTCCTGATTGTTGAGGACATTGTCGATTCGGGAAGAACGCTGAGCTATCTCAAACAGATTCTGCTCGACAGAAAACCGAACAGTCTTAAGATATGCGCACTGCTTGATAAGCCTGACAGGCGCGTCGACAGCGTGGACATAGCCTATATCGGCTTTACGATTCCTGACAATTTTGTCATCGGCTACGGCCTTGACTATCAGCAAAAATATAGAAATCTTCCATTTGTGGGAGAAATGACAGAAATAGATTAACATATAGGAGGAATACCGTGAAAAACAACCTGAAAAGCTTCAGCTTCTATGCGCTGCTGATCCTGGTTCTGATGTTCGCTTTGATTTTCACTCAGAGTGACCCTGGTACAATGGAACAGACGTTCGGCATGAGTGAGCTTGATTCTGCGATAACGAACGATTCTGTCGAGCGCATTGAAGTCGATCAAAACCAAGAAATACCAACCGGCGTGGTCAAAGTATACTTCAAGGATGCGACCACTGTCAGCTTCTTTGTTCCCGATGTGGGACAGTTCTATGAAAACTACAAAGACGACAATATCAACATCTACTTCAAGGATGTCAAACGGGCAAGCTGGCTTGTTCAGCTGCTGCCTTCGATTGTCATATTGATTGCTGTCGTGTTCCTGCTGTTCTTCATCATGAACCAGGCACAGGGCGGCGGCGGCGGCAACCGTGTCATGTCCTTCGGCAAGAGCAGAGCCAAGATGGTTATGGATGAGAACAAGACCATCAACTTCGGCAATGTGGCCGGCCTGCAGGAGGAAAAGGAGGAGCTGGAAGAAGTCGTCCAGTTCCTGAAGAGCCCCAAGAAGTTTGTGGAGCTTGGTGCCCGTATCCCTAAAGGCGTTATCCTTGTCGGACCTCCGGGAACAGGTAAGACATTGCTTGCCAAGGCCGTAGCCGGCGAAGCAGGCGTGCCGTTCTTCAGCATATCGGGTTCCGATTTCGTCGAGATGTTTGTCGGTGTCGGTGCCTCGAGGGTGAGAGACCTTTTCGAGAACGCCAAGAAGAATTCACCTTGCATCGTCTTCATCGACGAGATCGACGCAGTCGGCCGCAAACGTGGCGCCGGACTTGGCGGCGGCCATGATGAAAGAGAGCAGACACTCAACCAGCTTCTGGTTGAAATGGACGGATTTGGCAACAACGAAGGCATTATCGTTGTAGCTGCGACAAACCGCGTCGATATACTGGACCCTGCACTGCTAAGACCGGGACGCTTCGACAGGAAAGTCTATGTAGGCCGACCTGACGTAAAAGGAAGGGAAGAGATTCTTAAAGTCCATTCCAAAGGGAAACCTTTGGCAGATACGGTCAGCCTCCAGGAGGTTGCACAGACAACGGCTGGATTCACAGGTGCAGACCTTGAAAACCTGCTGAACGAAGCGGCAATTTACGCTGCAAGGGATGACAAGAAAGTCATTGAACAGGATCACCTTCGCAAGGCGTTTGTCAAGGTGGGTATCGGTACTGAAAAGAAAAGCCGGGTCATTACCCAGAAGGAAAAACGCATTACAGCCTATCACGAGGCTGGACATGCTATCATTTTCCAAGTGCTTGAGGAACTTGATCCGGTGCACAGCATATCCATCATTCCGACAGGTATGGCGGGTGGCTACACCATGCCATTGCCGGGCAAGGACCCTATGTACATGACGAAGAAGAAGATGGACCAGGAAATCATCTCCCTGCTTGGCGGCCGTGCAGCCGAGAGGCTGGTGCTTGACGATATTACTACGGGCGCTTCCAATGATATCGAGCGTGCCACCGGCATTGCAAGGAACATGGTTGTCCGTTACGGTATGTCGGAGGTCATCGGACCCATACAGTTCGGCTCCGACAGCGATGAAGTGTTTATCGGACGTGACTGGGGCCATACTCGCAACTATGGCGAGAACATCGCCGGCATGATCGACAGCGAAATCAAGCGCATCGTCGATACGGCATTCGAGGATGCCAAGAACCTTCTGCAGAAACATATGGAAGTACTGCATAAGACGGCAGCACTGCTGATTGAAAAAGAAAAGATTACCGGTGAGGAATTCGCCCAGCTGTTTGAGGAGACAGAACCTCCGATACCTGGCAAACCGGCAATAGGAACAGTATAATCAAGAAGAGAATGCTATACCAGGCCCCGCTGATGCGGGGCTTTAATATTCGATGAAAATGTGCTGCGCTTTGGGAGGTGACGGCGGTGGCGGTTCTACATGAAATCAGAATAGCGGTAAGGGAACTGGTTGAATATGTATTGCGAAGCGGCGATATCCGGACAGCCTCCATCGGCGGTGCCAGAGCTGTCGACGGCACAAGAGCCCATCAACGCTTTCAGAAAAGCCAAGGCGAAGGGTATCACAGTGAAGTCAGTGTGGAGATGGAAACGGTTATCGCCAATATGCTTTTCAAGATCCATGGCCGGATGGACGGCTTTTTTGAGGATGATCATGGCATTGTCATTGATGAGATCAAGACGGTCGGCATTCCCCTTGAGCATGTCAGAGGGGACAACGAGGTCCACTGGGCACAGGCCAAAATGTATGCCTATATCTACGGGAAGCAAAATGGCCTTCGAAACGTGACCGTGAGAATGACGTATATTGAACTTGAACATAATGAGGTGAAACATTTCCATGAAGAAGCGGCTATGGATGAGCTTGAATCCTTCTATATGGATCTGCTGAACAGATACGTCGGCTGGGCAACTACGCTTGAGGCATTCCATGATAAAACGGCAGCGACCCTGGAAAGTATGGCATTTCCCTTTGATAGTTACAGGAAGGGCCAGAAGGCCTTCATGGCTGCAGTGTACAAGACGGTGGAGGACGGCCAGAAGCTGTTCGCCAGGGCGCCGACGGGCATCGGCAAAACAGTGGCGGCCCTTTACCCTGCACTGAAAGGCTATGGCAGGGGCCTTTCCGAAAAAGTATTCTATCTTACCGCGAAGACCATCGGTAAGGAAGTGGCGGCCGAGACGCTGAGTGTACTCGAGTCCAAAGGGGCAAGGATCAAAAGGGTTGTCCTGACTGCCAAGGACAAAACATGCCTCAATAGTGAAACCAATTGCAACCCGGAGGACTGTCCCTATGCAAACGGTCATTACGACAGGGTGAACGCTGCTGTTGAAAGCCTGTACCTGTCGACAGACTATTTCAGCAGGACTTGCATTGAGAAGACCGCAGCAGCACATCAGGTGTGTCCTTACGAGCTTTCCCTCGACATGGCGCTTTTCAGCGACGTGGTCATCTGCGACTACAACTACGTGTTTGACCCGACAGCCAAACTGAGGCGTTTCTTTGTCGACGGCAGCGGCAAGTATACCATCCTCGTGGACGAAGCCCACAATCTGGTGGACCGGGGCAGGGACATGTACTCGGCATCGTTGAACAAAAGCGAAGTGCTTGACATAAGGAAGCAGGTCAGGGAGGTTGATACATCCTTGTACAATCAGCTCGGCCGCATCAACAGTCAGATGCTCGGTTTCAGAAAAATGTGCGAGGGCTGTGACCAGAAGCGGTTTGAAGAGGAGGAGATGCCATATCTGCTTGAGGAATCCGTCAGAAACATGATGCACCGGATTGAGAAACTGGCGCCGAAGCTGAAGGAATGGCCATCCTGGGAAAAACTGCTGGAATTCTATTTCCTATGCAACGACTTTGTCAAGAAGGCGGAATTCTACTCGGACAAGTATGTGACAAGCTATGAGAGTGACGGACGGAATTTGAAGATAACCCTGTTCTGCCTGGATCCAAGTGACAATTTGGCTGGCTGCGTAAGCAGTATGAAGGGTGTTGTATTCTTCTCCGCCACCTTGATTCCGATGGC
The DNA here is from genome assembly GCA_963677915.2 of Vallitaleaceae bacterium. Classification (GTDB taxonomy): domain Bacteria; phylum Bacillota; class Clostridia; order Lachnospirales; family Vallitaleaceae. Next base: position 485 of record CAXXGE010000044.1, on the reverse strand, counting down.
ATACTATCTCCAGCTGCTTGGCGGAAATGCTTCCAATTATGGGATGGCATTGAAGTCGCCGTTTAGGCAGGAGAACATGAAATTGCTTATCGACCCGACCGTATCCACGTATTACAGCGACAGGGAACAGTCGGCGATGGCAATCGCAGAGAGAATCCAAGCCTTTACGACTACGAAAAAAGGCAACTACATCGTCTACTTTCCTTCGTACAAATATCTGGAACTTGTCCTCGAAGCATACCTGCCGATGGCCAATCATGATGAGTTGGATGTACTTGTCCAGGAAAGGGGGCTGACTGAATCTATGAAAGAAGCGTTTCTGAGCCAGTTCCATACTGAGCGAAAAAAATCGCTGGTTGCCTTTTCCGTTCTTGGAGGCATCTTCGGAGAAGGCATCGATCTGGTCGGTGAAAAACTGGTCGGTGTCGTCGTCGTCGGTGTCGGGCTGCCCCAACTGTGCTATGAGAGGGATCTGATCAAAGAGC
>CAXXGE010000043.1:0-36202 GCA_963677915.2 Vallitaleaceae bacterium | reverse complement strand
CGGCTTCAATCTTGGCCTGCAGTGCAGCGATCTCCTCTTCCTTGATGCCGTATTCCCCTACAAAATCCGACATCATGTTGTTGAAATCAAACTTCAACCTCATGCTTTTACGATATTCCTCATTATTGTACTGTTGCATTTCTTTCCCTCCTATATAGTTGTCATCCGGTATAAATTAGTATATGGATGGTATTTCATACAGACTGCCGAACCTGTAACCCTGTTCGTGAAGTGAAGACAGTATTCTGTCCATCGCTTCCGCGTTAGACTGTGAGACGGCATGGAGCAAGATGACGGCGCCTGGATGCACGTTGTCCATGACATGCTGGTAAGCGGCATCCGCGCCCGGCTGGTCGTCGACTAGCCAATCCTTATAAGCCATGCTGTAGAAAACGGACCTGTAGCCGTTCAGTCTGGTCAGGTACAGCGTACGCTCACTGAATTCCGCTCTTGGCGGCCTCAGGAACTTGTCCATTTCATAGCCTGTTGCTTCTTTGAAAATATCTGCCGTAGAAGTCAACTCCCACTGCAGCTCTTCATCCGTCAAGGTCGGCAAACTCGGATGGGTGTTCGAATGGTTGCCCACCACATGCCCTTCCTCTTTCATGCGGATGCACAGCTCCGGATTGGTTTTGACGACGTCATCCAGAATGAAAAACGCAGCCTTGACACCGTTCCGTTTCAGCGAATCGAGTATCATTGGCGTGTAGCCGTTTTCATAGCCCAGATCGAAGGTCAGGTAGACCACTTTCTCATCCGTCTTGTTGTTGATGTAAAAGGCATCATATTTTTCCAGGTCGATTCCCTGGTTGTATCCTATGACCGGGGTATGGTCCGTATTCCTTTTGAATGACCACCCGATGGCCGTATTGTCCAAAGCATCCGCTTCCGGCTCTTCAGCAGGCAGTTCCTCTTTGGCTTCTTCCGGTTCTTCCGCTTCTACCTGGTCCGGCTCTTTCATTTCCTGAGCGGTTGGTTCCGGTTCCGTGACTTCTTTGGGTGTCTCTGTCTGCTGTATCACCGTTTCAGGCTCACTTTCAACTGCAGCATACCGTTTTGCGGACAACTGTTCCGAAAGCCAGAATCCTGTGAAGACGCTTAAAAATATTAAGACTGCCAAAACGTTCAGATTTACCATGGGTTGTTTCTTCTTGCGTTTACTCATTGTTGTAACTCCTCGGTGCTCGCTAATTCCTACATTACTATTATACTATCTTGGAGATTCAAAAAGAAGGCTATCTGAAAAATAGCCTTCTTTTATACTAATCCAACAGTCCCCTTTAGAGAGTGAATTTCCTGAAACGCTGGTAACGCTTTTCCGTCAATTCCTCTTTGGATAAAGACTGAAGCTCTGTCAGTTTGCCTACAACTTCCTTCTTGATGCTGGCTGCAACAGAGTCAAAATCATTCTCGATGCCAGCTTCCGGTTCTTCAATGATCTTCTCGATGACATGAAGCTCCTTCAAGTCGTCCGCTGTAATTTTCATCTCTTCAGCCGCGTGGCTTGCCAGCGAACCGTCCTTGTAGAGGATACTTGCAAAGCCTTCCGGTGAAAGGATTGAATAGATGGCATTTTCCATCATCCAGACTTCGTCGGAAAGCGCAAGTGCCAATGCGCCGCCTGATCCGCCTTCACCCAGAATGATCGAGATGATGGGCACCTTGAGGGAAGACATTTCGTAAAGGTTCCTCGCGATTGCTTCGCCTTGCCCTCTTTCTTCCGCTTCAATACCGCAGAAGGCACCTTGTGTGTCGACAAGGCACAGGACCGGCCTGTTGAACTTCTCGGCCTGCTTCATCAGCCTCAAAGCCTTTCTGTAGCCGTCCGGATTCGGGCTGCCGAAGTTCCTTCTTATTTTATCGTTGAGTTTCTTTCCTTTTTCCTGGCCGATGACAGTGACGTTCATGCCGCCGATCCGTCCCACACCGCCTACGATGGCAGCGTCGTCCGAATAGAGCCTGTCACCGTGGAATTCGGTGAAATCTTCAACAATTGCTTCTATATAGTCAGCGGCTGTAGGCCTGTCAGCCTTCCTGGCATTTATTACGCGATCCCAAGCTTTCATTTTACCGCCTCCTCTACATGGTATGACAAGATAAGGCTCAATGTGCTCTTCATCTCGTCACGTGTAACTATCTTGTCAACAAAACCGTGCTCAAGCAGGAACTCCGCACGCTGGAATCCGTCCGGCAGGTCCTGTTTGATGGTGTCTCTGATGACCCTTGGACCGGCAAATCCGATCAGACTTCCCGGCTCTGCCAGAATGATGTCGCCCAGCATGGCGAAGCTTGCCGTTACGCCGCCGGTCGTCGGATCTGTCAGAACTGTGATGTACAGCAGCCCTGCATCGGAATGCTTCTTGATTGCAGCACTGGTTTTTGCCATCTGCATCAGCGAAATGATGCCTTCCTGCATACGGGCGCCGCCTGATGCAGTGAACACGATAAGCGGCAGGCGTTCTTCGGTTGCCAGTTCAGCAAGCAGTGTCAGCTTCTCGCCGACGACCGATCCCATAGAGCCCATCATGAACCTTGCATCCATGACGGCTATGGCCACTTTTTTACCTTCAATATCGCCGGTGCCGGTGACAATCGCTTCGTGGAGTCTTGTCTTGTTTTTAAGGCTCTCTATCTTGGCATCGTATCCGTTGAAATTAAGCGGGTTCGCCGTAGCGAGATCGTTGAAGAGCTCGTTGAACGTGCCTTCGTCGATGACGCTCGCTATGCGTGTCGGACCGTCCAGCCTGAAGTGCTTGCTGCAGGAAGAACAGATGGCTTCGTTCTTGTCCAGCTCGCTGCGGTGGATGACCGTGCCGCACTGGGTGCATTTCACCCAGGATCCAGCCGGTACGTTGCCTTGGTTGTTAAGACGCTTCATCGGCGTCAATTGTACGTATTTCGTCTTTTTAAATGGACTTCTCATTCAATCACATCCTTACTCAGTCTTGCCCTTCACTTCATCAATGAAGGCAGTCGTATAATCCCCACTCAGGAACTTCTCATGGTTGATCAGCTCGCAGTGGAAATCTATATTTGTCGTTACCCCTTCTACAACAAATTCGCCAAGGGCACTGTTCATTTTGTGGATGGCTTCTTCTCTGTCCGTACCATAGGTGATTAATTTAGCCAGCATGGAATCATAAAGTGGCGGTATGGTGTAGTTGTTATAAATGGCACTGTCGATTCTTATCCCTTTCCCTCCCGGCATATGCAGGTGGGTAATCGTACCTGGTGACGGCCTGAAATTCTTATCCGGATCTTCCGCATTGATTCTGCATTCAATGGCGTGGCCCCTGATGACAATATCTTCCTGCTTGAGGTTCAGATTCATGCCGCTTGCAATTTCAATCTGTTTTTTGATCAGGTCTATGCCTGTGATCATTTCAGTAATCGGATGCTCAACCTGGATGCGGGTGTTCATTTCCATAAAGAAAAACTCGTCCCCGTCACCGACCAGGAATTCGACCGTTCCGGCATTTTCATAGTTGATGGCCTTCGCAGCCTTGACTGCGACATCACCCATCTTCTTCCTCAGTTTCGGTGTGAGAGCAGCTGAAGGTGCCTCTTCGATGATCTTTTGATGACGCCTCTGGATGGAACAGTCCCTCTCACCGAGATGGATCACCTGTCCGAACTTGTCAGCCAGTATCTGGAATTCGATATGTCTTGGATTCACGATATAGCGTTCCATGTACATGTCGCCGTCATTAAAGGATGCAATGGCCTCTTTCTGGGCTGTGAGGAAATTCTTCTCCAGCTCGCTCTCGCTGTATGCGACACGCATGCCTTTGCCGCCGCCGCCTGATGAGGCCTTCACGATCAGCGGATAGCCTATTTTCTTGGCCGCAGCATGGGCTTCCTTGACGCTTCTGATAATGCCCGGTGATCCGGGGACGATCGGTATCTTTGCCGCCTTCATCGTATCCCTTGCCATAGACTTGTTGCCCATGCGTTCAATCATTTCCGATGTCGGTCCGATGAAGATGATGTTGGACTCTTCGCAGATGCGCGCAAAAGTAGGGTTCTCTGAAAGGAACCCGAAACCGGGATGAATCGCATTGGCCTTGGTGATGATGGCCGCACTGATGATCCTCTTGATATCCAGATAGCTGTCCCTTGATTTTGCAGGTCCTATGCAGACCGCTTCATCTGCCAGCTGGGTATGCAGCGCATCACGGTCGGCTTCCGAAAAAACCGCAACACTTTTAATACCAAGTTCGCGGCACGCCCGTATGATCCTGACGGCAATTTCGCCACGATTGGCAATAAGAATTTTTTCAAACATGAGAACCTCCTATGCGCCGATGAAGAACTTCAATTCAGCTTCGCAGGCAACCTCACCGTTTACAGTGGCTACTGCTTTGCCGACGCCTACAGGTCCTCTTACTTTTTGGATTTCACAGCTTAGCTTCAGGGTGTCTCCCGGAACGACTTTTCTCTTGAATTTCGCCTTGTCGATACCTGCAAAATAAGCGATCTTCCCTTTGTTGTCTTCAAGGGAGAGCATTGCGACGGCACCTGTCTGTGCAAGCGCTTCAATAATCAGAACGCCCGGCATGACAGGCTCTTCGGGAAAATGCCCCCTGAAAAAATCTTCATTGATAGTCACATTCTTGTATGCTGTTGCACGGACGCCCGGTTCCAGCTCCTCGACAGTGTCGATAAGCAGAAACGGCGCTCTGTGCGGTATTATTTCCATGATTTCCTTAACATTCAACATTTTTTGCCTATTCCTTTCCTGCGGGATCAAGCCTTAATCTTGAAAAGGGGCTGTCCGTACTCGACAGGATCCTCGTTTCCTACGAGGACTTCCACAACTTCTCCATCCACTTCGGCTTCGATCTCGTTCATGAGCTTCATTGCCTCGATGATGCAGAGCACATCGCCCTTTTTCACCTTCGTGCCTACCTGAACAAAAGCAGGCGCTTCAGGACTTGAGGATGAATAGAATGTACCTACGATCGGTGACTTGACGATTTCAAGGCCAGTATCATCGTCCTTTTTGTCAACGGCAGCGGGAACTGCTTCCTGGACAGCCACAGCAGCCGGTGCCGCTGCGACTGGTGCGTATGCCTGGACGACTGTCTCAGGCTTGTACTTGCTCAGGACAAGGCGGTTGCCGTCCTGTTCAACTTCTATATGATCGTAATCCGTTTGTTTAAGCGCCTCTATCAGCTCTAACATAGCTTTTGTATCCATATATCCCTACACCCCTAGTCTTCGAATTTCTTGAATACCAATGTCGCGTTATGTCCGCCAAATCCCAAGGAATTGCTCAAAGCGAACTTAACGTCAGCCTGACGGCCCACATTTGGCACATAGTCGAGGTCGCATTCCGGATCCGCTTCGCTGTAGGCGATTGTCGGATGGATGAATCCGTCCTGAAGTGTCTTGATGCATGCAATGGCTTCAACCGCGCCGGCAGCACCCAGGAGATGGCCAGTCATGGACTTCGTCGATGACACAGGAATCTTGTAGGCAAGATCACCGAAAACACTCTTGATAGCTTCCGTTTCAAACTTGTCGTTGTAAGGCGTACTTGTACCGTGGGCATTGATATAGCCAATATCCCCCGGCTCGATGCCTGCATCCTTGATGGCTTTCTGCATGGCTTTGGCCGCACCTACGCCGCCAGGGGCAGGTGATGTAATATGGTAAGCATCTGTCGTATTGCCGTAACCGACGACTTCGCCGTAGATCTTGGCACCCCTGGCTTTCGCATGTTCGAGTTCCTCGAGAACCAGCATGCCGGCACCTTCGCCCATTACAAATCCGTCCCTGTTCTTGTCGAAAGGTTTGGATGCGTTCTTGGGATCTCTGCTTGTGCTGAGTGCCGTCAAAGAAGTGAATCCGGCAAGGCCAAGAGGTACGATGCTGCTCTCTGCTCCGCCCGCAACGATGACGCTGTTTGAACCATAGGCGACCGCTCTGAAGGCTTCACCGATGGAATTCGTAGCGCTGGCACATGCCGTGACGATACAGGTCGAAACACCTTTGAGTCCGAATTTAATCGCGACGTTGCCTGCAGCCATGTTTGTGATGATTTTAGGTATCATCATCGGAGAAACGAATTTCGGCCCTTTTTTGAGCAGCTTTTCCTTCTCCTGTTCGATTGTTCCCAGTCCGCCGATACCGCAGCCGATGATGACACCGATATCGTCGGCATTCTCGTCAGTCACTTCGATACCCGACATTTCAAGCGCTTCCCCTGCTGCCACGATGGCAAACTGGGAGAACCTGTCTACTCTTTTTGCTTCTTTTCTATCCAGGAATTTGGAAGGATCAAAATCCTTTACCTCTCCTGCTATTTTCACTTCGTAGTCAGACGTATCGAAGGATTCAATCATAGTGATTCCGCATACGCCTTCCTTCAGATTGTTCCAGTACTGGTCGACATCGTTGCCTAGTGGTGTCACGACACCCATTCCAGTGATAACAACTCTTTTACTCATAGTATATGTCCTTTCCAATTACATGGTCATGCCGCCATCGACTGTGATGACCTGCCCAGTAATATAGTCCGCCTTGTCGGATGATACAAACAGTACTGCCTCTGCTACGTCCTCAGCAGAACCCAGCTTGCCGGCAGGGATCATTTTCAGATAAGATTCCCTGACCACGTCCGAAAGGCTTTCTGTCATTTCGGTTTCGATGAATCCCGGTGCTACAGCATTGACTTGAATGCCCCTTGCGGCAAATTCTTTTGCCCAGGATTTTGTCATGCCGATCATGCCGGCTTTTGATGCGGCGTAATTCGCTTGGCCGATGTTGCCGATTTTTCCGATGATGGAGGTGATGTTGACGATTTTACCGTATCGCTGCTTCATCAATCCTCGGGTCAGGGCCTTGACGCAGTTGAAGGCACCTTTCAGATTCACTGTAAGCACCTGGTCGAAATCCTCTTCAGTCATTTTCAGCATCAGCTGGTCTCTTGTGATGCCGGCATTGTTGACGATGACATCCAGATGTTCCAGCCTTTTCATCATCTCAGGCAGTGCTTCAGACGCCCAACCGTAATCGCTCACATCGCCTTGGAGAAGTTCTCCGTCGCCGCCAAGCTGTTTCACTTCTGTCAGGACTTCTTCAGCCATGGCTGCATTGCTCCTGAAATTTATAACAACGTAATAGCCTTGTTTTGCAAATGCCAAAGCTATCGCTTTACCGATGCCTCTGCTGGCGCCGGTTACGAGTACTGTTTTCATAGTGCGACAACTCCTTCCCGTTCGTTCATGACGTCCACAAGCTCGTTGATGCCTGCACTGTCAGAGACGTTGACAACCTTGACTTTCCTGTTGATTTTCCTGATCAGTCCTGCAAGTGTTTTCCCTGGTCCGATCTCAACGAAAAGGTCAACGCCTTCATTGACCAGCAGTTCAATGCTTTCATCCCATCTGACGGATGATGTCACCTGGTCGATCAGCAGTTCCTTGATAGGCTCCGCTTCTGTGACGATTGTCGCATGAACGTTGTTGACGTATGGAATCAAAGGCTTGCTGAACGTGACTTGGTCAAGCACTTCATGAAGACCGTCTGCCGCCGACTGCATCAGGCTTGAATGGAAGGCGCCGCTGACTTGAAGCTCGACGGCCCTGATGCCTTTTTCCTTGAACAGCTCAATGCCTTGCGCAAGGGCTGTCTTTTCTCCCGATATGACAATCTGTTTTGAGTTATTGTAATTGGCAATCTCAAGAATGCCGTCAACCTGTCCGCAGATCTCCAGAATGGTTTCCTTTGACGCGCCCATGATTGCCGCCATGCTGCCATTAGTTTCCTGTGACGCTTTCTGCATGAGCAGACCCCTCCTACGGGTCGCCATGACAGCGTCTTCCAATGATATGGCGCCTGCAGCAGCCAAAGCTGAGTATTCTCCCAAACTCAAACCGGCAACATAGTCCGGTTTGAAGCCCAGCTTGTCGATGACTGCATGCAGCTTCATGGATGTTGTTACAAGCGCCGGCTGTGTATAAGCCGTATCATGTATGTCTTCGTTAACTTCGAAGCAGAGTGCCTTCAGGTCAAAGTCCAGTATCTTTGCAGCTTTGTCGAAGACTTCCTTTGCTTCAGCATATGTGTTGTATGCATCCAGACCCATGCCAGATTCCTGTGCACCCTGACCCGGAAATACAAAAGCGATTTTTCCCATATGACCTCCTAATATGAAGCAGGTGCTCCCAACAGAACGGGGAACACCTTTTAATGTTTTGTAGCCTTCTGTTTATGCGTTTTTCTCTGCGTAATCCAAAACATCCTGAACCGTCTTGATATCAGCCAGCTCTTCATTTGGGATTGCAACGCCGAAAGCATCTTCGATGGACATTACAAGCTCGAACAGGTCGAGGGAGTCAGCACCAAGGTCATCAATGAATAATGCTTCAGGTGTTACCTCGCTATCCTCTACACCAAGTTCCTCTACGATTACTTCTTTCAGTTCTTCAAAAGTCATTTTGAAATCCTCCTAATTTTTATTATTATTATATTATACACCCAATGGGTTTAAAACTGTATTATTGTTGTTCCGTACGTCAGCCCTGCACCGAAGCCGGACAGAACGACTTTCTTGCCTTCCAGCTTGCCGTCTCTAGCCAGTTCATCCAGGGCAATCGGAATGGTGGCTGAAGAGGTGTTGCCGTACTCATTCATGTTCATGTAGAATTTATCGATGTCGACTTTCAACTTCTTGGCGATTCGATCGATGATGCGCTTGTTTGCCTGATGAAGTACAAACAAGTCGATGTCTTCCAGCGCCATTCCGTTTTTGTCAAGGGTCTCCAGAATGACTTCCGGCACTTTTTTGCAGGCGAACTGGAAGACGACCTGGCCATCCATGACAAGATGGTGTTCTTTCTGAGATTTATAGAAAGGCGTATCCTTGTGACGTGTCTTTATGTATAGACACTCGAAATCCCGGCCGATGGCATGATTGACCGAATCGATGATGCCCGCTTCTTCCGATGCTGTCATGACAACTGCGCCTGCACCGTCACCGAAAAGCACTGCCGTTGCACGGTCGCTCCAGTCTGTAACCTGGGACAGTTTTTCAACCCCGACAACGACGGCATTCCTGTATTTGCCCGTTTTTATGAACTGGTCCGCCACATCCATGGCATAGACGAATCCTGTGCATGCAGCGTTGACATCGAATACCATGATATTGTTATTTATGTCGAGTTCCCTCTGCACGAGACAGGCTGCTGACGGCGTCTGGTACTCGGTGGAAATCGTTGCGACGATCAGCAGGTCTACATCTTCTTTATCCAAGCCGGCAGCATCCAGTGCTTCCTTAACCGCTTTGGCTGCCATTTCATAAGTCGTTTCATCTTTTGCAATTCGGCGGTTTCTGATACCGGTTCTGGGATAGATCCACTCGTCGCTTGTGTCCATCATCTTCGACAGATCGTCGTTGGATACAACAAGCTCGGGCGTGTATCTGCCGGTACCTACTATTTTTGAAAATGTCATGTCTTGCTCCTTTAGGTATTACATATAGTTTGAGTTTTAAATACTTTGATATTCAAAGTATATCATCATTTCCGATTTTGTCAAGGAAAAGGCGCAAAAAAAAGGACCCGTCCATCTGACAGGTCAATTTTATATAAATAAAAGGGGGATAGTTTATGTAAATATACTACCATCCGACTGTTTCAAATTAATGTAAAAATTGTTAAATTTCAGTTACATGATTTCCCTCAAACAGTCCGAAAGCCGAATGAATTCCTTCAACGTGAACGTCTCTCCTCTTCTTTTAGGGTCAATCCCCGCCTCTTCCAGGGCCGCCAGCAACTTCTCCTTGGATGCATCTACAATCCCCGAGTTGGCCATGCTGTTGATGACGGTCTTTCTTCTCTGGGCAAAAGCGCCCTTGATCAATGCAAACATAAGTTTCTCGTCCTCAGGCGCTGTGTCGCGGTCTGTCTTCTTGGTGAGTTTGATGACTGCAGATGCAACTTTGGGCCTAGGGATAAAGCAGTTGGCCGGCACATTAGCCACGAGTTCGGTATCCGCATAGTACTGGACTGCCAAGCTCAGCGTACCATAATCTTTCGTCCCCGGCACGGCATTCATTCTATGGGCAACTTCCTTCTGAACCATGACCGTCACCGATTCTATAGGTACATTCTCTTCAAAGAGCTTCATTATTATAGGTGTCGTTATATAGTAAGGAAGGTTTGCAACTACTTTGACGGGTTTTCCGTCGTTCTCCTTTTCAACAATCCTGTTGATGTCGACTTTCAAAACATCTTCGTTGACAAGCTGGATGTTGTCATAAGGTGCCAGTGTTTCTTCCAGGATAGGAATCAGTTTTTTGTCAATTTCTATAGCGATTACCTTTTTGGCATGCTCCGCCAGCAGCTGGGTCAGGCTTCCGATTCCGGGGCCGATTTCAATAACAGCATCATCGTCGCTTATCCTGGCGCCGGAAATAATCTTGTCAATGACATGGGTGTCGACAAGGAAATTTTGTCCAAACCTTTTTTGAAAGGTAAAAGCATGGTTATTGATGATTTCTTTCGTCTTTTTTGTTGTTGCTATACGTTCAATCACTCATTTGCCTCTTTCTGTTTACAATGGCATTTTTTTTTGCTACAATTACAATGAAATATCGGAATATTCAAATATAATTAGAGGGTGAAATAATGCAAATTGATCAATATGCTGAAATTGCAGAATTGTTGAAGGTTCTGGGCCATCCTGCAAGGATTTGTATCGTTGACGGCCTGCTGAAGAATGAGGGCTGTAATGTAAGCTATATGCAGAGCTGCCTGCACATACCGCAGTCGACAGTATCCCAGCATCTTGCCAAGCTCAAGGCTGCAGGCATCATTGAAGGGCACAGGGAAGGCCTTGAAATCAAGTACAAAGTCGTCAATGAAAAAGCTATCGAGATTATAAAGATTCTGCTGGGCTAAATAAATTTGTATATCGCTTCTGCGACCGCATGCTGATTGTTATCGTTTTTCATAACACAGCCTGCGGTTTTTATTTTATATAATATTCTGTTTATTTATAATTATCTACGATTTTGAGGCTGATACTATCTGCCTATCTTCTCAAGTGCCTTCTTTTCTTCTGTAGACAGAGAAACCTCAGATTTGCCTTTGTTGATTTTCTTAGTGTAGGTGTAACTTCCTTCCCTGCCATGGATGACGTTGATCAGTGCACCTGTATTGCTACGGTCCAGCAGCAGAATAACCGAGCTCGTTTCGCCTGTCATGTTGTCAAAGGCATCGTATTTGTGAACAATCACTTTGTCTACAGAAGTATCAATTTTTTTATCCAACGAGGACATGATGGCATCCTGATCCATGTTTTTCTTCTTGAATGCCTCCATCTCATCGTCAATTTCAGAGAACAGCGAGGCAACATCAACATTCTCCCTGCCTTTTACAAATTTCCTGTAGAATTTCTTCAGTTTGGCAAGTGCTATTATTTGGAAAATGTTTATGACCAATAACACTGCAGCTCCAATAGTAATATAAAATACGAACTGATCCATATAGGTGTTGATAATATCCATCCATTCATTCGTAATATTCATTGTCTTATTCAATCCTGAATCGTATTCATCAATTCGATGATCCGTTCCAGTTCCTCCTGTGAGTAATAGTCTATCTCTATTTTACCGCTGTTTTCGTTCTTTCTGTGAATTGCTACTTTTGTCCCCAGAATCTGTTTCATTTCATCCTGTATGCGCACATAGATTGGATCCAGTGGTAGATGGCTGACCTTGGGCTTCTCGTCCTTGGCCCTGTTCATTTTTTTTATCAGTTTTTCAGTCTCACGGACACTCAGCTTCTCATCAAATATTTTAGTAGCCACATCATACTGAAGATGGCTCTGTTCCAATGAAAGCAGTGCCCTGGCGTGTCCGCTGGAAATCATATCGTCGATAATCATCTGCTGCACTTTCTCTGTAAGGTTCAACAGCCTGAGCGTATTCGCTACTGCAGAACGACTCTTCGATACTTTGTCTGCGAGTTCATCCTGCTTTAAATGAAATTCATCAATCAATCTCTGGAAAGCAATTGCTTCTTCAATGGGATTGAGGTTTTCTCTTTGTATATTCTCAATCAGCGATATCTCCAGTACTTCTTCGGCGGATATATCCTTGATAATAACGGGAACTTCCTTCAAACCGGCCATTTTCGCAGCACGCCAACGACGTTCTCCTGCGATGATCTCGTAATAATCTGACTTCTGGGAGACAATAAGAGGCTGAATTATTCCATATTGTTTGATGGACTCTGCAAGTTCCGCCAAGGCGTCTTCATCAAACATCTTTCTGGGCTGTTCTCGGTTGGGTTCAATAACTGACAGTTTGATATTCAGCGTGCCGCCTTTGTTCTGTTCTACAATTTTATCTTCAAGTTCATCTGTTATCAGGGCAGACAGTCCCTGACCTAAACCACTTCTTTTCTTCGCCATCTCAAACCTCTCTCTCAATTACTTCATCCGCCAGCAGCCTGTAGCTTTCTGCTCCCTTCGAACTTGAATCGTACATGTTAATCGGCAATCCATAACTTGGCGCTTCCCCAAGCCTCACATTTCTTGGTATAATGCTTTTGTAGATGTTTGTTCTTCTCAATTCTCTTTTGACTTCCTCCACAACCTGTAAAGAAAGATTTGTTCTCGCGTCATACATGGTGAAGACGACACCTTCAATCTCAAGATCCGGATTCAGTCTTTTTTGTACAAGGTTGATCGTGTACATCAATTGTGAAAGACCTTCCAAGGCAAAAAATTCGCATTGTATTGGAACTAGGACAGTATCGGCCGCTGTCAGTGCATTTACCGTCAGTAGGCTGAGTGATGGCGGACAGTCCATGACAATGAAGTCATAATCATCCCTTACCATACCAAGCTGACGTTTTAGTACATAGCTGTTTTCCTGCAGGCCAATGAGTTCCACTTCCGCACCAGCCAACTCCACATTCGCAGGCAATATGGAAAGGTTCTCAAAAATGTTTTCGATGATACATTCGTGTATGCCTTCTTCACCAATGATCAGTTCATATGTTGTTTTCTTCAGTGAGTTTTTGTCTATGCCCAATCCTCTGGTTGTATTGCCTTGTGGATCAACATCAACAACAAGAACTTTCTTGCCTTTTTCAGCCAATGTGGCGGAGAGGTTGACGGCAGTAGTTGTCTTGCCAACACCACCTTTTTGATTAGCTACAGCAATGATTCTTCCCATATTGCACACTCCTAATTATTGTATAAGTCATTATAACATATGCGGCATATCAGTTCTATAAAAGAGCGCATGTTTCACGTGAAACATTTCTATAAAAAAAGGAATATATTTATTTTACTCTTTTTTACATTTTATTAACTATATCGCATTCATCTTGTATTTTCTTTTGAAATCATACATAATATAGTTAAGCTTAATTTAAAGCTAATTGTAACATCTGGAAGGGGTAATCACATGAAGAAATTAGCAAAAAAAATCGTATATACTGGCTTGCTCAGTTTACTCGTTATCGCTGTCAATAAATTGATTTTCGTCATTGCCACAATGAAGGATCAGCTGAGCCAACCGAACGCCTACCACTACCAATGGAAATTCGGCAAGATTTTTTATACTGTTGCCGGAGAAGGAAAACCTGTCCTGCTGATACACAGCACCTTACCCGGCACATCCTCTTTTGAATTTCATAAACTGATCAAACGGATGTCAAAAGAATATAAGGTCTATGCCATCGATCTTTTGGGATACGGACTGTCTGACAAACCGAAAATGACCTATACGGCCTATCTTTTCGTACAGCTCATTGCAGACTTCGCGAAAGATGTCATCGGTGAACCCGTTACATTGATTACCTCAGGCAAATCCAATGCCTATGCGACCATGGCATGCAATCAGTACAGTTATTTGTTCAACCGGCTGGTTTTCATCAATCCTACGCCGATCTTCCAGTTGAAGCGGAATCCTAGAAACATCGATAAGCTACTCAAGTTCATATTGGAAAGCCCGATGCTCGGGACCACAGTGTACAACTTCCTTCACAGCTATAAGGTGATTGAACATACCTTCTATAGAAAATATATAAAGAACGGCTTGAAAGTAAGGAAAAAATATGTTCGCGCCTTCCACGAAGCATCCCACACCGGACAAAGCAGTGTCAAGTTCCTGTATGCATCCGAACTGTGCCAATACACCAATGTCAATATCATTGACGCCATAGAGCAGATTGACAACAGCATCTATATCATTCAGGGCATCTACAGGGATGAAGACTTCGAGATGGCTGCAAAAACATACCGCGACCTGAATCCATCCATCGAAACCGCATCCATTGACGATGCGAAGGTCTTCCCACATCTGGAAAAAACGGATGACACATATGAACTGATCTCCATTTTCCTACACGAATAGCAATATGAAAGGCCTTCTCAGATACTTGAGAAGGCCTTTCATATTGCTTAGTCACAACAAGGGTGTGTCAGTCCGCTCCTAGCAATCGTCATATCAACATGTTCCAGTCCAGTTTCGATGAAAGGATCTCCATTCAGCTTGAAACCGATTTTCTCATAAAAACCGACGGCATAAAGAAGGCTGTGCACATGGACTGTATCTGCGCCGAGTTTGAAGCCATAATCGACAAGCATTCTCACAATCAGGTCGCCGATCTGCTGCCCCCTGAATGCCTTTGGAACGGCAATGCGGCCTATAAGATACTCCTCATCCTTATATATGATTCTACCAGTGCCTGCAGGCTTTCCATCTACTGTCACATAAACATAGTAGGCGAAATTGTCATAGGCATCCTTCTGCACCTTGGCGTCCATGCCCTGTTCCTTTGTGAAGACTTCATCCCTGATGTCGTAAATTTCCTGAACCGCTTCCTTGCTTGAAAGCATGACTGCTTCTATCATAATATCTCCTCGCTATAATGGTGACTTGGCGGGTTTACCGGCCTTGCGCGGATATTTCACCGGCGTTGCGGATCCCTTTTCTATTCTTACAAACTGCCTGCTGATATCTGTCCCTGGAATGAAGGATTCGTATACTTCCGAACTGTTGCCTCCTAGAATCTCAATTGCACCTTTTGCTTCCTCGATTTCCTCAGCAGCATTTGAGGACTTGAATGCGATAAAAGACCCTCCCACACTCACAAATGGTATACAGTATTCAGATAGCGTATTTAGTCTGCTGACCGCCCTTGACACGGCGAGGTCGAAAGTTTCACGCATCTTACTATCCTTTGCAGCATCTTCAGCCCTTGCATGCACACATGTCACGTCATCTAGTCCCAATATTTCAACGACTGTTTCAAGATATAGTATTCTTTTCTTCAACGTATCAAGCAAAGTTACCTTCAAATGCGGGAAAGCAATCTTCAGGGGAATACCAGGAAATCCAGCACCTGTCCCGATATCTATGACAGATTCGATGGCACTGAAATCCAGGTGCCTGGCGATAAGCAGGCTGTCAAGGAAATGCTTCTGGACAACCTCCCTCTCATCTGTGATTGATGTCAAGTTCATTTTTTCATTCCATTCGATTAGCAAGCGGTAGTATGTCTCGAACTGCTCCATTTTCCCGCCGTCCAATTCGATCCCTATTTCTGCCGCTCCGTCATAAAGCAGTTTTCTGCTGTCCATCATCAGTCCTTCTTCCTGTTTCGATATCTCAGCTGCTCCAGATAGACCATCAAAACAGAGACATCTGCAGGGGAAACACCTGAAATCCTGGATGCCTGACCGATGGATTTGGGCTGGATCTGGTTAAGCTTCTGTTTGGCCTCGATCCTCAGGCTGTCAATCATATTGTAATCCATATCTTCTGGAATCAGTTTGTGCTCCAGTTTTTTGAACTGCTCAACCTGCTTCATCTGACGCCCGATATATCCTTCATATTTCAAAGCAATATCGACCTGTTCGATTACCTCATCATCAAGTTCAACCCTGCCGCTGTCCAATGGCGCCAGTTTTGCATAGTTAAGCTCAGGTCTTTTTATCAGTTCACTCAAAGGCATCCCGGATCTAAGCGGTGTGCTGCCGTATTCTGCAAGAAGGGACTGGACCTTATCCGTCACCCCTGCAATGACCTTCTGCAGCCTTGCTATTTCATCCTCAATTGCACGCTTTTTGTTCAGAAATCTCTGGTATCTCTCTTCGCCAATCAAACCCGCATGATAGCCGATTTCCGTCAGCCTGAGGTCTGCATTGTCCTGTCTCAGCAGCAACCGGTATTCTGCTCGTGAAGTCATCATTCTGTAGGGCTCTTTCGTCCCTTTCGTCACCAGGTCGTCCACCAGAACACCCAGGTAGGCTTCTGAACGGTCGATTACGATCTGCTCCCGTCCCTTGACCTTCAACGACGCATTCATGCCGGCAAGCAGCCCCTGCGCAGCGGCTTCTTCGTATCCTGAACTGCCATTGAACTGTCCGGCGCTGTAAAGTCCGTCCACCGCCTTGAACTCAAGCGTTGTCTTCAGCTGCAGCGGATTGACACAGTCATATTCGATCGCGTATCCTGTCCGCATGATTTCACAGTTTTCCATTCCAGGTATCGTACGGAGCATATCCCTCTGCACATCTTCAGGAAGAGAGGAGGACATCCCCTGAACATACATCTCTGTGGTATCCTCGCCTTCAGGTTCAAGGAATATCTGGTGCCTTTCCTTGTCATGGAAACGAATGACCTTGTCTTCTATTGATGGACAGTACCTTGGGCCTGTGCCCTCGATGACGCCCCCATACAGAGGCGAACGGTCAAGATTGAGATTGATGATTTCGTGTGTCGTACTGTTCGTATATCCAAGCCAGCATGGCAGCTGCTCCCTGGCAATATCTTCAGGCCTGTTTTCAAAGGAAAACGGAACAACCTTCTCATCGCCATACTGCGCTTCCATCTTGCTGAAATCCACGGTTCTGGCATCGATTCTTGCCGGCGTACCGGTTTTGAACCTGAAAAGCTCCATACCGGTCTGTTTCAGGGAATCTGTCAGGTGATTCGCTGCCTGCAGCCCATTCGGTCCGCTCTGTATGCTCACTTCACCATAGATGCAGCGCGCTTTCAAGTAGGTGCCGGTAGCGATAATGACAGCCTTTCCGTAATAGACGGCACCGGAGATGGTTACAACGCCTTTTACAACACCTTCCTCGACAAGGACTTCCGTAACCTCCGACTGTCTGATCGTCAGGTTTTCCTGATTCTCCATCACCTTTTTCATCCTTTGGGAATATCTCCGCTTGTCAGCCTGAGCTCTCAATGAATGGACTGCCGGTCCCTTTCCTGTATTAAGCATTTTGGACTGGAGGTAGGTTTCATCGATATTTTTCCCCATCTCGCCGCCCATAGCATCTATTTCCCTTACAAGATGTCCTTTCGACGTACCACCGATACTCGGATTGCACGGCATCATGGCTATACTGTCAAGACTGACTGCAAACACGATTGTTTTAAGACCCATTCTGGAAGCTGCCAGTGCGCTTTCACTTCCTGCATGGCCTGCGCCGATGACTATGACATCATATGATCCTTCTATCTTGTTCATATTATTACCTCTCTATTTACCCAGGCAGAACTGGCTGAATATCTGATCAATCAAATCCTCTGTCACTGATTCTCCAGTCACAACGGACAAACTGTCATAAGCATTTTTCAAATCAATGGACCAGCAGTCTTCCGGCATGCCTGATGAGATGGATGCATTGACTTCATCCAGACTGGCTGCTGCTTTGTCGAGGGCATCCTTGTGTCTCGCATTGGTAATATAGACCTGGTTGTCCATATCGATCTCACCGATCAGGAACATATCGCGTACCGCATTTTCAAGCGTGGCGATTCCCTTGTTATTGACAGCTGAGACCTCTATAAAACGGCTGTCCTTCACATGTCTTTCCAGCATACTTCTGTCTATCTTCTCTTCCAGGTCGATTTTGTTCAGAAGGAAGATGGCTTCTTTATCCTCAATCAATCCGAGTATCTCCATATCGTCATCCTCAAGGTCTCGTGAAGCATCCAGCACCATGATGACAAGATCTGCCTCTATCAGCCTTTCCTTGGACTTCGACACGCCTATCTGTTCGACGATATCCTCCGTCTCTCTTATACCGGCTGTATCCATCAGTCGGATGGGAATGCCGTGTATATTCATGTACTCTTCAAGGACATCCCTGGTTGTACCGGGTATTTCAGTAACGATGGCCCTGTTATCCCTAAGGAGCGCATTCAGCAGGGTGGATTTTCCCACATTCGGCTTCCCGATGATGACGGTCCTGATCCCTTCCTTGATAATCCTGCCATTGTCATAGCTTTCGGAAAGCTGCTTGATGTCACCGGACATACCGTCTATCTTGTCCATGACACTGTCAAAGGAGAGTTCATCGATATCGTATTCCGGATAGTCGATCGACGCTTCAATATGGGCGATCAGTTCCAGCATACCATCCTTGATTCTTTGAATTTTGTCGGATAAATCGCCCTTCAACTGATGCATGGATGCATCAAGGGAAAGCTGTGTCTGCGCATTGATGATATCCATGACCGCTTCCGCCTGGGACAAATCGATTCTCCCATTCAGAAAGGCTCTTTTTGTGAATTCTCCTGGTTCAGCCAACCTGCACCCGGCCATCAGAACCACGTTAAGCACCTGTCTTGTCACAAGTACACCGCCATGACAATTGACTTCCACCACATCTTCCTTTGTATAGCTGGCAGGGCCTTTCATCACAGATACTATCACTTCGTCAATGGGCTTCCCGCTTTCTTCACTAATAATTCTTCCGTAATGAAGGGTATGGCTTGCCACTTTCCTGATATCTTTGTCAGCCATCGGATGAAAGACCTTGGCAATGACATCCAGGGCATCGGGGCCGCTTATCCTAATTATACCAATACCCGAACTGGATATTGCCGTTGAAATGGATGCGATTGTATCGAACACGTTATTTCTCCCTTTGTGCAAAAAACCCAAGCTTTTTCAGCATGGGTTTTGGCATCATTATTGATTTTGATTCTTCTGTCTTGGTTTTGGTTTGCTGAGACGCTTTTTCATAGGTGTAATGACCACTTTTCTGTATGGCTCTTCCCCTTCACTGTGCGTTTCAACAGCCTTGTTATTCTGAAGCGTCGAATGGATGATTCTTCTCTCGTACGGATTCATCGGTTCCAAAGTGAATTTTCTGCCTGTCTTTTTCACTTTGTGAGCCAGATTGGATGCAAGTTTTTCAAGGGTATCTTTTCTGCGGTCCCTGTAATTTTCTGTATCCAGCTTCACTCTAATATATTTTTCAGACTCCTTGTTCACGACAAGGCTGACAAGATACTGGAGAGAATCAAGCGTCTGACCTCTTTTTCCTATAAGCACACCCATACTTGGTCCGCTCAGGTCAATGGTCATGTTGTTGCTTTTATCCATTTCGATTGCAATGCCAACTTCAATGCCCATTTTCTCGAATACATCCTTAAGGAACTGTTCTGCGGAACCTTCCGGATTTACTTTTTTATATACTTTTACTCTGGCCATCTTGTTGCTGAAAATGCTCAACAAACCGCTGGCACCTTTGTCGATGACTTCAACTTCTACCTGGTCGCTTGTTACACCAAGTTCAACCAAAGCTTCCGTTATAGCGTCATCAACTGTCTTAGCCGATTTC
Source organism: Vallitaleaceae bacterium (assembly GCA_963677915.2). Taxonomy (GTDB): domain Bacteria; phylum Bacillota; class Clostridia; order Lachnospirales; family Vallitaleaceae. The sequence continues at coordinate 16,594 of CAXXGE010000043.1, read as the reverse complement.
TCAACGAATTGCATGATTGCTGTCCTCCTATGCTTTCTGATCTTTGCTGTGTAAATGTCTGTTGATCACGAACTGCTGCACCAATTGGAACGCACTGCTGGCAAACCAGTAAAGGCCAAGACCTGCAGGCATCTGTATAACGAATATTGCCGTGATCAACGGCATTGTGTACATCATTGATTTTTGGGCACCACCCTGAGCACCGCTTTGGTCTGTTCCGGTTGGAGATGCTGTCTTCGATACAAGGAACTGTACCACGACGTTAAGAACAGGAATCAGGATTCCTATGGAAAGCAGGTTAGGTTTGTCGGCCAGATTGATGCCAAAGAAATAGTTGATATCCATAATCTTGTCGACATACGGCGTAATGGCATCTGCTATTGAAGGTAAATCAAGCTTCAACTGACTCCAGTTGTCAGAACTGAATTTTCCAAGAAAGTCAATCACTTTGTTCTGGTCAGTGATAATGAAATCTTTCACCTGAGACATGGATGACTTGTATGTCTCGCTCGTAAGAACGGTTTCCGCACCCGGAACACTTGTAACGCTTGTTGCTATGCTTGCAAAAAGCTCCTTGATACTGTTGATATAGGAAGGTACGTTTCTAAGTACCTGGAAAAGCGCGAAGATGATCGGCATCTGAATAATCAGCGGCAGGCATCCGCCAAAAGGATGGACGCCATGCTTCTGATACAGCTGTCCTGTTTCGGCCTGCATCTGCCTTTGTGAATCCGGGTCTTTCCTGTTCTTGTACTTGTCCTGAATGGCCTTGAGTTCCGGCTGTATCTTGGACATTTCCTTCATCTGCTTTTGCTGCTGGAAAGCCAAGGGAAGCATCAGTGTACGGATGATGACTGTAAATACAATAATACTGATGCCAAGGGATTCAATACCAATATTGCTGAAAAAGTTGTAGATGAAATCCAGTATAACACCGAACAACTTTGCGATATCACCTATGATGAACGTGCTACTTTGGGTCAAAACGATAATTTCTGTCATAATATTCTGTTCCTCCTATGGCAGCGGATCATAACCGCCTTTATGGAATGGATGGCATCTCAAGACCCTTCTCACGCTTAGATAGCCGCCTTTTAAAAAACCGTATTTTTGGAATGCTTCTAGAGCATAAGCCGAACATGTCGGTACATAAATACAGCTTGCCTTTTTCAGCGGAGATATGAATCTTCTATAGAATTTTATCAAAATAATTGCAATATTCTTCAAAATCCAACCATCTCAAGTCTTTCTGGACATATTAGTATCATTATACATAATATGAAATCAAATGAAAAGGTCATGTTTCTTCAATAAATGAATGACATCTCTTTCTATACTATGATAAGACTTACCCAGTGCGTTCTGTCTGGCAATGACAACGATGTCATACCCTTTTTTCAAGTGCTGCTGATTCAGCCTGAACGCTTCCTTGATAAGCCTTTTGATCCGATGCCTTATAACGCTGTTTCCAACCTTTTTGCTAACCGATATGCCAAGTCTGGTATCCCCGGCCTCCGACTCCGATCTGTACATAACCAACGACCTGTTGGCAAGTGAGTGCCCCTCTTGATATACACTTCTAAATCTGCTGTTCTTTTTAATTCCCTGAATTGGTTTCATAAAGAAGAAAAGGCCACATGAATGCGACCTTAAGCTGACAATTTTTTTCTACCTTTAGCTCTTCTTCTTGCAAGAACATTTTTACCGCTTCTTGTTTTCATTCTTTTTCTAAAGCCGTGTTCTTTGCTTCTTTGTCTCTTCTTTGGCTGTAATGTCATTTTCATCGCATCACACCTCCTTAATACCAGAAGTTATATCAAAAGTTAACCTCAAATTTTGACGAAAAAAAATAGTCGCCTTAAAAGCACTATTTCAATTATAGTGATAAAACCCCTTATCGTCAAGATATTTTCTCATAAAATATTTTTTCGAAATGTTATCCACAGATATGCGCATCTCAGCCAATTTCCTGTGGATAACTTGTTAAAAACTTCTTATCAACACATTTCTTTTTTCTTGTGGAAAACCCCAATATTTTATCCCAGACGGCCGCATCGGATTTTTACAAAATTTCCAGTATTTTCAAGGGTTTACTTCAATCGCCAATTATGTAGATATTATTTGAACCCAGCTGTGGATAATCTGGAAAAAATAAGTTATCCACAGAATAAACACCCCCTCTTTGGATAACTATTCACATTTTAAACAGGACGATCCATTTTTCGTCGATTGAAATGCCCTTTTTAATGGAGTATTATATATATCTATACGATGGTCATATAAGGCCACATTATTTATAAGGTATGAAGGGGGTAATAACATGTCTCATCCTCTTGTGGAAAAATGGGATGACATCAAAAACTTGTTGAGGTATGAATCCGATATCTCAGTTATTTCGTACAAGACGTTTCTTGAGAAGCTCGAACCCGCAGATGTCTCGGACAATACGGTGGTTCTGGTTGTGGATGACCAGATGGCAAAGAACGTCATTGAGAAGAAGTATCAAAGATCGATACAGGCGGCCATCCATGAAGTCATGGATAAAGAGTTCAGCGTACGCTTTATTTTGCCGAATGAAAGGGTATCTTCTTCTAGGGGAATGGAACGGGAAAGTGAAAACACATCCTTTAAGAATGGATTTGCTGAAAGCGGGTTGTTGAATCCACGCTACACCTTTGATACATTCGTAGTCGGAAACAACAATAAGTTTGCACACGCAGCATCGCTCGCCGTAGCAGAAGCACCTGCTGAAGCATACAATCCACTCTTTATTTATGGTGGCGTGGGATTGGGAAAAACCCACTTGATGCAGTCCATTGCGCATTTCATATTCGATGACAACACCAACGCCAAAGTGCTTTATGTGTCTTCGGAGAAATTCACCAATGAGCTGATCAACTCGATCCGTGACGATAAAAACGAGGAATTCAGAAGGAAGTACAGGGAGATCGATGTGCTTCTGGTAGACGATATCCAGTTTATTGCAGGGAAAGAACGGACGCAGGAAGAATTCTTCCATACATTCAATACATTATATGAAGCGAAAAAACAGATTATCATAGCTGCGGACCGTCCTCCCAAAGAAATTGAGACTCTGGAGGAGAGACTTCGTTCCCGATTCGAGTGGGGCCTGATTGCAGATATCCAGGCACCCGACTTCGAAACAAGAATGGCCATATTAAGGAAGAAAGCCGAAATTGAGAGTCTGGATATCCCGGATGAAGTCATGCAGTATGTAGCAAATAATGTGAAATCCAATATCCGAGAACTTGAAGGCGCAATCAACAAGATACTGGCATATTCAAGACTGCTTGTCCGCCAGAACATCACGATGGAAATCGCCGAGACAGCACTTAAGGACCTTATTGCCCCAACGGAAGCGCCTAAGATCACGCCACAGCTGATTCTGGAAATAGTCGCTGAACACTTCAACGTATCAACCAGTGACATCATTTCCAAGAAAAGACCCCGTGAAATTGCCTATCCAAGACAGATTGTCATGTACCTTTGCAGGAAACTGACAGACCTGTCCCTTCCTAAAATAGGAGAGGCCATCGGTAAAAGGGACCATACAACCATTCTTCACGGCTATGAAAAGATCAAATCGGACATAGCATCGGACTATTCGCTGAAGAACAATATCGATATTCTTACCAAGAAGATCACTGGAAAATGATGTGGATAAGCTGTAGATTGCCTGAAGATAAAAAATGCCCTGTGCATGAAAAAGGATAACTTTTTCCTGTGTCCACATATTTGTCAACTTCTGTAAATGCAGTAAAATAGAGGGTTGAAGGCACTTATTCACAATTCCACAACTACTATTACTCCAATGACTATAAAAAATCTCTTTATTACTTTATACACAAGACCCAAGACCGAAAGGAGTCAGTCCGATGAAATTGACTTGTGACAAAAACGATCTGCTCGATGGTGTCAATACAGTCCTGAAAGCAGTATCGACAAGAACGACCTTGCAAATACTGCAGTGCATCCTCCTTCAGGCAACTGAAGATGGATTCAAGCTTATAAGCAACGATTTGGAACTCGGTATTGAAAGCATCGTTGATTCCAACATCATCGAAACGGGCAGCGTAGCCATCGATGCAAGGATCTTTTCCGAGATTGTAAAAAAACTGCCAGACAGCGAAGTCGAGATAACCGTTGATGAAACCAACCTGACGAAAATAGTTGCCGAGAAATCCGAGTTCAACATTCCAGGTCAGGCAGGCTCGGAGTTTATCCATCTTCCGCAGATAACAAGAAGCTACAGTATTTCCATCCCACAGACTGTACTCAAAGACATGATTCAGCAGACGATCTTCTCGATTGCCGTTAAAGAAATCAAACCGGTATTGACGGGGGAACTGCTTGAACTGAAAGACAACAGACTCGGCCTCGTCTCTGTCGACGGTTACAGGGTATCCATACGCAACACAGTTTTTGACGACACGTATGAGAATACTTCTGTTGTCGTACCCGGAAAGACCCTTTCTGAGATAAGCAAGATCCTGACCAGTGATGAAGCCGACATGGTCACCATCTATTTCTCAGAAAAGCATGTCCTGTTCGAACTGGAGGGCAGCATTGTCGTTTCAAGACTCCTCGAAGGTGACTTCCCGAATTACGAACAGATTTTCTCTGCTGACTACGATACGCTGATTACAGTCGACAAAAAGAAGCTTCAAAGCAGTATTGAAAGGGCGGCACTGATTGCCAGAGAAAGCAAGAAGAGCCCAATCAAGCTTGAAATCAGCAAGGATACGCTGCTGATTACGTCGAATACGGAACTTGGCAACGTTCACGAAGAAATCGAAATAGAGCAGGAAGGACAGCCCCTTGAAATCGCATTCAATCCCCGCTACATGATTGAGGCTTTAAAAGCGATTGAAGATGAGAAGATATGCCTTCAGTTCACCAATGCTGTCAATCCTTGTATCATCAGGCAGGTAGAAGGGGACGACTACAAGTATCTTATACTGCCGATCAGGCTGAACAGGTGATGAAATGGATAACCAAGAAGAAAGAATCGTTGAAATAAAACTTGGACAGTTCCTGAAGCTTGAAGGTATCGCTGATTCAGGTGTGCATGCGAAAATACTTATCCAGGAAGGCATGGTAAAAGTAAACGGAGAGACAGAACTGAGAAGGGGGAGGAAACTCCATCCCGGGGATGAAGTCCAAGTGGAAGGCGTCGGTGCATTTACTGTATGATCATAACGAAACTGGAGCTTCACAATTTCAGGAATTACGAAAAAGCGATTCTTGAACTTGAACCGGGCGTCAACATCATCTATGGTGAAAACGCTCAAGGAAAGACCAACCTCATAGAGGCCATCTATCTGTGCGCCACATCCAAGTCTCACAGGACATCTGTCGACAGGGAACTTATCTTGATCGGGGAGAAGGAAGGTGAAGTGCATCTTTCTTTTCAGAGAGACGGCATTGAAGAGACTGTCGATGTGCATTTGAGGAGAAATAGCAAGAAGTCGATTGCTGTCGACAAAACTGCAGTAAGGAAAATGTCTGAACTGCTGGGCGTCATGCATGTCGTCATGTTTTCACCGGAGGACCTTGGTCTGATAAAAGAGGGTCCCAAGGAAAGGCGCCGTTTTATCGACCTTGAACTGTCACAGCTGGACAAGCTGTATTTTCACGATTTGAGCCAGTACCATAAGATACTGAAGCAGAGAAACAGCCTTCTCAGGCAGCTGCAGACCGGGGAGGCGGATGAGGCTCTGCTTGACGTATGGGACGGGCAGCTGACTGAATTCGGTCTATCGGTCATGAGGGGCCGACAGAATTTCATCGAAGAACTGGCGCCGATTGTTTCGGAAAAGCACCGGATGCTGACCGGAGGGGTGGAGACGCTGGAAGTCGTCTATGAAAAAAATGCGGCGCCGGAAGACTATGCGCTGAAGCTGATGAAGCACAGGAGGAAAGATATCAAGCTTGGTATCACATCGGTAGGTCCCCATAGGGATGATCTGAGGTTCGAGATCGACGGCAAGGATGCCAGGATATTTGGCTCCCAAGGGCAGAAAAGAACAGCTGCGTTGGCACTGAAGCTGTCAGAGATAGACCTGGTTCTTATGAAAAGCGAAGCAAAGCCGGTCCTTCTCCTTGATGATGTCCTATCTGAACTGGACGAAAACAGGCAGCTTTTTCTCGTTGACCACTTGAAAGATCTTCAAACAATCATAACCTGCACAGGTATTGAGGATATCGTTCATAAAAGACTGGGTGAATGCCAGTTTTATTATGTCAAGAATGCTGCCGTGATGAAGAAATAGGACTTTTATCGCGTTATTTGCATAAATTCCACGTCTAATATATAATGATGGTGATTGTATTTGCCAGGAGGAATCGAATGAGTCAGAATAATGAATATAATGCCGAACAGATACAGGTCCTTGAAGGACTTGAAGCTGTAAGAAGAAGGCCCGGGATGTATATTGGAAGTACATCTGCCAGAGGCCTTCATCATCTTGTTTATGAAATAGTCGACAACTCGGTTGATGAAGCATTGGCCAACCGCTGCGACTACATTGAAGTAAAGATACACCAGGACAATTCCATATCGGTACAGGACAACGGGAATGGTATCCCTGTCGGTATCCATCCTACCAAAGGCATCCCTGCCGTCGAGGTCGTATTTACAACACTCCATGCTGGAGGAAAATTCGGCGGCGGCGGCTATAAGGTATCCGGTGGGCTGCATGGTGTGGGCGCGTCTGTCGTCAACGCCCTTTCGGAATGGCTTGAAGTGAAGGTTTATCAGGATGGAAATATCCACCATCAGCGTTTTGAACGCGGAGATGTCAAGAATAAACTGGAAGTCATTGGAAGTACGGACCAGCACGGCACCTATATTCATTTCAAACCTGACGATCAAATATTCGAAGAACTTGTATTTGATTTTGACACATTGAAACAGCGTCTTCAGGAGATGGCATTCTTGACGAAAGGCCTGACAATTGTCATTGAAGACCTGCGTGAAGGTGACGAACAGAGGCTCCAGTTCCACTATGAAGGCGGTATCAAAGAATTCGTTGCATACAGGAACAGAAACAAGGACCGTCTCTACAATGAAATCATGTACTGCGAAGGGGACAGCGAAGGCGTCTATGTTGAAGTCGCTTTTCAGCACAACGACTCCTTTGTCGAGAACATATTCAGTTTCGTCAACAATATCAATACCCCTGAGGGCGGCACACATCTGAGCGGTTTCAAAGCCGCATTGACAAAGACGATGAACGACTATGCCAGGAAAAATAAAATGCTGAAGGACAACGAGAGCAACCTAAGCGGCGAAGATGTTCGTGAAGGCATGACTTCTGTCATCAGTGTCAAAATCGGTGAACCCCAGTTTGAAGGTCAGACAAAGCAAAAGCTTGGTAACAGTGAGGCCAGAACAGCTGTCAACGATATCCTGTCTGAAAAGCTGACTTATTTCCTGGAAGAGAATCCCCATGTGGCCAAGATAATCCTTGAAAAGTCGATTTTGGCTTCAAGGGCAAGGGAAGCAGCCAGAAAAGCCAGGGATCTGACAAGAAGAAAAACAGCGCTTGAAAGCACGTCACTCCCGGGAAAACTTGCCGACTGTTCGGACAAGGATCCCAAGAACTGTGAAATCTACATTGTTGAGGGTGACTCCGCCGGTGGGTCGGCGAAATCGGCAAGATCACGGCAGACCCAGGCTATTCTTCCGCTACGGGGGAAAATTCTGAACGTGGAAAAGGCCAGACTCGACAAAATACTTGCCAACAATGAAATAAGAGCCATGATTACAGCTTTCGGTTCGGGCATAGCAGATGATTTCGACCTGGAAAAACTGAGATACCATAAAATAATCATCATGACAGATGCGGATGTGGACGGTGCTCATATAAGAACACTGCTTCTCACATTCTTCTATAGATACATGCCACAATTGATAGAATCAGGCAAGGTCTACATTGCCCAGCCGCCTCTTTACAAGGTTACAAAAGGAAAAGAGTCGACCTATGTCTACAATGACAGGGCTCTTGATGCGTTGCTTGAAGAAATCGGTAAAACGAATATCGTGTTGCAAAGATACAAAGGACTCGGTGAGATGGATGCCGAACAGCTTTGGGACACAACGATGGATCCTGAAAAACGCATTCTACTCAAAGTAGAGATAGAAGACGCTGCCTCTGCAGATGAAATCTTTACAACCTTAATGGGAGATAAGGTTCAACCCAGAAGGGATTTCATACAGTCCCATGCGAAGCACGTGAAGAACTTGGACATCTAGAGTGTGGAGGTAACATAAATGGATGAAAACAATCAAGAATTAGGATATGACAAAATAATTCCTGTTGATCTGCAGGATGAGATGAAAAAGTCCTATATAGACTATGCAATGAGTGTCATCGCCTCCCGTGCGCTTCCGGATGTAAGGGATGGACTCAAGCCGGTGCAGAGAAGGATTCTGTATTCGATGAGCGAACTGAATCTGACACCGGACAAGCCTTTCAGAAAATCAGCGCGTATCGTCGGGGATACCATGGGTAAATACCATCCTCACGGAGACAGCTCGATTTATGACACCATGGTAAGGCTGGCACAGGATTTCTCCACCAGGTATATGCTGGTGAACGGGCATGGTAACTTCGGTTCTGTCGATGGAGACAGCGCTGCCGCCATGCGTTATACAGAAGCCAGACTCAGCAAGATAAGTATGGAACTGTTGGCTGACATAGGAAAAGATACAGTTGATTTTGTGCCAAACTTCGATGAATCGTTAAAGCAGCCCGAAGTGATGCCTGCAAGATTCCCGAACCTGCTGGTCAACGGCACTTCGGGTATTGCCGTAGGTATGGCCACCAATATTCCGCCTCACAACCTTGGTGAGGTTATTGATGGTGTCGTCAGAATCATTGACAACAAAGTCTACCATGACCAGGATACGGAAATCGATGAACTTATCGATATCATCAAAGGTCCGGATTTTCCTACTGCTGCAACGGTACTTGGAAGGTCGGGCATCGAGGAAGCCTATCGAACCGGAAGAGGGATTGTCGTTGTGCGTGCTGTTACCGATATTGAGCCGATGCCCAACGGTAAACAGCGTATTGTCGTGACAGAGCTTCCATACCAGGTCAACAAGGCCAAGCTGATCGAGAAAATCGCCGATCTGGTCAAGGAAAAGAAAGTAGAAGGTATTACCGACCTTAGGGACGAGTCGGACAGAAAGGGCATGCGTGTCGTCATTGAACTCAAAAGGGATGCGAATCCCAATGTGGTTCAAAACCTTCTATATAAACACACGCAGCTGCAGGATTCCTTTGGCATCAATATGCTCGCACTGGTCAAGAACGAACCGAAGACGCTCAATCTGCAAGAAGTGCTGACGCACTACCTCGTACATCAGGTAGATGTCGTCACGCGAAGAACCAGGTATGACCTAAAAAAGGCCGAAGACAGGGCCCATATATTGGAAGGTCTGCTTAAGGCTCTTGATGTTATTGATGAAATCATCAAGACAATCAGGGCATCGAGCAATACTGCCGAAGCCAAGGAAAATCTGATGAAGCAGTTCGGTTTCACAGAAGTTCAGGCTCAGGCGATTGTCGACATGAGACTGAGGGCTTTGACCGGACTCGAAAGAGAGCGTCTGGAAGACGAATACAATGAACTGGTGGAAAAGATCAAGGAACTGAAGGCAATCTTGGCCGATGACAAGATCCTCTACCAGGTCATCAAAGAAGAACTGCTGATCATCAAGGAAAAATACGGTGACGAGAGAAGGACGCAAATCACTTTCGATGCATCGGATATCAATATCGAAGACCTCATCAAAAAGGAATCTACGGCCATCACTATGACCCACCTTGGCTATGTGAAGCGTATGCCGATTACAACCTATAAGAGCCAGCACCGTGGTGGAAAAGGGATCAAAGGGATGAAAACGAGGGAAGATGATTTCGTTGAGAACATCTTCATCACGACAACCCACCATATGATTTTGTTCTTTACCAATAAGGGCAAGGTCTACAGGCTCAAGGCATACGAAATACCGGAGTCGTCCAGGACGGCAAGGGGAACCGCGATCGTCAATCTCCTTCAGCTTGAGCCTGATGAGAAAATAACGGCGATCATTCCATTGAGAGAGTTTGATGAGGATGTCTACCTGCTGATGGCAACTAAGAAAGGGATCATAAAGAAGACGTCCATTATGGAATATACGAACATCAGGGTCAATGGACTGCTGGCAATCAGCTTAAGGGACGATGACGACCTCATTGAAGTCAAGCTTTCCGACAACAATCAGGAAATTATACTTGGAACCAAACAGGGTATGTGCATCAGGTTCGACGAGCAGGATGTACGAGTAACAGGTAGAAATACCCAGGGTGTCAGAGGCATGAACCTGAATGATGAGGATGAAGTCATCGGTATGCAACTGGTATCTCAGGGCGAAGACCTGCTGATTGTTTCGGAAAACGGTATGGGTAAAAGAACGAACATGAGTCTTTTCGTTTCCCAGCACCGTGGCGGAAAAGGCGTCAAGTTCTACAAGATTACAGGAAAGACCGGCAATGTCATCGGAATGAAAGCGGTACACAATGAAAATGAAATGATTCTGATCACGAACGGCGGTATCGTTATCCGCATCAGAGTCAATGATGTATCAAAGTACGGCAGGATTACTTCCGGCGTCAAACTGATGGATCTCGAAGAGGATATCAAGATCGCAGGCATAGCCAGAATCAAACAGATTGTGGACAGCGAAGAGGAAATCGACATCGACCTGGTAGAAGAAACTGAAGAATAGGACATGATTATTCAAGGCTGCTGCACCCAGTATAGGTCGGTGCGGCAGCCTTTTTTCAATATTGGTCTCTGAAAATTTAATGTGACTGTAATATCAGAAAACTTCAACTTTGCTATAATTGAGATGGATATACCCATTTATTAAGACAGGAGGTGGTATCTGTGAAAAAACTCATCATATTGACCTTGATAGTAGCATTGCTTTTTGGGAATGCTGTTCATGGCACCGTTGTCGTCAATGAGACAAGCAGGGTGGATGACGAGGTGGAACGCACCGTCGATTTCATCAATGGCATACGATCGGTCGATCTTGATGTCAGTGCCACGCTTAAGGAAATGGCATTGAACCATTCGAAATATATGTATTATAATGAAGCATTTTCCATGATCGAAGACAGCGAAAAAGTATACTACCGCGGGAAATACCCGTGGGATAGGGCTGTTTATTACAAGTATGACAAGCCGTATGTCTATGAATTCATTAGCCGTTCTGTAAGCAACTACAAAGACGGCATCCTGGATATCATCAACAATCCGTATTCACGGAGCTTTGTTTTAGATCCCCTGTATTCGGATATCGGGATGAGCGAATTCAACGGCTACTATACCTATACACTTGGGGGAAAGCTAAGGACGGCGGAAACAATTTTTGTTTATCCGTTCAACGGCCAGCAGGATGTGCCGGTCAATTGGACGAACAGATATCATATTGATCCCTATGAGGGGATGACGATCGACAGGACCAAGGTTGGATTGCCTCTTACATTCACCCTTTACAGTGATACAAAAAAAGTGGTCAGCACGACAGTCAATTCTATTTATATCAGGGAGTTGAACACAAAAAGACGCATCAGTACAAAAATAATCACACCGGAGTCAGACAGAAATCTGACCAACCATCTGGTTGTGCTGCCGCTTGAACCTTATAAGTACAATACAACATATGAAGTTCATATCGATGTCTCGTTCAATGGCATCAACTACACATATGACGGTACGTTCAAGACAGCTTCATCCCTGCCTGCACTGGCCGATGTGAAGTATATGACGCGGGGCGATGCAATCAAGAAAATCATCAACCTTGAAGATTTAAGGCTGACAAAGCTTGAGCCCTTCTCGCTCAAATTCAAGGATGTGGACATCAATTCCGAACTGGCAATCTATGTCAATACAGCTTATGAGTACAATATTATCAAGGGTATCAGCGACAGCGAATTTGGTCCGAAGCTCAATATCACGACAGAACAGGCCTATGCGATTCTTGTACGTGCCTATGAAGCACAGTATGGTGTCATCGTGCCAAGCGAAGCTGATAAGAATTTGAGCCAGTATACTGACAGAAGCAGCATTTCGTCCTGGGCGCTGTCAACGATTTACAAAGCGGGTAGAATCGGACTCATCCCTGACAGCACCGTCTATCTGAATCCGGATACGTACCTAAGCGAAGTGGCGTTCAATGAAATGCTGCAGCGATTTGCAGATTTATTAGATCAGCTATAATTTTTGGAGGCTATATGAGAGAAGTTAATGTTAAGCAGGTGATCGATACAGTTGAGAAACTCTGCATCGAGGCCAACTATTTCACAAATGATGATATTGTCCGTGCTCTAGAAGAGGGAAAGCAGAATGAAACGTCACCCATCGGCAAGGATATCCTCGATCAAATACTGAAAAATGCAGTGATTGCAAGGGACCGGGAAATGCCCATCTGCCAGGACACGGGAATGGCGGTTGTTTTTGTTGACATTGGCCAGGATGTGCACATTATTGGCGGAACCCTTGAAGAAGCAATCAATGAAGGTGTGCGCCGCGGATATGAAAAAGGCTATCTCAGAAAGTCCGTCGTCAAGGATCCTTTTGAAAGGGTCAATACTAAGGATAATACGCCGGCTGTGATCCACTACAATATTGTGGTTGGTGACAAATTAAAGATTGAAGTGGCACCAAAGGGATTCGGCAGCGAGAATATGAGTCAGATGCATATGTTGAAGCCTTCGGATGGCATAGAAGGCGCGAAAGCTGCCATCCTTAAGACGGTGGATGAAGCGGGATCGAATGCATGCCCTCCCATGGTTGTCGGCGTAGGTATCGGAGGAACCTTTGAAAAGGCTGCTTTCCTGGCAAAGAAGGCACTGCTTAGAGAGACGGATGAGCATTCCGAAATCCCCTATGTGAAAGAATTGGAAGAGGAGATGCTTGAGAAAATCAATAACCTGGGAATCGGACCGCAGGGACTGGGTGGCCGGACCACAGCACTGGCCGTTCACATCGATGTCTTTCCAACCCATATAGCAGGTCTTCCAGTAGCCGTCAATATCAGCTGTCACGTGACGCGTCACGCCAAAGCGGTCATTTAGGAGGGCTTATGAAGCATTTGACAACACCTCTGACTGGAGAGGTCATCAAAAACCTGAAAGCAGGAGAAAGTGTTCTTATTACAGGAACAATCTATACATTAAGGGACGCCGGCCACAAGAAGATGACAGAACTTATGGCACAGGGCATCGAACCTGCCATAGAACTCAAGGGACAAATTATCTATTATGCAGGGCCTTCCCCGGCAAAACCCGGCAACGTCATCGGTTCTGCCGGGCCTACAACAAGCGGAAGAATGGATGCCTATGCACCCATATTGCTGGACAAAGGGTTGTCCGGCATGATAGGGAAAGGTGAGAGGAACCAGGCGGTCATCGACAGCATGGTCAAAAACAAGGCCGTTTATTTTGCTGCTGTAGGCGGTGCTGCAGCACTTATTGCCGACAGTATTAAGGAAGCAAAAGTCATTGACTATGAAGAATTGGGAACAGAAGCCTTAAGGGAACTTAAAGTTGTGGATTTCCCCTGCATCGTCGTGATCGACAGCGAAGGGTACAATCTCTATAAAAGTGAAAAAGCCAAGTACAGGCTATGATTGGAGTGTCATTGTGTATCAAGAAATTTCGAAAAGGAAGAAAATATCCTTTCTTCATTTATTTGGATCCATATTACTTCTTGTAATTGTACTGCTCATATTCAATGCCTTCGTATCACTGCTGGATGTGAACAGCACACTGCTGGATTTGGCATGGCTTATCATTGCTGTTATATTCACGTACCAGTACATAAAGCGAAACATTATTTCCTACAAATACATGCTGATTGATGAGGAATTCATCGTACAGGAAATGATAGGCTCAAAAGAAAAGCCGGTCCTCAATATCAATGTGCATCAGATTGTAGAATCAGACTATCTTGACAGCGATTCTTTTGAAGCAGTCAAAAAAGGCCAGTTCAAAGCCAGAAGAAAGCTGTATAATTCCGGACGACATCACAGGAAACGCTATTTTGTCTACGAGGAAGATATGGACCGATACCTTGTGATCCTGCAGCTAAGCGAAAAAATGAGTGCGATGATTGATGAAAGGTCAGAAAACGTTTGACACTTTGCCCCGGATCCTTGAAAATCAAGGCTTTGGGGCATTTTCCATCAAAGGAAAAAAAAGGATAAAATGTATTGACATAGGTAGTCTCGTTTAGTATAATTACTTTTGCGCCTCAAGGCAGGCGCATAATAGGTTTAGCACCTTGGAGAAGTACTCAAGTGGCTGAAGAGGCGCCCCTGCTAAGGGTGTAGGTCGTTCACGCGGCGCGAGGGTTCAAATCCCTCCTTCTCCGTTTCGCTTTTGGATTTTTGAAGGCGATCGTACAACAGTAAAAATCTTTGAAATAAATTCAAAAAAGCTGTTGACACACGATAGGGTATATGATATTATATTCTTCGTTGCCCCGCTGAAAAGCGAGGGAAGCGAAAGGCTCTGAGGCCAGTGAAATCAAGGGTTTGAGAGCGATGGACAATGAAAACTGAACAGTGAACCAAGTACAAGAATTAATACAATTCAACTCGTACAATTCCAGTAATAAAAAAGACCAGAGTTTTAATGAACGAGATTAAACATGAGAGTTTGATCCTGGCTCAGGATGAACGCTGGCGGCGTGCCTAACACATGCAAGTCGAGCGAGATTATATAAGAGGAAGCTTCGGTGGAATCTTATATATGAGAGCGGCGGACGGGTGAGTAACGCGTGGGTAACCTGCCCTATGGAGGGGGATAACACAGAGAAATCTGTGCTAATACCGCATAAGCGCACAGTATCGCATGATACGGTGTGAAAAACTCCGGTGCCATAGGATGGACCCGCGTCTGATTAGCTAGTTGGTGGGGTAAAAGCCTACCAAGGCGACGATCAGTAGCCGACCTGAGAGGGTGATCGGCCACATTGGGACTGAGACACGGCCCAAACTCCTACGGGAGGCAGCAGTGGGGAATATTGCACAATGGGGGAAACCCTGATGCAGCGACGCCGCGTGAAGGAAGAAGGTCTTCGGATCGTAAACTTCTATCAGCAGGGAAGATAGTGACTGTACCTGACTAAGAAGCCCCGGCTAACTACGTGCCAGCAGCCGCGGTAATACGTAGGGGGCAAGCGTTATCCGGAATTACTGGGTGTAAAGGGAGCGTAGGCGGTGAAGTAAGTTAGATGTGAAAGCCCGGGGCTCAACCTCGGGACTGCATTTAAAACTGCTTTGCTAGAGTGCAGGAGAGGAAAGCGGAATTCCTAGTGTAGCGGTGAAATGCGTAGATATTAGGAGGAACACCAGTGGCGAAGGCGGCTTTCTGGACTGTAACTGACGCTGAGGCTCGAAAGCGTGGGGAGCGAACAGGATTAGATACCCTGGTAGTCCACGCCGTAAACGATGAGTGCTAGGTGTCGGCCTGTAGAGGGTCGGTGCCGCAGCTAACGCAATAAGCACTCCACCTGGGGAGTACGATCGCAAGATTGAAACTCAAAGGAATTGACGGGGGCCCGCACAAGCGGTGGAGCATGTGGTTTAATTCGAAGCAACGCGAAGAACCTTACCAGGTCTTGACATCCTTCTGACCGGTCCGTAACGGGGCCTTCCCTTCGGGGCAGAAGTGACAGGTGGTGCATGGTTGTCGTCAGCTCGTGTCGTGAGATGTTGGGTTAAGTCCCGCAACGAGCGCAACCCTTATCTTTAGTAGCCAGCATTTCGGATGGGGACTCTAGAGAGACTGCCGGGGACAACTCGGAGGAAGGTGGGGATGACGTCAAATCATCATGCCCCTTATGATCTGGGCTACACACGTGCTACAATGGTGGCAACAAAGGGAAGCGAAGCCGTGAGGTGGAGCAAACCCCATAAAAGCCATCCCAGTTCGGATTGTAGTCTGCAACTCGACTACATGAAGTTGGAATCGCTAGTAATCGCGAATCAGAATGTCGCGGTGAATACGTTCCCGGGCCTTGTACACACCGCCCGTCACACCACGGGAGTAGGAAGCGCCCAACGTCAGTGACCCAACCCATCTCGGGAGGGAGCTGCCTAAGGTGAAATCTATGACTGGGGTGAAGTCGTAACAAGGTAGCCGTATCGGAAGGTGCGGCTGGATCACCTCCTTTCTAAGGAAAAGACCTTGAGCAATTAAGCAAGAGGTTAAAAAGAGCCGGCATCTGGAAGCCGGCGATGGAAGTACGAGGAAAAGCAAGTTTTTGCTGAAAAGCAAGAACTCGCGACTTGGTTCACTGTTGAGTTTTCTTTGCAACTAAATAAAGCATTGGAAGCGAAAGCTTTCGGTGGCGATGCGTCAAGTGGAAACACCCGTTCCCATACCGAACACGATGGTTAAGCACTTGACGGCCGATGGTACTTGGCTGGAGACGGCCCGGGAGAGTAGGTGGCTGCCGAATTTTAAAAGATTACAACATCATTTATATAGGATATGCTCAGTCGGGA
>CAXXGE010000042.1:0-7512 GCA_963677915.2 Vallitaleaceae bacterium | reverse complement strand
AGAAATAAGAATTAGTACCTTCCTATTATTTATTTATACCTTCATTTAAAATTTTAAACAAAAAAAGAAAATATCTAAAGAAATTATGTTAATTTGTTCAATATTTTTATGAAAGCCTAATATCCATAGAATATATCTTATATAAATAAAAGAAAAGTCAATAAGAATGAATGCTTATATGCTCACAAAGATTCAAAAATATTTCATTCAGTTATTAGTTTCATCAAATTTAATAGCTACAAAATAAAAGGCTAAAGAATTTATATGAAAAACATAAGAAAGATTTAATATGTAAAAACATATTTCTTAATAGATAATGATTATATTTTCTTTGCTAGTACCTTAAAACTAATAATAATATTTTATTTTAATTCAATGATTAAAATAATTAAATGTTAAGAAAATTAGAATATGAAATCAATGTATTCTTATATAAATATAGATTCCTTGATCTTTTAAAGAATTCTTATTAGTACAAAATTATAGGCTTCTCTTAAAAGTCATTCTCTAATATTCTTACTATTCATTAACTTTAAATTACTATTTTTATATATCTATATTTGCACTTTATAATTCAATTTTTATACAATAAGATATATTTTTATTGATTATACATTTTCTTGTAGATTTATCCTAAAAATGAAAACATAAGCTTTTTCATTATAACTAACTAATGAAATTATTGATAATGATAATATTTTAGACATTGCCTGCTAATT
This sequence comes from Vallitaleaceae bacterium, assembly GCA_963677915.2. Classification (GTDB taxonomy): domain Bacteria; phylum Bacillota; class Clostridia; order Lachnospirales; family Vallitaleaceae. Next base: position 6,793 of record CAXXGE010000042.1, on the reverse strand, counting down.
TATTTGAAGAGAAAAAAAAAATTGTCTTTTATTTATTTATTTATTGAGTGATCAGTTTGATACATTCTATTTTTTACAGATTTACCTAAAGAAAATTTAGTTTCTAGTTTTTTGTTTTTTAGTAGAAAAGATAATTAAGATTTACTAATCATTATATACAAAATTAAGTTACTATAAAGACCCTAAAAGAATAAATTGCTTTTATACAAATATTTTTTTCAACAAGCAAAGCTAGAAAAAATCTAGAGAGAGATAACTCTTAATAGAATTTTATCATATTTTGTTTGGAATATTCAGAAAAAATAACTATTTAGTTGTATCTAAAATTTAAAATTTTTGAATAAAAGGACTTAAGAATTTTTTTTTTTTTTTTTTTTTCACTAAAGTTAAATAAATCAATTATTGAATGAAATAGATATTATAACTATAAATAGCAAAATTTTTATTAATGATTAGATAAACTTGAAAATATATAATTAAATTTCTTCAACTATTTAATATTTATATTAGATATAAAAATTTCTAATTTTTTAATTGATACTTTTGTTAAGAAAAATACTTCTGCTATTTGACAAAATTATAATATATATAGATATATATTAAATAACTAATTATTTTAAGTTATGCTAGTTTAAGTTTGTCAATCAAATTTTTGGTTTGTATCATCAAAGATTTTATAAAATAATAATAAGAATCTTTTTTTGTTTAATAATTAGAATGAAAAAAGAATAATTAGAAGTAAAAGCAATTAAAATTTAAACAAATAATAGATGTTGTTTAAACCCATAATCTACTAAGGCTAAGTCTAGATTCCAAATGACATCTTTTTTTGCATTATTCAGTTGATTTACCATAATAAATTTCTTAATATTTTGACTTAAAATTAAGTAAGCTATACTTAATTTATTATTATAGTTTTTTTTAGTCATTTTGATAATTACTTTATTATACTTTTGTTTTTTAATCTTATAATATCATTATTTTATATTTTTCTTTAATATAGTATGTAAAGAGCTTATATTCAATTTATTTAGAAAACAAAGAAGAGTTAATAATTCGTTAAAATGAAATTCAAAGTAGAAGTGCTTAGTTTACTTTTTTCTTTTTTTTTTTTTTTTTATAAAGAAATTAGTTTTTTTAGATGAGGGTATCAAAAAAAAAAAAAAATTATTATTGTTAAATCAATTTTTCCCAAAATAAAATAAGGAATATTTTCCTTACTGTAAAAATATTTAATTATTTTTTACTCTTTACTTAAAATTTAGATTTACATATTTGTTTTACTGTAAATACATTATTATTTCCTCACTTTTTCCTTAAAATTTAGACTAAGTTTTATTATAGTAATGCTATTTAATTTAAAAAAATCAATAAATGAAGATTATTTTAAATATATTTAACACAGAAATTTTACAAGTAATTAAAAGTAAATATATTATTCGAGTTTATTTACTATTTTTATTTTGTACAGAAATTTCTAAAGTAATTATTTTAAGTACTTTATTATACAATTGAATTTTAAGTGAATAGTGAATTTTTTCTAGTTTCTCATTTTATCAATAAATTATTACTGCCTTTTAGAAAATAATAATTTTAAAATTAGCTACTTTTTTTTCCAAGAATTTTTTTACTCTTAAGATATTTAAATAATAGTCATTTTTGATATTTTAGAAAGTCTTTAAAATTTTGACAAGGTTAATAATTATTAGTTATTATCTATAGTTATTCAAAATTATAAAATGTAACTCAAATTATGATGTAATATAATTTTAAGGTAAATCTTATTAATAATTAAATAAAATTGAATTCTATATAATTTTTTTTTTTTTTAAGTTTTATTATAACACTTTAATTTCTAATTTGATCAAGAGTAAAATTATTAAGGAAGTTTTTATAATTTTGTGTAATTGATGTAATTTTTATTTCTATTAAAAAAGTAAAGATATTTATATATAAGGAAAATACACTTATCTAATAATATAGAGATATATATTCATAAGAGAGAAAAAAAAGACTATATAATAAAAAAATACAATCAAATTCTTAATTAAAATATTAGGAAAAAAACTAATAAAATGTTAAGAATACAACTTAGATTCATTTTTAAAGAATTATTTTTTTATGGTATTTGAAATTAAATTTATACTAAAATGTATAAATTAGGAATAAATAATCTTGTACTTAAAAGCTTTTTAATATTCAATTATAGGCATATTTAATTGAAATCACTCATTCTTTATAAAATTTTAATACTTTAAATGAAGACTAAATTTGCATATATATTTTTCAAGGATTGATTCTTACTGCATCAATTTGAGTTCACTTATTATTAAAACGTAACTTAAAATTGAAGAACTAGCTTTGATAAAGTTGTAATGAGTTATGAAATTTATTAATAGTTTTATTAAACTCTATATAAAAAAAAAGAAAAAATTCCTTAGAAATATTTATAAAAATAATTTGAAAGGCCTAATTTTATAAAGCTTAATTTTCAAGGTATTTTTTTTAATTTGGCTTAGATTAATAGAAAATTATATCTAAAATTAAAAATTTTATTTTTACAAATTTTTTATTTATATAATAATTTAAATTATAGTAATCTTATAGTAGGAGTCAAAGTCATAAATTTCTCTTTAAAGTTATAAAAAAATTATAATAATTTAATTAAACGAGCAAAAAAAAAAAAAAAAAAAATTAAAGTAATAAAAAAAAATGGTTGATTTAAAATCAATTACAAATTTTGATTAGTTGATGCAATACCAAAAGTCAATGGACGACATTGGATCTGGTACTTTTGGAGTGGTATTTATTTTTTTTTCATTCTTTCTTCTTTGATTTTTTACTCATCTTTAGGTATTTAAATATGTTACAACAGATAATTAAATTTGTGCTGTCAAATAAATGAGAGTTTCTACTAAAAAGAACCTCTTGGAAAGAACTCAATAGCTTACTAAAGAGAAAGAATTCCTATGTATTTAATTTTTTAAAATCAAAAACAGAATTAGGATTATATTTATCTAGGTAATCATCATCATAGAAATATTGTAAAAGGATATTTTGGATTTATGCATGAAATTAAGCCTAACCTTTATTATTATTTGGGAATGGAATATCTTGAGAATAGTCTAAGCTCACTTCTTTATTAAAATATTTAAAATAAATAGGTATTTAACCTTCAAATAACTGTCTTTAGAAATATATTTTGTAGAAATTCCAAGATGAAACACTATTCAATTATGCTTTATAGATATGTGATGGCTTGTATTTCTTATAACTTAAGGGCATAGCACACTAAGGTTAGCAAATCTTGAAATTATTAAATTAAATATTCTTATTTAGAATTCAGATTTAAAACCAGAAAATATCTTAATTGACAATTAAGGTAATGTTAAAATATGTGATTTTGGTGAATTTAGAACTGACACTGATGTATTTAGATCATTAGTAGCTAGCTAAGTTGTTGGTATCATTATTTGGCCAATCTTTTAATTAATTTTAACGCAATAGGTACTCCTTCTTATATGGCTCCAGAACTTATAAAAGCTAGCAAAAACATCATTCCAATTAAATGTGATGTCTATTCCTATGGTATTTTATTTGGTTATTTTTGTATAATATTTATACAATTAAAGGTATTACTATTTTGCAATGCTATCTTGGATGTACTTGGGCTTCAATGAAATGCTTTAATGAAAAAGATGGTAAATATTAAATTATAATTGTATAAAATATTTTTAATTGTATATTAATAGGCTAAAGTAACTTGGATTAAACCTTAAGCAATTTTAGTGATGAACTACAATATTTTTTCAAAAAATGTTTACATCATTCTCCTATGGAAAGATTTGATTTTCTAGATATTAAAATATTTTTACAAGCTAAATTAGACACTCTTTCAATTTAAGACAAAAGTATTTATTTAAAATATAGTATAGTTAATAAATTTCTATTTTCTTTTAGAAAAATTTGAGAATGAATGCTCTAACCTAAAAAAACTATGTACAAATTTGCAAAAAGAAAATATACAAATTAAAAATGAAAATGCTGACTTAAAAAAAGAATATTCTACTCTCAAAACAGAGTATTCTACTCTAAAAAATACTCTAAAAAAGGAGAATGGAGAAATCAAAAATCAACTAAATTAATTAGTTAGTATCTATTTTTATATTTAAATTAATCTAATTTTCAAATATTAGACATTGTTTAATTATTCTAGCAAGGATAAGTAAGTATCCAATAATAGAGCCCATAGAAAAGTTTATTTTAATTTATTTTTTGAATATTCATATATTAAGATGTCAATTCTTTAAAAAAAGCAATATTATTATATTGCAAAAAGATATGATTAATGATATATTTTACTTGTTTTTCTTACGTTATTAAGGAAGACATATTTTATTAATGTAAAATAATTAAATTTTTTGTTGTTTTTAATTATTAAGTAGTTAATCATACTTGACTATTAAAATATTAAGTCACCAAATAGAATAAAATTATTCAAATTAGTATTAACATAGTTTTTTCTATAACAGAATCTTTTATAATATAGTATAAATATACAATCAAGATCAATGAAATAATTAAGATAATGGAATTTACATCATTAATACAAAATTATATATAAATATATTGCAATTGTTATATTTGTATATTTTTCTATAATTGTTTTCTTTAGGTTAATTGATTAAGAAGAAAAGTAAGATATTCTAGAACTTCTATAGTTATTTTTTATTTTATAGATAGTTTTTTAACTTTTTTAGAAATTATTAAATAATAATATTACATTAGTTGATGAAATTAACAAAATCGTGAAAAACAATAATGATATCTGGAGATCTTAGGATTAAAGTAAACATTATATATAATATTATCTCTTTAATTCTATAAGAAATATCCTTAAATTTTTTCATACAAACATAAAAGAATTTTTGATAGAGATTTAAAAAAAAAAAATTAAGAGAATAACTGAAGATAATTTTATAGAAATAAGGAGAAATTTCTTAAAGATTTAACTATTATAAAAAATACATTTATTATTTTTAGCGTATAGAAAAAAGAAGTTTAATGAAAGTACGTTATACCATTAATTCTTTAAATACGAAAATATATTAGATACTAGTTTATAAATAAGTTTAGTAATTGAAAATAATTCTATTAAGATGGACTCAGTATAAAATTGAAATTCAACAAATAATATTTGTATTAGAATGTTTAAACATTTAAAATATAAGAATTAAATAATAAAAGTATCTTATTGATAAAAGGGGGTACTATTTAACTATTATTATAACAGCATTTTATTTTGAATATAATATTGTTTATAATTTTTGTGAAACTATTATATTGTAATGACATATAGCTGGTAATCTATAATTTTGGAAATAATTCTTTAAGATCTTACAATTGATTTTTATAAATTTCATTATATTTACTTCATAATTCAATTTTATTCAATTTTCTTATTTTTATTTTTAATTTTTAAAAAGGTTGTAATATTTTCAAAATAGTTCTTTTTTGTAATTTTCAATTCATGTTTGCTTCAAATTTAATTTTGCATTATTTTTAAAAAGATTGTAATATTTTCGAAATAGTCCTTTTTTGTAACTTTCAATTCATGTTTGCTTCAAATTTAATTTTGCATTATTTTTAAAAAGATGGTAATATTTTCGAAATAGTTCTTTTTTGTAACTTTCAATTCATGTTTGCTTCAAATTTAATTTTCCATTATTTTTAAAAAGATTGTAATATTTTCGAAATAGTCCTTTTTTGTAACTTTCAATTCATGTTTGCTTCAAATTTAATTTTCCATTATTTTTAAAAAGATGGTAATATTTTCGAAATAGTTCTTTTTTGTAACTTTCAATTCATGTTTGCTTCAAATTTAATTTTCCATTATTTTTAAAAAGATTGTAATATTTTCGAAATAGTTCTTTTTTGTAACTTTCAATTCATGTTTGCTTCAAATTTAATTTTCCATTATTTTTAAAAAGATGGAATTATTTTCGAAATAGTTCTTTTTTGTAACTTTCAATTCATGTTTGCTTCAAATTTAATTTTCCATTATTTTTAAAAAGATGGTAATATTTTCGAAATAGTTCTTTTTTGTAACTTTCAATTCATGTTTGCTTCAAATTTAATTTTCCATTATTTTTAAAAAGATGGAATTATTTTCGAAATAGTTCTTTTTTGTAACTTTCAATTCATTTTTACTTCAATATTTGATTTTACTTAATTTTCTTTCTCATTTTCTTTTCTTGTATTTATCTTTAAATGATATTTTTGAACAGAATGTATTTTTTATTTTTTTGAGTTAGAACTTTTAATTTTTAACTAATTTTCATAAAATTTAATATATTTATATTTTATTTTGCCAATTTTTAATTCTTAATGCTTTTAATTAGATTGTAACTATTTATATATGTATTTTGATTTTTTTTTTACATATATATTGTTCTAACATAAATATTTTCAAAATCTTTTATTTTTTAATAATTAAAATCAATTTTCTATTATCAGGGAGTTTTATTTCAAAGTTTTTATGTATAAAAAAAAATTAATAGATGGTCACAAAAGTTATTCTGCCCTAATATTTAAATTTTTCTAAGAAAGTACAATATATTTAAGAATTATGAATCTCAAGTTTGATTAATGTATTCTCCTTCTAGAATGTTCTTGATTTCAATAGAAATTTATAGTTATTATTCTGTTCCTTAGCTGGTATTCTTAATCTTCTATAATTTATTTTCAAAGTTGGTTTCTAGGAAGTATTTAATGCTTTTTTAATTTAATAATA
>CAXXGE010000041.1:0-153645 GCA_963677915.2 Vallitaleaceae bacterium | reverse complement strand
GGCGAATTATGTGAATAAGGAATCCCTGTACGAATACCTATACAACTTTGAACTAAAGAACTACCGGATGATCCTGGCACATGTGGAGAGATACGAGCTATTCAGGGAGAAACCGGAACTGCTGATGGAACTGTACCATAAAGGCGTGCTGTTCCAGGTGAACAGCCGGTCGGTAAGCAGCAGAGACAGAAGGATGTCCAAGTGGGTGGACCGATTGCTGAAGAAGGGATATGTACATTTTATATCGACGGATGCCCACAGCTTGGGACAAAGAAAACCTGCTATGAAAGACAAATACCGCTACATTGAGAACCTGCTTGGCAGGCGGGCGGATGACATATACTGCAACAATGGTCTGAAGGTGATCCACAACGAGGAGATCTATACAGAAGAACCGGAAGACTTTCGAAGGCAACCATTCCTATTCAAAAGGAGAACATGATGGAACAGGATTATCAAGAAATAGACTTACTGGAACTTTTACATGCGGCTTTAAGCAAATGGTGGATCATCGCGGGATTCGTATCTGGCTGCAGGCATCTGTTCCGCCTACATTACCATGAATATGATCACACCCATGTACGAAGCGAAGTCCACGCTTTTCATAGGGAAGGAAACGGACAGCTTTGCGGGCATCAGCTTTTCCGATCTGCAGATCGACGACCAGCTGGTCATCGACTACAAGGAACTGATCAAGACGCGTCTTGTGACGCTTGGAGGTTATCGAGGACCTGAATCTGGATATGTCGGTTGAGGATTTCATCGATCCGGACTGACGATCGATACGATTGCGGATTCCAGGTTTGTCCATATCAGTTTCACGGGGGATGATCCGATGATGGCGGCGGACGATCACCAACTCCCTGTCGAGGCCATCTGATCGGGCATGCGGTGGATATCGTGGGGGTCAAGAACGTGACCGTGGTGGATGAGGCAATCGTGCCTGAGAAGCCGGTTAGTCCCGAGTCTGATGAAGAACGTGGCCATCGCGGTGGCGCTTGGCGATGCATGCTGGGACTGCTTCATCATATTCATCCTGCATATGATGGACAATACGTTCAAGAAGGAAGAAGATATCGAGAAACATCTTAGGCATGTAGGTGTCCTTGGCATCGTACCGGTGTTTGAGGGAGAGGAGCGTGGCCAGGTAATGTTGAAAAAGAAAAGCCTTATCACGATCAATGATCCGAAAGCCGCTGCTTCCGAAGCCTACAGGATGGTGCGGACCAATATAGAGTTCTCCAACGTGGATGATAAGAAGAAGACGATTGTCTTCACCAGCGCGAAGCAGAAGGAAGGGAAGTCGACGACGATTGCCAATACCGCTATTGCGATGGCTCACAGCGGTTCGAAGGTGCTGCTGATCGACTGCGACCTGAGGAAGCCTAGGGTCCACAAGTTGTTTCAGGCTCAGCAACGATGAGGGCATTGTGAATGTGATTACACAGGACAAGGGCATTGACGAAGTCATCCACCACCAGGATGAAGTGGAGAATCTGGATATCATTACAAGCGGGCCGATACCGCCGATGCCTTCAGAGCTTCTGGGTTCGAAGAAGTTCGAGCAGCTCCTTGAAGACCTTAAGGTGACTTATGATTATATATTTATAGATTCGCCTCCCGTGCTGAGCGTGACGGATGCCAGTGTCCTTGCAGCCAAGGTGGACGGCACCATCCTAGTTGTGATCAGCTTCGGGGAGACGAAGGTGGATGCGGCCAAGACGGCGATGAAGTCCCTAGAGAGGGTCGGGGCGAAGATGCTGGGCGTGGTGCTGAGCAAGGCCAAGGTGAACAAGAGCGGGTACTATTATTATTATCATTATGATTATGAGTACTCGGGGGAGACGAAGAAGGATAGGAAAAAAAAGAAGAATAAGGGTAAGAGAGAGCAGAATGATAAGGGTGGAGTGGTTGATGCTTAAGTAGTAGGCTAACATCAACTGGAAGAGGTGGTAATGATGAAAATAGCGATGATTGGACATAAAAGAATACCATCCCGTGAAGGGGGCATCGAGATTGTTGTAGAAGAGCTTGCGACGCGCATGGTTGAAGAGGGTCATATAGTTCATGCCTATAATCGCAGCGGACACCATGTTTCTGGAAAGGACTATGGCCTTCAAGAAACAAAACCAGCCAAAGATTACAATGGGATCCGGCTGATTACAATCCCGACACTTCAGAACGGAAAGCTCAATGCTATCGTCTATTCCTTCCTTGCCACCATTCGGGCGCTGTTCGGTAAATATGATGTCATCCACTATCATGCCGAAGGGCCATGTTCAATGATTTGGATACCTAAGATCTTTGGCATAAGGACGGTTGCAACCATTCATGGTCTGGATTGGCAGCGAGCCAAATGGGGTGGATTCGCCACCCGATTCTTGAAGTTCGGCGAGAAGATGGCAGCCAAACATGCAGATGAAGTTATCGTACTTTCTTCGAATGTCCAGAAATATTTCATGGATACATACCAGCGTGAGACAAGATACATTCCAAATGGTATTTCGAAACCGGATATCAAGGATGCGTCAATTATCAAGGATAAGTACAATCTTGAAAAGGACAGTTACCTACTTTTCCTGGCAAGGATTGTTCCCGAAAAGGGATTGCATTATCTTCTGGAAGCATTTAAAAATGTAAAGACGGAAATGAAGCTTGTTGTTGCTGGGGGAAGCAGCCATAGCAATGAGTATATGGATCAGATAAAAAAGATGGCTAAAGAGGACAGTAGAGTCATTATGACCGGATTCGTGCAAGGCCAGGAACTGGATGAGCTTTATTCGAATTGTTACTGCTATGTGCTTCCGAGCGATATCGAGGGTATGCCAATCAGTCTTTTGGAAGCAATGAGTTATGGAAATTGCTGCATTGTGAGTGATATCGAAGAGAATATGGAAGTCGTTAGAGATAAGGCGATCAGCTTCAATAAAGGTAATGTTGAAGATTTGACTAAAAAGATTGTCTATGCGGCCGAGAATCCTAAAGAGATCAAGAAATACAAAGACGAAGCAGCAGATTTTATTCTGTCTTCATATAAATGGAAATCAGTAGTTGAGAGAACACTTGAAGTTTACAGTGATAAAAGTAAATCAGTCACGGTTAATCCATGATTGATGATGGGGATAGATGATGAGAGTATTAATGGTTAACAAGTTCCTGTATCCCAATGGGGGATCAGAGACATATATATTCAAGTTGGGTGAAAAACTTGTAAAAATGGGGCACGAAGTCGAGTACTTCGGGATGGAACACAAAGGACGATGTGTTGAAAATAGTGTCCAAGCATATACAAGTGATATGGATTTTCATGAAGGCAGCAAGCTGGCAAAGCTTACGTATCCGATCAAGACAATCTATTCTGCTGAAGCAAGGAAGAAAATCCGCTTGGTACTAGAGGATTTCAAACCAGATGTTGTGCATTTAAATAACTTCAACTTCCAGCTTACACCGTCTATGATTCTTGAAGTCAAGAAATATAATCGTGAGACAGGTACAAAGACAAAAATTGTTTTTACAGCCCATGATTATCAGCTGATCTGCCCTAATCACATGATGAATAATCCCAATACCGGTGAGAATTGTGAAAACTGTGTCGGGAATAAATTCATGAACTGCATAAAAGGAAAGTGCATTCACGGTTCAACAGCAAAAAGCATTGTCGGTGCTCTGGAAGGATATTTCTGGAAGCTGACAGGCGCTTACAAGCATATAGATACAATGATCTGTCCATCCCACTTTATGAAAGAAAAACTGGATACCAATCCACTGTTTTCAGGTAAAACAGTTGCTCTTCATAACTTCATCGATGAAGTCGAGTGGAAAGATGTCGAGAAAGAAGATTATATCCTGTACTTTGGTAGGTTTTCGAAGGAAAAGGGCATTGATACATTGATTGAAGTTTGCAAGTCATTGCCAAACATTCAATTCGTTTTTGCCGGTAGTGGTCCTCTTGAAAATAAAGTGAATCAAGTTGAGAGCATCAAGAATGTTGGATTCCAATCAGGTGAAGATTTGGAAATGCTGATTCGTAAGGCAAGATTCAGCATCTACCCTTCGGAATGGTATGAAAATTGCCCGTTCTCAGTCATGGAAAGCCAAATGTATGGGACACCGGTTATTGGTGCCGATATTGGTGGGATACCGGAACTGATTGAAGTTGATAATACTGGATCATTATTTATTAGCGGGGACAAAGACAGTCTTATTCAAGCAATTAATGATCTTTGGAATGATAAAGAGAAGATGGAAAAGTATAGCGAGAACTGTAAAGAAATCAAGTTTGATACAATTACGGATTATTATCATAAAATCATTGAAAGCTATGCTTGATGAAGGATTGAGAGGTAAATATATATGGCTAAGAAATTGAATGGTACAGTCATTGTTACATATCGCTGCAACGCGAGGTGTTCAATGTGCAATAGATACAAAGCGCCCTCAAAACCAGAAGAAGAAATTACTTTGGATGCAATTAGGAAGCTGCCTGAAATGTACTTTACCAATATTACCGGCGGCGAACCGTTTATTCGTACAGATCTGAAAGATATTGTCAGAGAACTGTACAAAAAAAGTGACCGCATCGTCATTTCTACAAATGGTTTCTTTACAGATCGGATTATAAGTCTGTGTAAAGAGTTTCCAAATGTAGGCATCCGCATTTCCATGGAAGGTTTGGAGGATACGAACAATAAGATCCGTGGTCTTGATGATGGATATAACAAAGGCTACAATACTCTGAAGAAACTTGTAGAAATGGGAATGATGGATGTTGGATTTGGCATGACTGTACAGGATTCCAATGCCAAGGATCTGGTGGACCTTTATAAGCTGTCTGATGAGATGGGGATGCAATTTGCTACGGCTTCACTTCACAACAGTTTTTATTTTGTAGAAGCGAAAAACATTATACATGACCGTCCGATGGTAGCCCAGCATTTTGAAGACCTGATCAATGAATTGCTTAAATCAAAGAGTCCTAAGAAATGGTTTAGAGCGTACTTCAATCACGGATTGATTAACTATATCTATAGTCAGCCAAGACTGTTGCAATGTGATATGGCCTTTGATACCTTCTTTATTGATCCCTATGGCGATGTTATGCCTTGTAATGGGACGAAGGATAAAGAAGTAATGGGTAATATTAATGAAGTTAAATATTGGGATGAACTTTGGGAAAGTATAGAAGCTGAAAATGTTAGAAAAAAAGTGAGAGCTTGTGACAGACAGTGCTGGATGATTGGTTCGGCTTCGCCAGCGATGAAGAAATATATTTGGAAACCAGCTCTTTGGGTTGTCATTCATAAGTTTTTTAGTTTCTGGAAGAGTAAGAAATACAGTATGTATGAGAATAAGGTTGCCAGGGATTATAGGGATGGTACGGTGACGAAGGCGGAGCTTGATAAGTGTAGTACTTGTGATTTTAATTCAATTGTTAATGATGGGTTGTCTCCTGCATCAAAAGAACAGTTGAAACGACGTTCTGGTGAAGAAATTGTTGATGCCGATATTGCAGGACAATTTAGCAATTAATTATTTGCTGAGATGCAAATGGTTAATAATTGTATGGGGGTTGATTTGTAAGGAAAGGTGTCTATGAAGGTTTTAATAATAAGAAATTATCCATCCTACATGGCAGTGAGGAATAATACATACAATATCCAAGAGTTAGGACTAGCTAAAGCGCTGATGAAAAAGGGCATTTTGTGCGACATTCTCTTTTGGACGGATAAAGAGGAAACGACACAAATAATCCCTGTAGATAATTTTGGTGTTATTAGTGTCTTTTACAAACATGGAAAAAGTATGTTAAAGAATACGGTTTTTGTTGGATGTGAAAAACTGTTTGATGAATATGATATATTACAACCATGTGAATATAACCAGATTCAGGCTTGGTTATTGGCTCGAAAGTATCCCCGAAAAACCGTTATATATCACGGACCCTACTATTCAAAGTTTAATGAACGTTATAATTTAATGTGTAAAATATTTGATATGTTTTTCCTCCGCACGTATTTAAAGCAAGGCACAAAATTCATTGCGAAAAGTGGGATGGCCAGAGAATTTCTGTTGAATAAAGGCATTGATGATAAGAATGTTGGTGTTACTGGTGTTGGACTTGATATAGAGATGCTTTCAAGTAAGCTGAAAGAGTGCAGTGAACCTCTCTATATAAAGATGAAGCAGGAAACTGGATATATAAAGATGTTGTATGTTGGACGGTTCGAAGAACGGAGGAATATACTTTTTATCTTTGATATATATAAGATGGTTCTAGAAATAAACAGTCAGATTAGATTATATATGATTGGCACTGGTGACGAAGAATATGTAAAAAAATCGTTTGATTATGCAAAAGAATTAGGTATAGAAGATAATATAGTATGGCAGGAAATAATGGAACAGAAATATTTGTCAGAAGTATATAAACTGGCAGATTTTTTCTTATTACCAACAGAGTATGAAATCTTTGGAATGGTACTATTGGAAGCGATGTACTATAACACGGTCGTTTTGACAACAAGAAATGGTGGATCAAGCACTTTGATTGAAGATAGGAAAAATGGTTTCATAATTGATGAATTAGATATTGACGCTTGGGTACAATGTATTTTAAGAACTTCTTTAGATGTGAATCTTATGAATTCCATAAGTGAGTCAGCATGCAATACAGTTTCTAACTTTTATACATGGAGCCATGTAGCAGACGCTTTTATTGAACAGTATTTAGGAGTTGTCGATCTTTAGTTTTGTTAAAATGATTGTACGCGAGTTTGAGGTGGATTATGAAAAAAGTAGTTATCGCTACTGGCACTTTAGGTGGTGGTGGGGCAGAGAGGGTTTTTTTAAACATAGCGAATGAGATGGCAGAGAGGGATATTAAAGTAAATATTCTAGTGACAGGTTCAAGACCTACTGAAAGCTATTCCTTATCAAATAAGATTACTGTAGAAAAAATCAGTTCTATGAGGAAGAATAAAGTTTTAAAAGTAATAGATAAGTTGATTCAGTTTAGAAAATACTTTAAAAGGCATAAGGATAGTATATGCATATCTTTCTTTCCGGATGTTAGTGCGTATTGTGTATTGTCTTCGGTGGGTATTGGTAATAAAAATATTGTTTCTGAGAGAAATGATCCCAATATTATACCTAGAAAAAGATACATGAAAATAATTAGAAATTTTGCTTTTGAAGGCGCTGATTGCTGCGTTTTTCAGACTTCGGATTCAAAAGGGTATTTTTCACGTCGAGTTCAATCAAAAGGAAAGGTAATCAGCAATCCAATAAACGTATTTCAGTTACCAGTAGCAGCACCGCTAGAACAACGAAAAAAAATTGTTCTGGCCGTAGGCAGAATAGTACCACAAAAGAACTTCTCAATGTTGATTAAAGCTTGGCAGACAATACATAAAGCATTTCCATCATATCAACTTCATATTTATGGCGATAAGACATATTGGGATGGAATGTTTGCCAAAGAACTACAGAGCTATATTGATCAAAATGAGATGTATGAGTGTGTGAAGATGATGGGTTTCTCAGAAGATATTTATTCGAAAATGAATGAAGCCGCAGTATATGTTTCTTCTTCTGATTTTGAGGGTATGTCCAATACAATGCTTGAAGCCATGGCACTAGGCACACCAACAGTTGCAACAAATTGTCCTATTGGCGGTGCTAAAACTATTATACAGTCGGAAAAAAATGGGATTTTAGTACCCGTAGGGGATGTAGATGAAATGGCTAATGCTATCTTGCGGCTTCTAAGTGATATTGATTTGAGAAAAAGGCTGTCAAATAATTCGATTGTTATTCGAGACGAGCTTTCAATACAAAATATATGTGACAAATGGTTAGAACTTATATAGAAGAGTTGATTAAGGAGGAAGCGCAGGTAGTATACCAGTGCAACAAAAGCTTGTGAAAAATATTATTATTTCCGGTGGCAATTTTATTAATAAGGGTGCAGAAGCAATGCTTTTTGTAACTGTTGTGGAATGCATCGAAAGATTCCCTGGGTGTACATGTATGCTACAATTTAGTGAAGGATTTTACAAGATTGAGTCAATAAAAGAATTATATGATATATCGAAGAAATACGGAAGAAAGCAGCGAGTTTCTACAAAGAATGGAAAATTGGCAAAATTGTGCTCAATGCTTAGTATATATAGAAAAGCGGATCTAATGGTAGATATTAGCGGCTATGAATTGAGTTCAAAATTAGGTGTTTATCCATCTATGCGATATATTTTTAAAATAGCCTTATCAAAATGGATGAAGACAGATGTTGTGTTGTTGCCACAATCGTTTGGTCCATTTGACTATAAAGGGGGACTAGGTAAAGTTGTTACGCTTCTAATAAAAAACTACCTAAAGTATCCTATTCTTTGTTTTGCCAGAGAGAACAAAAGTTCTAATTATTTGAGAGAGGTAGCACCGACAGCTCATATAAAGCGCTCTGTGGATTTAGTGATTCAAAACAGCAAAATTTCAAAGGAAGGAGAAAGTTTTGTCACTCGTAAAGACATAAATTCTATAGTGCCCGGAAGTGTGGGTTTAGTTGTTAACCGTCGTTTATATGAACAATATGGTGAAGAATTTATTCTCTCTAGATATGAAAGTATGATTCAGAAGACTATTAGTTGTGGAAGAAATGTTTATTTACTATGCCATGCAAGTGATGATTTTGATATTTGTGAAAGATTAAAACAAATTTTCGATTCAGAAACTAGAGTACATTTGTATCCACATGTTTTATCTAGTTTTGACTTCCAGTTTATGGCTAAAGGATTTGATTATGTAATTGCTGCCCGTTACCACTCAATTGTACATTCATATAAAGAATTTACACCTTGTGTTGCTATAGGGTGGGCGGATAAATATCAAGAGCTCTTAGAAGCAATGGGACAAGGACAATACATTGTAAATATGGGGAGTGATAATATTAACAAAATAATGAAGATTCTTGAAAAGATGGAAATCTCATTTCAAAAGGAATCAAGTGTTATTAAAAAGCAACTTCATGAAGTGCAAAAGTCTAGTTGTTTTGATGAAATGCAGTTGGTATTTGGAACTATTAAAAGCTAACATAAGTGATGGTATTAAGATTGGATCAGGTCAGCTGTTTATTTATATGGACGTTCCCTTTCAGATAAAATTTAATTATAACCCACTTTTTGTGTCAATGGATTTAAACAAGCACCATAATTGCAGCTACAAAAACGAAAGGAAATGAGGTGTATTGGCTTCTAATACATCTTATATGAGATTTATGAAATTAACGTATCGCTACAATAAGAATCATTTATCAATCAATATAGCCTTAATATATATAATTATGCTGGGTATAGTAGATCATTTGTTGAATGTGTTAATTTCAAATCCATTAAGAATCCTATTATGTTTGATTTCAATTGCGATTATATTAGTCAGCTGTAATTTTAAGAATTGGCTCCCGCTTTATAACGATATTCTAATATTAGGGATTATTATAGTGTTTTTTAACAATAATTACTACATAGAAACGATCAACAGTTTCTATATATTAAGATATTTTATTCTGTTCAGTTTATTATTCATAGGAAGAATTATTTATTTGTTTCCACAAAGAGTACTAATGATATATACCAGATTAGCTTCACTTCATATATTTGCTACAGTATGGTTAGCTATTGATAGTAGGTCGTATTTAAACATAATAGTAAAATTATTTGATTATAAACATCAGGTTTTATTAATACAACAATATAGCCATGGATGGATAGCTGGACTAGCTAATCATTATTCTACTAATGGCATGTATTTAGCAGTAGTACTACTATTGTTGATAAGTAAATTGTTTTATGCAGACACAAAGAATGAAAAGAGTAAAATGACGTTTATAGTTGTATTGGCAGTAATCGCACTATTATTAACTGGGAAGCGAGCACATTTCATTTTTTCGTGCATAGCAATTTTTTCCATGTACTATGCATATACTTCCAATATTAGCAGAGGTCGCATACTAAAAATACTTTCTAATACTATGATTGTTTTTGTGATTTTCATTATTATTTACAGTCTGTTTCCGGATCTATTTACATTCATAAATCGTTTTAAGGATACAGCTGATCAAGGTGATGTTACACTAGGTAGAATTAACACTTGGTCAGTGGCGATAAATATTGTTCGATCAAGCCCAATATTTGGTATTGGGTGGGGTCATTTCACCCAGATTGCAGAGGAGAATGGTGTTACAATAAATGTACACAATGTATATCTTCAACTATTGTGTGAAACGGGAATAGTAGGTTTGTCTGTTTATCTTACTTGGTTTATTTCATGTTTATTAAGAACTTCAAATCTCTTGTTGAAAATGAGAAAAAACATTATAGAATCAAACCTTGTGGATCAGCGAAATATTACGTTTTCATTAGGTATGCAGGTTTTCTTTTTGCTTTACTCAATTACTGGTAATCCATTATATGATGCTCCAATGTATATTCCGTATTTTTTATCTTGCTCAATTACAATGTATTATTTGAAATCTGAAAAAATTAGTAAACGCTTAGGAATGACTGCTGTAAAGTCTGCTGCAATACAATGAACCAAGGAGAATAAGATGAAGTTTTGTTTTATTAGTTTGAATCTATTTATGCATGGTGGTATTCAACGTGTTATACCAGAAATTGTTAATAAGTTAGTTGAACAACATGATATTACAATAGTTATGCCATATTCGGAAGAGGATGAAAATGTTTTTCAGTTAAGTAATAAGGTGAATATAAAGAACATGTTGGATTTCCCAAGACATAACAAATACTCCATAAATGGCTTTCTTTCTATAGCTATATGGAAAACGAATATGAAATTTGGATACCTTGATAATCGACTGGGAGCACATATTGCAAAGAGAATAATGTTCCCCAAACGGCAACTAGAAGCAATATCAAAATATATCAATGAAGAAAAATATGATGTTGTAGTAGGCATAACGGACTACTACTCGCTTTTATTGGCGCAATTAGTACCGGAAATTAATTGCGCGACTATCGGTTGGCAACATAATACTTTTGAAAGTTATTTTGAAATACCTAAGAGAAATAGTTTTGGCTTGAAAAAACTATGCCAGAAGGAATTTAAAAATTTGGATTGTCTATTTGTGCTTACAGATATCGATAATGCAAAATATAGTAATCTTTTTGGAGTAAAAACAGAAACGTTATATAACCCAGTTTCTTTTAAACAGATTGAAGTAAGCCCCTCTAGAGATAGCAGTTTATTATTTGTTGGTAGACTATATGAGTTTCAGAAGGGACTGGACATTTTGGTCGAGGTAATGAGGAAAATTGTTGAAACTAAACCAGATGTTAGGCTTACAGTTGTTGGTGATGGTCCTGATAGAGGTAAGTTTGAGCAACAGATTATAGGAGCAGGATTGACTTCAAATATAAAATTAGTTGGAATGACGTCAAATGTAGAAAATTACTATAATAATGCATCGATTTTCTTACACACATCGAGATATGAAGGGTTTGGTGTTGTGTTGATTGAAGCAATGGCATTTGGAGTACCAGTAATAGCTTTCCATAATAATGGACCAGATGAAATAATAGAAAATGGTAAGAATGGGATATTAATCGAAAGATTCAACATCGATAAATATGCTAAATCAGTCATATCATTATTAGAGAATGAAAATGATTACAGGGCACTGTCTAATCATGCAAGAGAGAGAGCAGAGGACTTTGCAACTGAAAATATTGTAGATAAATTTGAAGGATATATATTGGATGTATATGACATACATAATGGAGATATTTATTAAATGAAAAAAAATATTGGTATAATTACATATTATGATGCAATTAATGAAGGAGCTTTTTTACAAGCGTATTGCTTAGGAGCTTTTTTGCAAAAAGAATTTGATATGAATGTTAGATATATAAAGAACAGTTTTATCAACATGTCTAAGAATCAAAGGATAAATCTTCTTACTTCAAAGAATCCAAAAAGATTGTTAAATGATTTTAGGCGCTACACATCATTGAGAATGGCACAAAGGAAGCATTTAAAAACGAGCGCCAATAGAACTGGTTTTGACCTGCTTGTTGTTGGTAGCGATGAAATGTGGAATGTAGGAAATGCAGTTTATAGTGATTATAATATCGATGGTGGAATATCTGGTGTTGAGAAAATATCGTATGCTGTTAGTATGGGGAATTATTCAGGAGGAATACCTAATAAATTAAGTAATTCAATAAATCAGTATTCGGCAGTTTCAGTAAGAGACAATAATGCATATAGATTGTTAAATGAAACAATATCAAAAGATATTCAAATACATATAGACCCTGTTTTTTTAATAGATATACCAAATACAATGCCTAGTAAAAATTTAGATAAGTTTATAATGATATATGGACTGATTAACGATGAAATTGAAATAAAATCAATTAAAAAGCTAGCAAGAAAAAAAGGATTAAAAACAATTTCTATTGACATTTACAATGAATGGTGTGACTTAAACCTTGTTGCAAAAACACCATTTGAGTTCATTGGATATTTCGATATTGCAAACTTTATTGTGACAAATATGTTTCATGGGACAATGATTTCTGTAGCGAGAAGCAAATCATTCATATCATTGCTAACCGAAAGGCGACGCTTTAAGATTGAATACGCTGCAGACATACTGAAGTTTGAGAAGTTTTGTCTTAAAAATGAAAAGGATGGGGAGAAATTGTATAAGCTGATGGATGAAAGAATTAATTGCAAGCCAGATTATCAGATGATAAATAGAATAATTCAAAAAGAGAGAAAACGAACAAAAGAATATTTTGGAAATGTAATAATAAGCAATTAAATTGCGTGTAATGTAGTTAGGGAGAATTGATATGTTACCAACAGTTTTTATTGCAAAACATGCAGATGATAGTATTAGGGACAAGTCACGCTCTGGAGGAATATTCACTGCGCTCAGTGATTATATGTTAGACATGAACGGTATTGTTTATGGCTGTAGGCTTACAGATGAATTTGAAGCCATTCATGATAGGGCAACTACCAAAGCAGAAAGAAATAGTTTTAGAAAATCAAAATATATACAAAGCGATTTGAAACAGACATTCAGAAAAGCTCGTAACGACCTAAAAGAAGGTAAGAGTGTATTGTTTTCAGGGACATCTTGTCAAATAGCTGGACTTAAGTCATTCTGCAAAGGACTAGATTCAGGAATGCTAATCTGTATTGATATTATTTGTCATGGTGTACCTTCCCCCAAAGTTTGGCTAGACTATTTGAGATACTCAGAAAAGCGGTATAATGGTAAAGTTACAAAGGTGGAATTTATTAATAAATCGAAATATGGATGGTCGGCACACTATGAGACTTTATGGATTGATGGTATAGAATATGATAGCAAAATATTCACTCACCTCTTTGCGGACCATAATATTTTACGTCCGGCATGCTTTAAGTGCCCTTATAAAAGTGTAGAACATCCAGGTGATATCACCATTGGTGATGCATGGGGAGTAAAAGAGGCTAATCCAGAGTTTTATGATAACAAAGGAGTATCATTGGTTATAATCAATAATGAGAAGGGGAAAACTTTCTTTGATGAGGCAAAAAAAAATTGTATATATAAACTGATTAATATTGAAGATTATATGCAATATCCATTGGTTAGATCTTATGAGAAACCTAAAATGAGGGTGGAATTTTGGAAAGATTACAATAAGATGTCTTTCGGCAAGATAGTAAATAAGTATATAGAATTAAATATTATTAGAAGAGGAATCCGAAAGATCAAACTTTTGATAAAAACTAGAAACTAAAAATTAAGAATTGAATTATATAGGGACTAATAATGTTTATGAAAAATATGAATCACAACAATGGGATAAATCTATATGTTAATATGATGGCAGTTGATGCCAGTGAAAAATTGCCTGAACTTTATAATAATAAAGAAGAGTGCTGTGGTTGTTCTGCATGTTATGCGATATGTCCACATGATGCTATTGAGATGCGTGAAGATCTTGAAGGCTTTTTATATCCTGTTATTGATACTGCGATATGTGTTCGGTGCTATAAATGTGTAGCGGTCTGCAGTTTCAAAGTGGACCAGAAGAAAAAGAATATAGTCTAATTGAGAAAGTTGAAAGTATGAAAAGGGATAGTGTAAAGAAGAATTATTTATATAATTTAATGTTTCAAGTAGTCAATATATTGTTGCCTTTAATTACTACTCCATATATTTCAAGGACTCTTGGTGTTGGAAATATTGGGATATATAGCTATACATATTCATATGTCTCAACATTTGTAATGGTTGGTTCATTAGGAGTTGGAACTTATGGCCAAAGAGAAATTGCATCAGTAAACGACTATGAAAAGCAATATTCAAAAAAGTTTTGGGAGATTTTCATTGTAAAAATGATATCTTTAATCATCTCATTAGCGTTTTTCATAGTCTTTTCTCTGGTATATAAGGAATACAAATTTTACTGTCTAATACAAGCACCATATTTTATTGCGGCTATACTTGACATTAGTTGGTTTTTTCAAGGGATTGAAAAGTTTAAATTCGTTGCTATAAGAAGTATCATAGTTAAAGTTGTAAGTTTGATTATGATGCTGGCATTAGTAAAGAATCCAGATGACTTATATTTGTATATACTATTGTTATGTTTTTCTCAGGTATTAGGCAATTCAACAATGTGGATTAGTTTAAAAAAATTCATTCAAAAACCTGACATACATATCTCTTCAATAAAAGAACATGTACGTCCTACATTTATATATTTTATTCCTACAGTTGCTTATCAAATACACTCAGTTCTGGATAAAGCAATGCTTGGTATGATTCAGAATAATAATGCTGAAAATGGTTACTATGAGCAAGCAAATAAACTGGTTAATATGGCTACAATGGTCATTAGTTCGTATAATGTCGTTATGCGTTCACGAATGACGACATTATTTGCGAAGAAAAATATGAAAGATTTTAAAATAGCCTTTAACAATTCAGTTAGCTTTATTTCAATGTTTGTGTTTCCGATGTCGTTTGGTATGGCAGGAGTGGCAGCAAATTTAGTACCGTGGTTTTTTGGAGAAGGCTATGAAAAAGTAATCATTTTGCTTGTTGTCTTTTGTCCGCTGTTCATTCTACGAGGTCTACGGTCATGTATTGGGAGCAATATAATAACGCCTACCAAACAACAATCAAAAGGAAATAAAGTTCAAGGCATATCAGCTGTGACTAATATAGCAATGAATTCTGTACTGATTTATTTGTATGCATCAGTGGGGGCAACAATTGCTTCGGTAGTAGCAGAAGCAATTTTGCTAGTTGGATATTTATATTATACCAAAGAGTACACTAGTTTTAGGATGATTGCAGAATATTCATATAAATATTTGATTGCTTCACTTGTAATGTTTCTACCTATATTTGTGTTCGCAAGAAACTGGCCTGCAACTATGATAAATACTGGAACAATTGTTCTTATTGGAGTGACTGTATATTTTAGTGTTCTTTTGGTTCTTAAGGATAAATACTTTTTGAACAAAATTGAAAGAATTTCAAATAGAATGAAAATGAAATTCTTAAGTGATTAGTATAAATCCGAAACCAGGTTTAATGTAAAGGGAGATGCAACCGACAAACCATATATACTGATGTGTTTGCAAGTATAAAATGAGCCATTTCAGATAGAAATATTCTCTTATCATGATTTGAATACTATTGGTATTATTAATTGATTGTTCTATTCGGTTGGTGTATTTCACAATTGATATACAAAGGGGAAAGTATAAAATGAAAACAATTCTAATAACTGGCGCAGCAGGATTCGTTGGATCCAATCTAGCCAATGCCCTGGCTCCAGATAACAAAATCATAGGTTTTGATAATATGAATGACTACTATGATATTAGTTTGAAGGAATACCGTTTGTCTAAGCTAGCATCCTGTGAAAATTTTACGTTCATCAAAGGAGACCTGGCAGACAAGCAGGCAGTAGAAACTGTTTTTGAAGAATACAAACCGGACATCGTTGTCAACTTGGCAGCTCAGGCAGGAGTGCGCTATTCTATCGATAACCCGCAGGCTTATGTGGATTCCAACCTCATAGGCTTTTTCAATATACTTGAAGCGTGCCGCAGCCATCCCGTTGAACATCTGGTCTACGCATCGTCTTCATCTGTTTACGGATCCAACAAAAAAGTTCCATATTCCACTGATGACCAGGTCGACAATCCCGTATCCCTCTATGCTGCCACGAAGAAGTCCAATGAACTGATGGCGCATGCCTACGCCAAGCTGTATGATATTCCTTGCACCGGCCTTCGTTTTTTTACGGTATATGGTCCGGCGGGTAGACCCGATATGGCCTATTTCAAATTCACGAACAGATTGGTCAAAGGTGAAAAGATACAAATCTTTAATCATGGCGACATGTACCGTGATTTCACCTATATTGATGATATAGTCACCGGTGTGATCAACGTCATGAACAAAGCGCCCAAGCCCAATGATGATGGCGTAAAGTATAAAGTCTACAACATCGGCAACAACCGTCCGGAAAGCCTGATGGACTTCGTCAATACACTGGAACAGAAACTGATGAAATATGGCATCATCGACAAAGAGGCAGAGAAGGAGTTGCTTCCTATGCAGCCGGGTGATGTCTACCAGACTTATGCCGATGTATCTGAACTGGAGAAAGACTTCGGATTCAAGCCATCCACCACTCTTGATGAGGGACTGGATAAATTTGCTCAGTGGTATAAAGAATTTTACGGGGAGAACAGATAAAATGAAAATCACAATCGCTGGAACTGGATACGTGGGACTGTCAAACGCAGTGCTTTTAGCTCAGCATAACGAAGTCATCGCGCTGGATATCATCAAAGAAAAAGTCGATATGATCAATAATGGAATCTCGCCGATCATTGACAGGGAGATTGAAGAATATCTAAGAGAAAAGAAATTGAATCTGACCGCGACAACAGATAATTATGAAGCCTATAAAGAAGCAGAATATGTCATAATATCCACACCAACGAACTATGACCCGGATAAGAACTATTTCAATACCCGATCAGTGGAAGCAGTGATTACCAACGTGCTTTCAATCAATTCCGATGCGGTGATGATCATTAAATCAACGGTTCCGGTAGGCTATACTGAAAAAGTGAAGGCCATGTTTGAAACAGAGAACATCATCTTCTCGCCGGAATTCTTAAGGGAAGGAAAAGCTTTATACGATAACCTTCATCCGTCGAGAATCGTTGTAGGCGAAGAATCAGAAAGAGCCAAAGTGTTTGCCGGACTTTTGGCAGAAGGCGCAATAAAGAAGGATGTTCCCCTTCTTTTTACAGGGTCGACGGAAGCTGAAGCCATCAAGCTGTTTGCCAACACTTATCTTGCTATGCGGGTTGCCTATTTCAACGAACTGGACTCCTACTCGGAAGTGCGCGGACTGAACACAAAACAGATTATTGATGGCGTCGGAATGGACCCCAGAATCGGAGATCACTACAACAATCCGTCGTTTGGATATGGCGGCTATTGCCTACCGAAGGATACCAAACAGCTGCTGGCCAACTATGCTGACGTGCCGCAAAACATCATGTCTGCCATTGTGGATGCCAATAGAACAAGAAAAGACCATATTGCCGATATGATACTGAAGAGGAATCCCAGGACGGTCGGCATCTACCGTTTGACGATGAAGACGGATTCGGACAACTTCCGCCAGTCTGCCATCCAGGGCGTCATGAAACGTGTCAAGGCGAAGGGAATAGAAGTCGTGCTTTATGAACCTGCGCTGCAAGAGGAAGAGTTCTTCAATTCGAGGATTATTAGGAATCTCGACGAGTTCAAGGCGATCAGCGATGTGATTGTCGTAAACAGGCTGTCGGATGAGATTAAGGACGTCGAGGAGAAGGTTTATACAAGGGATTTGTTCACCAGAGACTAGCCCAAGCAGTAAGGAAGTGGTCCAAGATGAATAACAAGATTCACATCATAATACCCATAGTAGGGTTGGTGCTTGTCATGGGCATCAGCGCATTGATTCCTCTCTTGTCCCGGGACAAGGGCGTTGCCATCGAGGTTTCCCTGGAGGAAATTGCCGAGACTGATCCATTGCCAGACGCTGCGTCAAGCGAACTTGCGCTGCAATCGGATCCGATCCCTATCGAGACAGTGCAACAGGTCCAGGACACTTTCATAGGTCAGCAGAACATATCAGATTCATTTCTTTTGAGACAGTTACGAATGACGGGAAAATCGAAGCCGATGCAGCTGATGTAGAATCTTTGAACGAAGCCGGTATGTATTACTACAGCAACGGTGAATATGAATCTGCAGCAGCCCTGTTCTACGCTGGAACGCTCCTCGACGGTACGACGGAGGATGCCAATCAGCTGGCTTACTGCTACTATAACCTGGCCTGCACAATCTCATTGTTGTATGGAACCGATAAAAATTACAGCAACCTTGACGAGTGCCTGCACTATCTGGAGAGGTCCTTTGAACTTCGTGAAGACAGGATTGCCAGAGCTAAGGAAGACCGGGATTTCGACAACATCAGGAACACGCAGGCATTCAAGGATCTGATTGAAGAGTGGCAGTCCATTCGACAAGAGGAAGACAATGAGTAAATGGATAGCATGGCTGCCGGCGGTTCTTTGTCTGGTCGTTATTTTCGGATTTTCTGCACAGACCGGATCCGTATCGAACCACCTGAGCGGTGAGCTGACACACGAAATCGCCGCAAATACGAATGTCATGAGCCACACGACCGGAAGAAACATGATCGAACTGAATCTTATTGTCAGGAAGATGGCCCACTTCGCCCTGTATCTGTCACTGGGGATGGCTGTTATGTCTGCCCTTGCAGGCACTGGTATGTCTAGGAAGATGGCTTTTTATGCAGGCATCTCCATCTGTATGCTGTCTGCCTTTTCAGATGAACTCCACCAGAGCTTTGTTCCCGGCAGGGACGCCCGCTGGCAGGATGTGCTGATAGACAGCACGGGTACTGCGGCCGGCATGCTGCTCTACCGGCTATCGAAAGCGGTATGGTATTACAGAAAAAAATAAAACAATCAAAATTGAGGGAGAGATCATGAAAGTACGTAAAGCGATCATACCGGCAGCTGGATTGGGGACCAGATTTCTGCCGGCTACAAAAGCACAACCCAAGGAGATGCTGCCCATCGTCGACAAGCCGACACTGCAGTATATCATCGAAGAGGCAGTGGCGTCCGGCATCGAGGAGATCCTGATTATCACCGGCCGCAACAAGTCGTCCATCGAGAACCATTTCGACAAGTCGGTGGAGCTTGAGCTTGAACTCGAACGCAGCAACAAACACGAACTGCTCAGGGAAGTGCAGCACATCTCGAATATGGCAAACATCCACTACATCCGCCAGAAGGAGGCCAAAGGCCTGGGGCACGCGATATACTGCGCCAAGAGCTTCATCGGCAACGAACCCTTTGCCGTACTGCTGGGTGACGATATTGTAGCCTCGGAAAAACCCTGTTTGAAACAGATAATCGATGCCTATGACGAATACAAGACGACGATCCTTGGCGTTCAGGAAGTGGCGATGGACGATGTATCGAAATACGGCATCGTGGACGGTATACATATAGAGGACAACATCTACAAGGTGAGGAACCTGGTTGAGAAACCTCTGGTGGAGGAAGCCCCTTCGAACGTGGCTATCCTCGGACGTTATATCATAAGGCCGACTATCTTTGAAGCACTTGAAAGCACTGAGCCTGGCAAGGGCGGAGAGATCCAGCTGACGGATGCCTTGAGGGAACTGGCCAAGTCGGAAGCCATGTACGCCTGCAGCTTCGAGGGACGCCGCTACGACGTCGGAGACAAGCAGGGATTCCTGGAGGCGACAGTGGAATATGCCCTGGGACGCGAGGACCTCAAGCAGGCCTTTGTAGAGTACATCCTCAGGGTGTCGGACGGACTGAGGGAGAAAGTATGATGAGGTGAAGTGCATGGATATGAAAAAGCTGAAGCGGGAGCTTCTGGTGAAAGAGGACGTTCTTATGGAGAAGGTCCTTGACTATGCAAAAAAACATGACTACACGAAATACACATCGACGCTGAAAGAGGCTTGGCGAATGTCCATATCCGGCCTTACAGGGGCGCTTGCCGAGGCCATCGACAAGACCGGCGACATCCCTGAAATGGGACCGGATGATGACTTTGCCAATAGCGAAATAGCGGAATTCGGAATAATCGAAGCCAGGAAGCATCGTTCCAGGGGCGTTGCGATCGGTATGTTTTTGGGACTGATGAAGTACTATTGCCAGGCCTATGTGGACCTCGTTCAGGAGAGCGGCTTCTCCCCAGAGGAAAAGGAGCATTTCAGTCAGTATGTTAGAAGGTATTTCGACCATATCGAACTGGGATTCGCTGTCGAGTGGATGAACCTGTCCGAAAAGCAGATGATTGAGGAGCTCCAGGAACGAAACCGGCAGATGACAAATGAAAAGAACAAGTATCTGACGGTGTTCGAAAGCATGTACGATCCGGCCATCCTCCTGGACAGGGACAACAGGATCCAGAACATCAACAGCCAGGCGGCGGCCATCTTTCTCGAGCTGGACAAGTCGGGTGCCAAATACTATGGCGATATGGATATCGATGACCGTTTCAGCTGGATCACGGTTGAAATCGACGCATTCATAAAAACGGAAATGAATGAAATGACCCTGCAGAAAACGCTGCCTGTAAACGGTGCCGGCAGGACATATGCCATCAAGATAAAAAGGATGATGGACGTCAGTGAAAAGTACGGCGGTTCAGTCGTTGTCTTTTCTGACATCACGGATATGCTGGAGACGGAAAGCAAGCTCCGGCAGCAAAAGGAGAAGCTCAAGTCGATCGCCTATACCGATCCGATGACAGGCGTGCCGAATAGAAGAACAGGGATGATGAAGCTGGAAAGAGAGCTTGAGAAGGTGCGTGAGAGGGAACGGCCGACATCCGTTTGCTACATCGATGTCGACGGTTTGAAAAGGGTGAACGACATCCATGGTCACAACGAGGGTGATGAACTAATCAATGAAGTGGCTAAAAGCATCGTCGGAACGGTCAGGGAAAGCGATGCCGTCAACCGTATGGGCGGTGACGAGTTCCTGATCATCTTCCCCGAATGCGACAAGAGCAGCGCGGAAAAGATTATTCGCAGGATTCAGCGAAAGCTGGAAATGTATGATGAACAAGAAATCAAGGCTTATACACATACGTTCAGTTATGGAATCATTGAACTGAATCGTCATCACCGATACGATGCGAAAGAGGTCATACGGCTGGTCGACGAAAAAATGTATGCAAACAAGTCTTTTAGGTATTCGGAGCGACGGTGACGTTGTGCGTGGAGGTTTAACTGAATGGGAGATTATTCAAGGGGTATATCGGTAGCTTTCTTCATCGCTTTTTGTCTTTACAATTATTTTGGTGTATCCATCCTGCACCATGATAATAAATCCAGGATGAACAGGTGGTTCTTTATCATATGTCTTGCGTTGTCCCTGTGGTCACTTGGTTTCTCATTCGCTGCCAGTGCGCCCGATGTGGCATCCGTTCTCGTTTGGCGCCGCATATCCGCCTTGGGGTGGGGGAGCCTATACAGTATCCTGCTGTATTTTTTTCTGATCCTGACGGGAAAGGACGTGAAGCTGGGCAGAAAGTGGCTGCACCCCCTTCTGTTCATTCCGGCGGCTGTAACTGTGTATGTGTTCAGTCTTTCCGGGGAGATGGTACATGCACTGTATGCGTTTGAACGGACACCCTTTGGCTGGATCAACGTTGCAGGCGGCACGGCATGGGACTGGGTTTTCAACGTCTATTACGCCACGTTCACACTTGCGAGCATTGCCCTGCTCTGGCATGGGATCAGGCAGTCGGTCGTAGAAAACCAGAAGCGGCTGATGCGGTTCATACTGTCCTCGTTTATAGCTGCGGCGTTGGTCGGTACAATCACGGATCTGGTCGCCAATGTCTACCTGTCCATCACCCTGCCTCAAATGGCACCCATCGTCATTCTGCTGCCCGTTTCCGCAATCAGCTACTCGGTCAAGAGGTATGGCTTCCTGAGCATACCTGCCGTCGATGAGAGCGACTCGATTCTGGACAGCAGCACCCGGATCAGGCTTTACAACTACATTGCTATCGCCTTCATCGAGGGAAGCCTGCTTAACTTTCTTTCCAGGTATTTCGTTGAAAGCCCTGATATCCAGTCCATTGCATCGACCAGTATCATTCTTGCGCTGTT
The DNA here is from genome assembly GCA_963677915.2 of Vallitaleaceae bacterium. Taxonomy (GTDB): domain Bacteria; phylum Bacillota; class Clostridia; order Lachnospirales; family Vallitaleaceae. Next base: position 131,344 of record CAXXGE010000041.1, on the reverse strand, counting down.
TGGTGTGCTGGTTTATGCCGTCCGTTACCTTCCCGTATCCGACAGCATTAAGGACGGAACCATCCTGTCCCTAATCGTTCTTTTAATTCCGCTCATTACCCTGCGCTTTGTCGGACTTGCCGGCAAGACAGTCTGGGCGTTCCCGTTCATATTGCTCATTGCGTTCACCGTGTTCAACAGGCAGAACATGATGGTCATCCTGGGTGTGTCGGTTGTCTCCACCTACCTGCTGGTGTGGGCGCTGGCGCCCGTAGCGGTCGTAGAGATCAGACCGGCAGACCACATGGCCAGACTGGGGCTCATGGCCATGGGCTTCGTACTTGCTTTCTATGTCAACAAAATATACCTGACCAGGCTCAGGGACAACAACGAACAGTTACGGCTCCAGAAGCTGATCGGGGGAATATCTGCCGACTTCATCAACGTAAGCAGCACAAATCTCGATATCAAAGTGAACAGCATGCTCGAAAAGTGCGGTACTTTTTTCGGGGTCGACCGGGTGTCCCTGTTCCTTTGCGACATTAAGCACAACAAAGTGAACAATACGCATGAGTGGTGCAGCAAAGGCACGGAATCGTTGATGTCCGTGAGACAGGACATACCGATGAACCGAATAGCCTGTCTGATGAGACGGCTTTCGATGAACGGTCCGCTGCATATTCCCGACCTGGAATCGACGCAGGATGACGATTGTCTCAACTGGGAGGAGCATGCGAACAGGGGGAACAAGTCGCTTGTCGTCCTGCCTGTCTACCTGAAGGGAGTCGCCTGGGGATTCATCGGATTCGACTCTGTCAAGGCCAGGAAACGCTGGGATGCCGAACACATCAATATGCTTGGGATCTCTGCCAATACCTTGTCGAATGCACTGATGAAAATCGATGCCGAGAAGGAACAGGCTTTCCTTGCATACTATGACCAGTTGACCAGACTGCCCAACCGTACGCTTTTCAACGACCGTACCGAACAAGCCATACACCTGGCCAAGCGGAATGAAAAAATCATCGGGGTCCTTGTACTCAACCTTGACTCGTTCAGCAACATCAACGATTCCCTGGGCCACACGGTTGGCGACGAACTCATAAAAATCATCGCTCATAAGTTATCTGGAAACCTCAGGAAGTCCGATACGGTCGCCCGTTTCGGAGGCGACAACTTCCTCCTGCTGATCAATGGTTTGAAGGACATGAAGGACCTGTCCGTGGTTGCCGGCAAAGTCATGAACCTTTTCTCAGAGCCTTTCATCTACAATGGCCAGGAGTTCTATATAGGCGCCGATGCCGGTGTTGCCGTCTATCCGGTCGACGGAGAAGACGTCGGAACACTTGTCAAGAACGCAGAAGTGGCCATGTTCAGTGCCAAGGAAAAAGGGATGAATCGTTACGAATTCTGCTCGCCCCAGATGAAGGACAACGTCAAGCGGGTACTGAAAATGACGAACAGGCTGTACCGTGCCCTCGAACGGGATGAGCTGCTGCTGTACTACCAGCCTCAGATTGATATCAGCACGGGAAATATCGTTGGCGTCGAGGCGCTTCTGAGATGGAAGCACAGTGAAGAAGGCCTTTTGGCGGCGGGGGTTTTTATCCCCTTGGCAGAAAAGACCGGACAGATCAATCAAATAGGGGAATGGGTCATCAAGACCGCCTGTGCTCAGAACAAATACTGGCAGGATATAGGCCTTCCTCCAATCAGAATGGCAGTGAACATGTCGGTCGGGCAGTTCAACGATCCGAAACTAGCCTCCCGGGTGGAAAGGATCCTTAAGGCATCAGGTTTAAAGCCGGAATACCTGGAGCTGGAATTGACAGAGAACATCGTCATGAAAAATCCGGACCATGTAGTCGAGACGCTGCACGCTATCAAGAAGCTGGGCATTTCTGTCTCTATTGATGACTTCGGTATAGAATATTCGTCTCTGAACCGGCTGAAATTGCTGCCAATCGACCGCATGAAAATGGACATACAGTTCGTGCGAGGCATCGAAGGCACCCCGAAGGACCGGGCAATAGCCGACAACATCATCAGCCTTGCGAAGAGCCTTGGCTTGAGTGTCATTGCGGAAGGTGTGGAAACGGAAGTGCAGCTGGAGTACCTCAAGCGGAAAGGATGCGACGAGGTCCAGGGGTATTACTTTTATCGGCCGATGCCGGCGCATGAGATCCAAGCGCTGTTGAGCGAACAAGGAGGACACCGATTGACAGGTATTACCAGATAAGTAAAAAAGAAGCCCTTCCTATGACATGATAGAGGATATCTATTGCGAGAGGGGATGGTCTATATTAGTAGAAAAAAGCGTATTTGGTATCCGGGAGCGGAGTACCACATAATGAACAGAGGCAATCGAAGAGGTGATATTTTTCGGGAGGAAGAAGACTATGAAGCTTATCTCAGAAATCTTACTATTGCCAAGAGTCGTTATCCGTTCTTTTTAATTGGGTATTGCCTGATGACCAACCACGTCCATTTACTGATTGAAACAATTGAAGATGAACATTGGCGTATCATTCAGTATGCCCACAGTAATTATTCCATATATTTCAACAAGAAGTATGGCTTGGTTGGGCACCTGTTTCAAGGTCGTTATACAGATGAAATTGTTGAATCGGCCTATAGAAAGACAGTAGAAGATGTACCTTATGTTGCCTATAGAGAGGCTGTTGCCAATATGTTGGTACATAGAGACTATTCTGTAGCCGTAGATTCTAGAATAGAAATCTATTCAGATAGAATTGAAATTGTATCTCCGGGTGGTTTGCCTATAGGGATGTTGCGTGAAGAGTATATTGAGGGGCGACTATCAAAGCCAAGAAATAGAAAGATAGCAGATATATTTTTGCGATTGAAGGTCATTAAAAAACTTGCTACAGGTATTAGAAGGATAAAAGAACAGTATATCCATCAGGAAGTGAAACCTGGTTTTATTGTTAGCGAAAATGCGGTAGTAGTTGTCTTGCCTTATGTTAAAGAGTCATTGAATCAAGGAAAAAGCAATATGAAGGAAATTACAACCACATTGGTTGGCAAAGAGTAACTGTTCAGTCGGCTCGCATTTTCCATTGATTTTGTGACATTCGCTGAATTTGAAAAAGTTTTAACTGCATCTGCTGCCTGTTGATAGTTTCTACTTTTTATTGGCTGGCAAAATCATCGTACTATTGGCATATAAATCATCTTTGGCCTTGATTTCAGTGGATAACTTCCATGTGCCACTTGGTCGGCTTATGATTTGCTCCAATAAACCAAGAGTTGTCAACACGTCATAATGACGAAGGTCTTTTGTGGCACATTCGCCTTTGCCTGCCGTTTTCACTATAATATTAGTAGAGAAAACGAGAGAAGGTGAACCTGTGACTCACGAAGAATTACTCAAAGAAAACGAAGAACAAAAACAGCAAATTGCATCTATGAGCAAGACCATTGATACCATGTCAAAAACCCTGGAAGCAATGGCTGCTTCTTCTGAGAAGCAGGTTCAAACCAATGAGGAATTGAACCACACGATTGCCCAACTGGTGAAAACCATTGAATCTTTGAAAGAGCAAATAGGCAAGAATTCCAAAAACAGTTCCAAGCCGCCGTCTTCTGATGGCCTTGCCAAGCCAAGCCCCAAAAGTCTTCGGAAACCTTCCGGCAGAAAACCCGGTGGGCAAAAAGGTCATAAAGGCAGCGGACTCACGCTGATGGCAACCTCTGATGACCCGATAGTACACAGACCCAAAGCCTGTAAAGGCTGTCCTTATGAGAATGAATGTGTGAGCTGCGGCCGGTCTGCCATCAGGAACGTTATTGATGTCGAAATAAAAACAACCATAGTTCCCCATTACACAGAATCGTATGTATGTCCACTTGAGAAACATCAAGTCATCAGTGGTGAATTTCCGGATTCAATCAACTCGAGCATGCAATACGGCACCAACGTCCAAGCACTTGCTATAGCTCTCAACACCGAAGGGATGGTGGGCGTGCAACGGACACATGATATCTTGTCCTCTGTATTGGGGTTGCCGATCAGTGTCGGAACCGTCAATGCCATGGTCAGCAGGTTTGCCAATAAAGTGGAAGACACGGTTGAGAGTATTCGAACTGCATTGCTTAACAAATCGGTTATCCATTGTGATGAAACCGGTCTGCGTACAGCAGGAAGTCTTCACTGGGTCCATAGTGCCTGTGATAAGGACTATACCTATCTCGGGATAAACAAAAAGCGAGGCAAAGAAGGTATGGATGCCATAGGCTTTCTTCCTGATTTCGATGGGCTGATAATCCATGACTTTTGGGCTTCCTACTGGATGTATAATCTCCAACATGCCGTGTGTGCAGCTCACTTGCTCCGAGAGTTAAATGGGGTTATTGACCACCATAAGGAGCAAAAAGAGTGGCCGGAAGCTTTCCAAAAGCTGCTGCTGAAGATGAACAAAGCGAAGAACAAAGCTATGGAAAAAAGGAAAACCTCAATCAGCTATTATCATAGCCGTAAATTCAGTGATGAATACGACCGGATAATGGCAGTGGCAAAGGAGCAGAATCCAACTCCTGAGAGAGTTCCTGGAAAGAAAGGACGAATCAAAAAAGGTACCGTTCTTGCCCTCATCGATAGGTTAATCGACCACAAGGGAGAAGTCTGCCAATTTATTCATGATTTCAATGTTCCCTTTACGAACAACATTGCAGAGCAAAGTATTCGGATGATAAAAATCAAAGCAAAAGTCAGTGGCTGCTTCAGAACGTTAAAAGGTGCAGACACATTCATGACGATAAAGTCATATCTTGGAACAGCCAAGAAACATGGCATCAATACACATGAAGCAATTAAAGCAGCTCTTGAAGGCGACGATTATAGGTTGCTATTTGAGGCTGACTGAATAGATACGGCAAAGAGAAGATTGTCTATGATTTGATTGTTCAGAAACCTATGATTAAGAGAGCTGATATCCAAAAGGAAATAGAATTGGAGAAATCCCAAACGATAGAGTTGATTAACAGACTTCGTGATTTGGGTTGGATTATTAAGGTAGGAAATGGTCCTGCGACGGGTTATCAGGCACGACGCAACCAATAATACCGTCCGCTCGATACCGAACGATATCAAATCGTCCGGCGAGGTATCCAACGACCTGAGCAAAGAACTGACACAGGAAATCGTCGTGAGCAGAGATGACGGTCAGAGGGATGCTGTCAACATCGTCAATCTGAAGTTCATAGTCAGGAAGGTTGCCCATTTCGCGTTGTACTTCCTGCTCGGCCTGACGATTATAAATGCATTGACAGTCAGCTGCGTCGTGATGAGTAGTTCTGTGATTGCCGGTCTGCTTCTTTGCATTCTGTTTGCATTCTCAGATGAGTTGCACCAGATGCTTATTCCCGGCATAATACTTTACCGGTTAGGAGTAGCGGTATGGTTTTATCGGAAAACGATGCCTGACACCAGATAAATTCGGGACATTCCGATAATTTTGACATTTGGCATCTGCATCTGACAGAAATAATCAAAAGGGAGAAAGAACAATGGATTTTGATCTGTACTATTGTATTGAATGCAATGAACCTTTGATGGATTTTCTGGATATTTCTGGAATCTGCCAGAGGTATGGCCTGGTCTATACTGAAGAAGAGCGACCGTTATTGGAAAAGCATAGAGAAAAAGTTATAAGTCAATTGTCTTAGACACCCGGCAATTCAGATAACTTTGACATTGAGTTCAATGGTAATTCAATGAATACTTCATCTGCTTTATACCAACATGTTTTGCTTCGTTTGAATGCGAGTAAATCAATCAGAAAAATACGCATATCCATATTGACTTATGTAATGATTACCCATAAACTTATTATATGGGAAATAGTTGATGGACAATTGAAGGAAATCAACACAACACTTGCTGATCATGGTAGAAAAGAAAAAGATGATCTTGAACAATGGCTAAAAACAGAAATAAAAATTCTAGGTGATGACATTAGAATTATAGGAGAACAAGTTTATACATCATCTGGTCCTTTGGATTATCTTGGTATTGATAGTAAAGGGAACCTTGTTGTAATTGAATTAAAAAGAGATAGATTAGCAAGAGTTGCATTAGCACAGGCGATAGATTATGCTTCCGATTTGGACGGTTGGGATTCAGATAGAATTAGTGAAGTATGTACTAATTATACTGGACAGTCTTTAGATGACTTCATTGCTGAAAGCTTTGAAGAGATAGATATAGAGAACTTCATCATAAATGACACTCAAAGAATTCTGTTGGTAGGATTTTCAATTGATGGTTCGCTAATAAGGATGATTGAGTGGCTTAGTGAAAAATATGATTTAGCAATCAACGCGGTTGTTTTAAAATATATCAAAACAAGTTCTGGAAATGAACTCATATCAAGAATAGCGATTATCCCCGAAGAAATTGAAAAGGAAAAAGTAAATAAGAAAAAATATAAAATAGAAATGTCGGATGAAAGAGGAAATTATAAAGAAGAAAAACTCATAGAACTGTTGGTTAAATATCTGGAAGCGGATCTTTGGTCAAGTAGACGCATTAGACAACTGATGCTACCTTTGCTGCTTGAAAGTGAAGGAGTTGTCACTCGTGAAGAACTTAAGAAGAAATTCATGGAAGTAGGAGGCGTATTAGGTGGTAATGATGCAAAGCAAGCGGGACTTTTCATAGCGCTAATTTCCAATCAGTTAGGTCAAAAGAAAAAGGACTATTTAAGAGGCTCTTCGTGGATACCTGTGGGTGAGTTTTCCCTGTAGATCCAGTGTTTATGCCGGTTGAGCCGGTTTAGACTTCCGATTAGGTAGTGGTATCACCAAATCAGAGCAAACCAGATAGACCATATCCAGCATATTTTGAATATTCCTGAAGCCATATGCTTTCCGCACAATCAGCTTTATCTTGTTGTTGATAGCCTCGATTCTTGCATTGCTCATTCCGAGGCGAATCGTGTTTAATATGTGTTCTTTGTGCCGCCGGATTTTTTTGTTCAGCTCAATGAATGCCGGTATACGACTGTGACTTGCCCACCAAAGCCATTTTTTCAGTTCAGTCTCTGCTTCGTTAAGGTCCTTTATCTTAAGTAGCAACCGAAGTTTTTCCTTCATCAGATAGGCTCTGTAAAGACGTGGATTGGTAGCTGCAATCATTTCCACCTTCAACCGCTGATTCTCTGTGAGATTCTCGGGTGCTTTTCCCAGTGCGAAAGTGGACGTTTTGATTTCTGTTGCTCTGGTTTTTGATTCAGTCACTTTAGCAGAAATCGGATCGTCCGTTTTGGGGCGTCCTGGCTTTCTGGGATGTTCTTTGGCGATGTCTTGAGCGGCCGTGTATGCGTCTCTCCAAGCATCGCGCCTGACTTCATCAAGAGCCGACATGGCCCATTCGACAACATGGAACGGATCGACACACCGCTCACATTCGGGTGTGAATTCGTTGACACACTCGGTGATCCACTTGGCTCCATCACCGGTAACGACTTTGATTGAAGACAGCTGTTCCGGTGTCAGGCTGCGATAGAATTGTTCCAGTACAGTTTTTCCATGACCTTTTGCAGCCCATACGACGGTGTTCGTATCGTGGTTGACAACAATGGTGATATATTTGTGTCCCTTTTTGTAGCTGGTCTCGTCGATGCCGATATTGACCAGTCCATTGAGTCTTCTGGAACGCTCCGGTTCGATATCATTCAGGGTCCTGGTGATGCATCTGCCGACGGTAGCCCAATCAATACGCATATAATCGGAGACAGTGCTTCGGGGAAGATAGGTCGCAAGCCAAGCGGCAGTGAGATCAAAGTCCTTCGTGAAGTTGCTTCCCGGGTATGCCCATGGAACATCAGCAGTCACAACACCGTGTTCGGGGCACTTGATACGGTTTGTCGGGCATTCAATCTCAACAATGATGCCGCCCCAGTCCAAACCTCTCCAGATCTTGCCGATTGTAGAAGCTTGATCGTAGCCAGGACACTTTTGGCCGCAAATTGGGCAGATGTTCTGCTTCCATTTTTTAGGGCGTGCTTTGATCCTTAGGTGTTTGACACCATCAGAGTCAGTGAAAAAATCATGGTTTACAATCACAACGTCATTGACATTTAATAAGTTTTTGCATAAAGTATTAGCTGAAGCCATCTGTGATAATTCCTTCCTGTATGAGTTTAGGCACTAATACAATAAAGGAACACAGATGGTTTTTCAATTGTTTTTTATTTGAGGCTCTGCCCCAAACCCCGACCTCGGCGGCGCCAGGTCAGCAGCTATAAACTGCTGACCAATATCTAGGTTCTTGGTGAAATGAGGCTGTCAAGGGTCAAGATGAACGAGCTGCGCTCGCCCTTGACTGCCGCTGAGTAATAGGCTGAGATTTAGTGTAAATCAATCCGAAAAGCAGAAGATTTACCCACAACTATGCACGAAGCCTCATTTAAGACAGGTAATACTATATGAATATCCAAATAATCCGTGGGAAAAGGACAATTTTAGAGTGGATGATACATACCGGGAGTTGGTGTCTGAAGTTTTAGCACAAGTTAGTACCGAGAATGATAGTGAATAATGTGCGAGGGATAAAATCAGTCTTAGGCTATGTATATTATTACTTTCCCACAGTTGTTAGACATATTAATAGTAATGAATCGTAATCGAGGTGGGGGTGAGAGAAATGAAACTGCCAAAGAATTTAGGAATGGTATTGCTGGGTATCTGGCTTATTCTAATCGGACTAACGCAGATGACAAGCATTCCAATTCCTGCAAATATTATGAGCATTATAGCTATCGTTGCTGGTGGTTTGCTACTGTTTCACAAGTGATCAAATTTGATTTTAATTGTTCTGAAACTGATTATCCAGAGAACAAAATTGGCAACAAAAATAATAGAAGGAAAGGTGATTAATATGTTGTGGACAATCGCAGTTATAATTATAGTCTTATGGCTTCTGGGCTTTATTACTTCTTTCGGCGGCGGATTTATACACATTCTTTTGATAATAGCAGCTATTATGATTATACTTCAATTGCTACGAGGCAGAAAATGATAAATTGTTTCGACTGGTGTCGATGGAAGATGGGTGTTGAAAGACCTGGTTAAGTATGTATCAGCTGTGTCATTATATTATTGTAATCAAATTCCGATAGAAATCAAACGGATCTACACCCATTTTTGGCTGGTTCGAGTAGAATGGTGATGAGTCACTGAAAGGATGTCTATGTATGTGGATTTTATGGTGGATTATTTTCGGCGCAGTAGTCGGCTGGGTTGCCAGTATCATAACCGGGAACAACGCCCGTATGGGTTTGCTGAAAAACATTATAGTTGGCTTAGTCGGCGCATTGATTGGTGGATGGATATCTACTATGATCGGTATTGGTACATATGACGGATTTAGTCTGAACAGTTTTGTGATTGCAATTATTGGGGCAGTTCTGCTTCTATTGGTGGTCAACCTGTTCAGTCGTCACAGGAGATAAGCGGGCACCTAGGGTTACCCCACCCAAAAGACAATGTGAACTTCCAATAATTTCTAGACCTAAAGAAAAAATATATCTCAAAAAAATCCTATAGAGCCCGTATTTCCGCGGTTTTTCTTGCAGAAATACGGGCGTTATGCTATACTATATTTAGGTCTATATAGACCTAAATGGGAGGGCTTATGTATCTTGATTTTTTAGTGAAAATTCCAGAAGCACCAGGCAAAATTCTACGCGAAAAAAGAGGCGATATCACCTATATAAAATATGAATATGACAGAATATATGATCCCGAACGCAAGTATACATTCCCGAAGAGAGTGACTATCGGGAAGCAGTCAAAAGCGGATGATACAATGATGCAGCCAAACCAAAGTTTTTTGACCTATTTTCCGGGAGCGGATTTGCCGCTGAGCGAAAGCAGAACCGACAGAAGCAGCTGTCTTCGAATAGGGGCATATATTGTGATTCATAAGATTATCCGGGAGTATAAACTTGAGGAAATACTTGGCATGTATTTCAAGGATAGGGATTTGGGCCTCTTCCTTGATCTGGCCATCTATTCGATCATCACGGAAAACAATGCGGGACAGTATTACCCTGACTATGCCTATAATCACCCGCTTTACACAAAAAGTATGAAAATATACAGCGATTCAACCGTATCAGCTTTTCTGCATTCGATTACAACGGACCAAAGCGCGGGATTCTTGAATGAATGGAATGGAAGTCGCAATCATAGAGAAAAAATATATATATCCTATGATTCTACAAACAAAAATTGTCAGGCTGGCGACATTGAAATGCTGGAATACGGAAACCCGAAAGTCGATACCGGCAGTCCTGTTTTTAATTATGCAATCGCTTATGACATCAACAACAGAGAGCCTTTGTTTTACGAAAAGTATCCCGGAAGCATAGTAGATGTCTCGCAATTGCGAATCATGCTGAATAAAGCAAAAGGCTATGGGTACCAGAAGATAAGCTTTATTTTGGACAGGGGTTACTTCAGCAAGAGCAACATAGAACACATGGATTCCCTTGGTTATGGTTTTGTCATTATGGTAAAAGGAATGGCCTCTTTCGTGAACAATCTGGTTTTAGAGCATCACGGAAGCTTCGAAAAGAAGCGATCCTGCGATATGAATGACTATGGCGTCTATGGAAAGACAGTGAAGGCCAGGCTCTATGAAACAGATAAAAAAGAACGGTATTTCCACATTTATCATAGTGTGACGAAAGAAGCTGCTGAGCGCACGGTGTTTGAAAACAAGATTAGGAAGATGAAAACGTATCTCATGGAGCACGTGAATGAAGAGATTGATTTTGGACCATCCTTTCAGAAATATTTTAATATGCATTATGATGAAGCAAGCAAAATGTTTATATATCCGGAAGAACGCACAGACGTTACAGAAAGGGAAATCGACCTATGCGGCTATTTTGTCATTGTGACTTCTGACAAAATGACAGCAAAGGAAGCGATTCATTTGTATAAGAGTCGCGACGGATCAGAGAAGCTGTTTTCCGGAGATAAATCCTATCTAGGAAACAAGAGCATCCGTGTTCACACGAACGAATCGGCAGCTGCTAAAATTTTCATTGAATTTATTGCATTAGTCATTAGAAACAAAATGTACACAGGTTTAATGGAAGCGATGAGAGATATGGGGAAAAAGCCGAATTATATGACTGTTCCTGCGGCAATCAGGGAGCTTGAAAAAATAGAGATGTCAAGGCAGACAGATAATATCTATAGGTTGGACCATGCGGTGACAGCAAGGCAGAAGACAATACTTAAAGCATTTGGAATCGATGAGATTAATGTAAAACATAAAGCCACAGAGATCAGCAATATTTTAAAAACCAGTCAGTTAAAGAGATAGGAGAATGGGAATGGCCAGAACTACAGGGAAGGAATTGTTGGAACAAAAAATCGAAAAAGCTCAAGAAGATGTTGTCAAGGCGAAGAAAAAGTATGACACAGCTACGGCGCTCTTGAAGAAACTTTTAGATAAAAGAGACGCAATTCGAGCGGAAGAAATCATGACTGCAATCGCAAAAAGTGATCGTTCATATGATGATATTATGCGATATATAATCACAACCGGAACAGTCGGGTCAGAAGAAGAGTATTAACCATCAAACAGCATGCATCGTAGAATATCCTGTTCGATGCATGCTGTTTAGGTCTACTTTTTCTGGAAGTTCACAGACAATTAAAATATTGACACCAAACAAATGTTCGCATATAATAAATCTAGGCTCTTTCCCGAGCAAATGAATACGTATCATGTTAAGGTGATACGTAGTTTTTTCAAGCCCCATTAATTGTAAGCCTAACAGTTAAGAATCATATTTTTTATTACTGTTATGGAGCTGTCAACTTATCACAAAGAATAGGATCGAGGTCTATGGACAAATACGAAGAGATGACTTTTGGAAAGTATATTGAAACAAAGCGAAAAGAACGAGGGAAGACTCTTCGCAGTACGGCGTTTGATATTGGCGTTTCTCCGCCGTTTTATAGCGAAGTGGAAAAAGACAGACGCAGTCCATTGACTCTTGATAAACTTGAGCAGCTTGCATTGGCACTGCATCTCAATCAGGAAGACACCTTCATCATGTATGACAAAGCTGCACAGGCTAGCAAGCGTGTTGATACGATGGTGCCAAAGGATATCCCGGACTACATTATGGACCGCAGCTATGTGCTGGCTGCCCTACGCCTGGCAAAGGAAGTTGGTGCCGGTGAAAAAGAATGGCAAGTGCTAGTTGATGAGCTGAAAAGCCGGAAGGAGAAATGACTACATGTATAATCCAAGCTTTAGAATAAGAGCCGGCGGTGTTCCTGTTATAAGGGACATGGAAATAGATGCCCATGCTGAAGCTTTCGTCAAGGATTTTAAACCTGAGCTGATTGAAAATCCTCAACCTATCGATGTCGATGAGTTTGCCGAGTATTATCTTGGACTGAAGTTAGACTTTGACCACCTGTCTCATGATGGTCAAAGTAAGCCTCGCGCGCGCTTTACCACACTACCTCGGCAAACGGTACCTGTCACCAGTCAACTTCGGGACTATTCTGACAATGATAGGTGATTTAGAGTTAAGGACGATACAAGTGATTTGTTAAGTTGGGAATGATTAGATGATTGAATTCATGATGACAAGAAAATTATTCGTATGGCTGCCGGTGATCCTGTGCATGGTCGTGATATTCGCTTTCTCATCCCAGAGCGGCGAGGTATCCAACGACCTGAGCAAAGAACTGACACAGGAAATCGTCTTGAGCAGAGATGACGGTCAGAGGGATGCTGTCAACATCGTCAATCTGAACTTCATAGTCAGGAAGGTTGCCCATTTCGCGTTGTACTTCCTGCTCGGACTGACGATTATAAATGCATTGACAGTCAGCGGCGTCGTGATGAGTAGGTCTGTGATTGCCGGTCTGCTTCTTTGCATTCTGTTTGCATTCTCAGATGAGTTGCACCAGATGCTTATTCCCGGCAGGGACGCACGCTGGCAGGATGTACTGATAGACAGCTTGGGTGCATTTGCCGGCATAATACTTTACCGGTTAGGAGTAGCGGTATGGTTTTATCGGAAAACGATGCCTGACACCAGATAACTTGGGGATTATTCTGACAATCTGACCGGGGTGTTGAAAAGCAATTTAACGAATAATTGACACAAGCCAGAAGGTAGAAATAATAGCTTACTACACAATGGAACATAGAAAAAGAACCCCAGCGAAGAGGTTCTTAAAGATGAAGCGTCTATATTAAGTTCAAGTAATCCTGTGCTCCATAGAAAAATCGCATTACTGATACAGTTTTGATCTCTTCTTCTATTTTATAGATGAGTAGATAGTTTTTAATGGGCACTCGCCGATAGCCTTCTTTTTCCAAATGCGAGTTCAAACATTTCTCATATATCCATGGATTGGATTTGAGATATGAGTAGCATTTTTCAACTTCGTCGAGGAAACTTGCAGCTGCAATCTTATTGGAAAGATTGACGGCAATATATGACACAATCTCATCAAGATCCTCATGTGCAAGTTCGGTAACAATCAACTTATACATTGTGTTTTTCTCTAATGCTCTTTAAAGAAGCATCTCCATCGAGAACGTTGCCTTCTTTGAGTTGCTCTTCGGCTGACATTAACTTTTCATATACTTCAAGCATGTATAGTTTTTCTTGATATGTTTCCATACTCATGATAACCATATCGCCGTATCCATTCTTAGTCACATATATGGGTTCTTTTGATGTATGACACATGTTGGATATCTCGCTGGTATTTTTTAAATCTCTAATTGGGATAATATGGGGCATAATAATCACTCCTTTATGGCCTAATTATACCACGATATAGAATCACACGACAAGAGTGCCTGTTGTTGATTTATACTTAAAATTGACCCGGGATTAACGCTGAAAATTGACCCACCCTTAGGGATAACGAGTAAGCTGTCTTGGTTCTGGTTTGCACTGTACCATGATAATTTAACACTGTGAATTGACCCACCTCTGAAGGGCAATTATAATTCTTCCTGCATGGTTTGCATGCAGGAAGGAGGAAGAAGAGGTGAAAAATTTGGAAGACTGGGCAGCGGTACAGAAAGTGTACAAGCAGACAAAGTCCAAACGTGCTACAGCTGAAATTCAGGGAATAGCTAGAAATACAGTTAAGAAGTTACTGGCATTATCCGAACCACCGAAATATCAACGGGCGGTGTATGAATCAAAGATCGACAAATACAAGGCTACAAAAGCGCCTGACCCCTGATAATTCTGATAAATTGAGAACAATTCTGACAATGATAGGTGATGTAGAGAAAAGGATGGAACGGCAAGCCCTAGGTGGAGGACGCCGATTGACAGGTATTACCAGATAAGTAAAAATGTATAATAACAATTAAAAAAATATAATTAATCATTGAAAAGAAGCCCTTCCTATGACATGATAGAGGATATCTATTGCGAGAGGGGATGGTCTATATTAGTAGAAAAAAGCGTATTTGGTATCCGGGAGCGGAGTACCACATAATGAACAGAGGCAATCGAAGAGGTGATATTTTTCGGGAGGAAGAAGACTATGAAGCTTATCTCAGAATTCTTACTATTGCCAAGAGCCGTTATCCGTTCTTTTTAATGGGGTATTGCCTGATGACCAACCATGTCCATTTACTGATTGAAACAATTGAAGATGAACATTGGCGTATCATTCAGTATGCCCACAGTAATTATTCCATATATTTCAACAAGAAGTATGGCTTGGTTGGGCACCTGTTTCAAGGTCGTTACACAGATGAAATTGTTGAAGATGATGCCTATAGGTTGGAAGTGAGCCGCTATATCCATCTCAATCCTGTAAGGGCCAATATGGTGATTACGCCTGCCCGGTATCCTTGGAGCAGTTACGGGGAATATATCGGTGAAGCAAGCCAAGGAAACATAGTGGTGGACAAAGACAGGATCCTCAAATATTTCAACGGGGATAAGGCGGCACTCTATAAGCAATATGTGGAGGCGGGTAAGTCATGTCAACAATAATTAAAAGCTTCGCCCTCAAAGGTGTGGATGCCTACCCGGTTGATATTGAGATTAACACGTCCCCCGGCAAGCCTTCGATGATGATGATCGGTCTGGCCGACCAGGCAATCAAAGAGGCGGGAGAACGGATTCGGGCCGCTATCGAGCATTTGAGTATTGATGTGTATAAAGGGAAAATAGTATTCAACTTGGCGCCATCGGATGTCAAGAAAACAGGCACTCATTTCGACTTGCCAATGGCTTTAGGCCTTCTGGTTCAAGATGAAAAGCTGATCAGTTCCAGAATCGAATATTGCGCTTTCTTTGGGGAGCTTGGGCTTGATGGGAAACTACGGACGTGCAAGGGCATCCTGCCACTTGTAGTGGCGGCGAAGGAAGCAGGAATCTGCAATATCATAGTACCGAGGGCGAACATGCAGGAAGCGGCATTGGTTGATGATATATGCGTTATGGGATTCGATACCCTTAAGGAAGTCATCGATCTTATGACCGGCGAGGGTCGTGCCCCCTATCACGAAGATAGCGGCTTGGTCCAGCCGTTGCGTGTCAATGAATCAAATATGTGCTTTTCGGATGTGCTGGGACAGCAGGAAGTTGTCGAAAAAGCGGTAATCGCTGCAGCTGGAGGCCACAATCTTCTGCTGATTGGAGAACCGGGCTGCGGCAAGTCCATGATAGCTTCAAGACTGCCGACGATTCTGCCGGACATGAGCTCCGCCGAAGCACTGGAAGTGACAAAAATATACAGTATCGCCGGCCTTCTGGTGAACAAAGGCAACCTGATTACGGAGAGGCCTTTCAGGGCACCTCACCATAGTGCTTCGCTGAATGCTCTGATCGGCGGCGGACGCAACGCTATGCCGGGAGAAATATCTCTTGCCCATAATGGCGTCCTGTTTCTGGACGAAATGCCCGAATACTCCCGCAGGACAATCGATTCACTAAGGCAGCCCATGGAGGATAAAAGGGTTCAGATTACTAGAGTCAACGACGTAAACACCTATCCGGCCAACTTTATGCTGGTGGGAGCTATGAATCCTTGCCCATGCGGTTACCATGGGTCGCCGCGATGTACCTGCACGGAAACTCAAGTCAGGAAATACCGGCAAAAGCTGTCAGGCCCTATCATGGATCGGATCGACATCATAGAGCATGTCAAACCGGTAGATTTTCTAGGCGAAGGGAAGCTTTCCTACAACGAACAGTCCTGTATCCTGAAGGAAAGGGTGGAGAGCGCCAGAAAAATTCAGCGCCACCGTTTCGCTGATTTCCCTGACATCCATTGCAACGCCCAGATGAATGCCGGACAGTTGAAGGAATACTGTGAACTCGATGCGGAATCCCTTGATTTCCTAAAAGAAACCCGGCATGCAGGAGATCTCAGTGCACGCCGGTACACAAGGATGCTGCGCGTCGCTAGAACCTTGGCGGATATGGACGAACGGGCAAAGATAAACATTGATGATATAAGGCGGCAATAGACGAGATAGGGGTCAGACCCCTGACAATTCTGACAATTGATGATACAGAGAGTTATAGTGATTCCAAGCAGTAAGGAAGTGGTCCAGGATGAATAACAGGATGCATATAATAATACCCATAGTAGGCTTGTTGCTTGTCATGGGCATCAGCATATTGATACCTCTCATGTCCCGGGACAAGGGCGTTGCCATCGAGGTTGCCCTGGAAGATATGGCCGAGACCGAGCCATTGCCTGACGCTGCGGCAGGCGAAATGTCGCTGCAATCGGATCCGATCCCTATCGAGACAGTGCAACAGGTCCAGGACACTTTCATAAGTCAGCCGGATGAGCATATCAGATTCATTTCTTTTGAAGAAGCTGTAAATGACAGTCATATAACAGTGGATGCAGAAGACGTAGAATCCTTGAATGATGCGGGCATGTATTATTACAGCAACGGCGAATATGAATACGCAGCAGCCCTGTTCTATGCGGGGACGCTGCTCGACGGTGCGACAGAGGATGCCAAACAGCTGGCTTACTGCTACTACAACCTGGCCTGCACGATTTCGCTGCTGTACGGCACCGATGAAAACTACAGCAATCTTGACGAGTGCCTGCACTATCTGGAGAGGTCCTTTGAACTTCGCGAAGACAGGATTGCCAGAGCTAAGGAAGACAAGGATTTCGACAATATAAGGAACATGCAGGCATTCAGGGATCTGATGGAAGCATGGCAGGACGACAGGCAAGGGGAAGACAATGAGTAAATGGATAGCATGGTTGCCGGCGGTTATTTGCCTGGTCGTTATTTTCGGATTTTCTGCTCAGTCCGGATCCGTATCGAACCACCTGAGCGGTGAGTTGACGCACGAGATCGCTGCAAATACGAATGTCATGAGCCAAACGACCGGAAGAAACATGATTGAACTGAATCTTATTGTCAGGAAGATGGCCCACTTCGCCCTGTATCTGTCACTGGGGATGGCTGTAATGTCTGCCCTTGCAGACACAGGTATGTCAAGGAAGAGGGCTTTTTTTGCAGGCATATCTATCTGTATTCTGTCTGCCTTTTCAGATGAACTCCACCAGAGCTTTGTTCCCGGCAGGGACGCCCGCTGGCAGGATGTGCTGATAGACAGCTCGGGTGCTGCTGCAGGCCTGGTGCTTTACCAGTTATGGAAAGCAGTGAAGTGTTACAGAAAATCAATGAAACGGGTATCCGATGAAACATCATTTTGATGATCATCATTAACATATTGCATTAAACGATTCAAATTGAGGGAGAGTAGGACAACAGACTTAGTCTGATATAGGATTTTTTTACAACTAAACGTCAATGATGATCAATGAGGGGATTGTTATGGAAAAGTTTATTGGAAAATTTGAAAGAGGCACACAGTACGTTAATATCATTTCCGCTGTTACGGCTAACGAGTTAACGGCGGTCGACAAGGTCAGCGATGACTACATGGATCTGGAATGTGTGAAGTTCGTTCCGGCCAGCGGCGCTGCCACCAGAATGTTCAAGGATTTGTATCAGTACCTGGAGGATAGAACAGAAACCGATTCCGTAGTGGATTTCTTCGAGAATTTGGAGCAGTTTCCATTCTATCGTGACATGGAAACGCACCTGGATTCCGGTGACATCGACAAGGAAAGCGAAGAAGGCAGAATCGAACTGATAGAAATGATTCTGAGGAATAAATGAACTACGGAAACCTGCCGAAAGCTCTGGTCAAGATGCATGCCTATGACGGCCATTCAAGGACACCCATCGACGAGCATATCTATGAAGGCGAACGATATGTAGGCAAAGATTCTGTCAAATTGCATTTCACGATTTCGGAACACCACGAAGAGCTCTTTACAAGCTATGTCGGCAGAGCCCTGCATGGAAAAGACCATATTGATATTTCGCATTCCTTTCAGAACAGACTGACGGATACATTGGCCGTCGATATGGAGAACAAGCCTTTTCTGGATGAAAACGGAGAGGTGCTGTATAGGGCCGGCGGACATGGTTCTCTAATCGAAAATCTGAATGATCTGGATGGGGACATCATTTTCATCAAGAACATTGACAATGTGTGCCACAAGGAATATGTGGAGGACACCATAGACGCCAAGAAAATGCTGGCATCTGCCGGATATGAAGTCAAACAGCAGATCGACAGCTACATTCTGGACCTGCTGGCTGACGACTATGACCTGGATGAAATCATCAGGTTCATGGAGGACACTCTGAATATCGTCAGCAAAACCGAAATAACCAAAGACAGGGCGCTCGCCTTCCTTAACAGACCACTAAGGGTTTGCGGCATGGTCAAGAACCAGGGCGAACCGGGTGGCGGCCCCTTTGTTGTGGACAACGGAGACTATACTGATCTGCAGATCTGTGAGAGGTCGGAAATTGACGTAAACGATGAAGAGAAGCTGCAGATACTGAATCAGTCCCGGTTTTTCAATCCGGTGAACCTGGTCTGCTTCATCAGAGACCATAAGAACGAGAAGTTCAATCTGCTGGAATTTGTCAATCAGGAGAGATATTTCATCAGTGAAAAGACATACAAGGGCAGGAAGCTGAAAGCGCTCGAACATCCGGGTCTTTGGAATGGCGCGATGCACAACTGGAACACCCTGTTTGTGGAGGTTCCTCTTTCCACCTTCAACCCGGTCAAGACGGTCAATGACCTGCTGAGGGACGGGCATAGAGGACTAATTGGCGCCTGATTGTACGCCTTGAAGGAAGGGCCTGATTAGACTCGTGAACCTGATAAAGGATTCATAGGTCTTCTCACTGTTTGTCGATTATTACATTTTTCATGATAGTTTATGACATCATTCAAGTGTTTATCGACATGTTGTGCTAGAATTTTTCAAGTATGTCAAATGAAGAGGTGAAGTGTATGGATATTGGCAAGTTGAAGAACGAACTTCTGGAAAATGAGGAAGTTCTTATGGGTAAGATTCTTGATTATGCAAAAAAACATGATTATACGAAATATACATCGACGCTGAAAGAGGCTTGGCGCATGTCCATATCCGGCCTTACAGATGCACTGGTCAAAGTCATCGACAAAACAAGCGACATTTCTGAAATGGGCCCGGACGATGACTACGCCAACAGCGAAATAGCTGAATTCGGAATAATCGAAGCAAGGAAGCTCCGTTCTAGGGGCGTTACAATCGGCATGTTTCTGGGACTGGTGAAGTACTATTGCCAGGCCTATGTGGACCTCGTTCAGGAGGGCGGTTTTAGCATTGAGGAAAAGACGTACTTCAGTCAGTATATAAGACGATTTTTCGATTTTGTCGAACTTGGATTCACAACTAAATGGATGGAGCTGTCAGAAAAGCATCTGGTCGAGGAGCTACAGGAACAGAACCGGCATATGACGAATGAGAAGAACAAGTATCTGACAGTATTCGAAAGCATGTACGATCCGGCCATCCTCCTGGACAGGGAGAACAGAATCCAGAACATCAACAACCAGGCGGCGGCTGTTTTTCTCGGTCTGGATATGTCTGGGGCCAAAGACTACAGAGAAATGGACATTGATGACCGTTTAGAATGGATTACAAGTGAAGCCGACGCATTTTTGAAAACGGAAATGATGGAGATGTCACTGCAAAAAACGCTGTCGATCAATGGATCAGACAGGACTTATGCCATCAAACTGAAAAGGATGATGGACGTCAGTGAAAAGTACAGCGGTTCCCTCGTGGTCTTTTCGGACATCACTGACATGCATTCCAAAGGCAAGCCTCGCCTGTGCTTTAGCACGCTACCTCGGCAAACGGCACCTGTCACCAGTCAACTTCGGGACTATTCTGACATTGACAGGTGATACAGAGAGAATGGCTAGACAAGAGATCTGTTCACTAGAGGCTTTCAAATAGTGATTCAAAGCAGCAAGGAAGTGGTCCAGGATACTCTCATGAGTCAGCAGGATGAGCATATCAGATTCATTTCTTTTGAAAAAGCTACCAATGACGGTAACATCACAGTGGATGCTGAAGACGTAGAATCATTGAACAATGCGGGCATGTATTATTACAGCAACAGAGAATATGAATACGCAGCAACTCTGTTCTATGCGGGGACGCTGCTCGATGGTAAGACGGAAGATGCTAAACAGCTGGCTTTTCTGCAACTACAACCTGGCTTGTACTATTTCGCTGCTGTATGGCACCGATGAAAACTACAGCAACCTTGACGCGTGCCTGCATTATCTGGAGAGGTCCTTTGAACTCAGCGAAGACAGGATTGCGAGAGCTATGGAAGACCGGGATTTCGACAACATCAGGCACATGCAGGCATTCAGGGATTTGATTGAAGCATGGCAGTCGGTGCTTCTTTGTCTGGTCGTTATTTTCGGATTTTCTGCACAAACCGGAACCGCATCGAACCAACTGAGCGGTGAGCTGACGCACGAGATCGCCGCAAATACGATTGTCGTGAACCGCACGACCGGAAGAAACATGATTGAACTGAATTTTATTGTCAGGAAGATGGCCCACTTCGCCCTGTATCTGTCACGGGGCTGGCTGTCTGCCTTTTCAGATGAACTCCACCAGAGCTTTGTTCCCGGTAGGGACGCTCGCTGGTGGGATGTGACAATTGACTTATGGAGGAGGCCCGCATGATTGATATAAAGCTAAAGAGCATAATTGATAGTATATGAGAAAAGAATCCGAACAGCAGGCGTGTCAGACTCAACATAATCTTCTGGATAATAAATACCATAATGCTTCTGGATACGGCACCGCTCCCGATAGTAGCTTTTAAGGCAAGCCTCGCCTGTGCTTTAGCACGCTACCTCGGCAAACGGCACCTGTCACCAGTCAACTTCGGGACTATTCTGACATTGACAGGTGATACAGAGAGAATGGCTAGACAAGAGATCTGTTCACTAGAGGCTTTCAAATAGTGATTCAAAGCAGCAAGGAAGTGGTCCAGGATACTCTCATGAGTCAGCAGGATGAGCATATCAGATTCATTTCTTTTGAAAAAGCTACCAATGACGGTAACATCACAGTGGATGCTGAAGACGTAGAAATCATTGAACAATGCGGGCATGTATTATTACAGCAACAGAGAATATGAATACGCAGCAACTCTGTTCTATGCGGGGACGCTGCTCGATGGTAAGGCGGAAGATGCTAAACAGCTGGCTTTCTGCAACTACAACCTGGCTTGTACTATTTCGCTGCTGTATGGCACCGGATGAAAACTACAGCAACCTTGACGCGTGCCTGCATTATCTGGAGAGGTCCTTTGAACTCAGCGAAGACAGGATTGCTGAGAGCTATGGAAGACCGGGATTTCGACAACATCAGGCACATGCAGGCATTCAGGGATTTGATTGAAGCATGGCAGTCGGTGCTTCTTTGTCTGGTCGTTATTTTCGGATTTTCTGCACAAACCGGAACCGCATCGAACCAACTGAGCGGTGAGCTGACGCACGAGATCGCCGCAAATACGATTGTCGTGAACCGCACGACCGGAAGAAACATGATTGAACTGAATTTTATTGTCAGGAAGATGGCCCACTTCGCCCTGTATCTGTCACGGGGCTGGCTGTCTGCCTTTTCAGATGAACTCCACCAGAGCTTTGTTCCCGGTAGGGACGCTCGCTGGTGGGATGTGACAATTGACTTATGGAGGAGGCCCGCATGATTGATATAAAGCTAAAGAGCATAATTGATAGTATGAGAAAAGAATCCGAACAGCAGGCGTGTCAGACTCAACACAATCTTCTGGATAACAAATACCGTATGCTTCTGGATAATGCACCACTCCCGATAGTCGCTTTTAAAGTTTCAGATGGTGTAATAGGTTATTTGAATCAGAGCGCCAAAGATTACTTTCTCTATGATGAAAACAAAGATGACTGTACTATTGTGACTCAATATTTTACGGATCCATCTGAATATGATGCGTATATCTCAAAATTGAATCGCGACGGCCGTGCAGTTAATGCTGAACTTGAACTGCTGAATTTTCGTGGCGACGTATATTGGGCGCTAGTATCTGCCAGTATTATCGAGTTCCAGGGTGAACCTACAATAATTGCCACTGTTAACGATATTAGTGAACGTAAGAAATTAGAGGAACAAATACGCTCAAACGAAGAAACGCTAAGGACCTTTATTGAAAACGCACCTGCTGCAATAGCCATGCTTGATAACGATATGAGGTATATTGCCACAAGCAAACGGTTTAGAAATGATTTCAATATCAACGACGAGTCAATAATCGGACGTTCCTATTATGAAGTCATTCCTGACATACCGGAAGAGTGGAAAGAGGCTCATAAACGCGGCTTGTCCGGCAAGGCTGAAAGGTTTGAAGCAGAGCCATTTCAAAGGAGCAGCGGAGAAGTGGAGTGGGTATATCGGGAAATTCATCCATGGTATAGATATGGCGGTCAAATCGGCGGCATTATCATACTAGATGAGATGGTTACCGAACAGCTAGCGACTATGCTGAATTATGATAAACAAGATATTTTCAATTCCTTTGATCACTTAATCAAGACGGTTCATCCAGATGATAGAGAAGAGGTTTTTGCAAATACTCAAAGAATAACGAACGGAGTCTCTTCGGAATATAATAACGAATATCGGATTCAATGCAAAGATGGTACATACAAATGGGTCCTCGACCGGGGTAGGGTAATGGGGCGTGACGATGAAGGCACACCGCTTCGAATCATTGGGACCCTGACTGATATTAACAGATATAAAAAGACGCAGGCGTCTCTTGAAAGAAAGAATATGTTTTTGCGCCTTATCCGAAGCTGTCATGATATCCTGGTCCGCTCAACTGAAAGTGAAGATTTAATGAATGGGATTTGCAGCACCATCATGACACACGCGAAGTATTCTTTTCTTGGATCGGACTTCAATCAGAAGAATGCAAGGATTCAATGCTGACAATTGTCTCGCCGGAGGATAACCACGGCTTTCTGAGCAATCCAATCACTTTGACGAATTACAACAACGCAGCATACACTTGTCCCATGAAAACAGCGATTCAAACGGGTGAGCCAGTTGTAGTCAGACATAAAGAAGCCTGTCCGCCATATTCTCAATGGTGGAGAAAAACGATCAGCAACGATTATGGAACCGTGCTTGCGCTCCCCATAATATACAAAGACTGTACCATAGGTGCTCTGAATATTTATTCGGTGGATTCTGAGGCTTTCAACAATGAAGAATTAATGATATTGTTGGAGTTGGCAAAGGATCTTGCATATGGCATTTCTGCACTGCGTACAAACGAGAAGCACACGAAGGCAATGGCTGATCTGGCTTTGTCCGAAGAAAGGTACCGTACTCTGTTTGAAACAGCAAACGAAGGTATATTGATTGCTGATCCGGTGACGCAGAAAATGGAATACGCCAATCCTGCAATGTGTAATATTCTCGGATACACTGCCGATGAATTAACCAAACTGCATGTCAGCGAATTATCGCATGAAGACGATCTGACTTATGTTCTGTCGGAATTCCAGTCTCATCTGGATGGTGCTAAAACATTGTCCTATGCGATTCCGTTGATGAAGAAGGACCGATCCAGAGTAATTCTGGAAACCTTTTCAACAATGGTAGTGATTAACGGGAAACGGCTTCTTGCTGGTTTTTTTACAGACCAGACAGAAATGGTAGCTGCAAGAAAGGAACAAATGCAGGCCGAATGCAAACTTAGGGATACACTGGAGAAAACTGTGGAAGTGATTGCAAAAACCGTTGAACTGCGGGATCCCTATACATCAGGCCATCAGGAACGTGTGGCGAGTCTGGCTGAAGCGATTGCTATCAAGCTAAATCTTTCTTCCGAAGAAATAAAAGGAATCCACATGGCAGCTATTGTCCACGACCTTGGCAAAATATATGTGCCTTCAGAGATTCTAAGTAAACCAGGGCGATTGAATGAGATTGAATACGCATTGATTAAGACACATGCACAGGCGGGATTCGACATACTTAAAGAAGTCGACTTTCCTTGGCCGGTATCAGAAATGGTGCTGCAGCATCATGAGCGGATAGATGGATCGGGCTATCCCAGGAATCTAAAGGGGTCAGAAATCCTGATTGGAGCAAGGATTCTCCACGTTGCTGATGTAGTAGAGGCTATATCAAGCCATCGTCCGTATCGGCCTGCACTCGGTGTGGATACAGCTTTAAAGGAGATTTCCGATAACAGCGGGAAATACTATGATAAGGATGTCGTAGACGCTTGTATTGAGGTGTTTAAAGATGGCTATCAATTAGAACACCATGAAGAACTTGACGTGGGTCACACTTAATAACCCTGTTTTCATGATTTCCTGCAAGAGAGTTAATTATCGTGGAAGAATGGTATAATTGTGAAAGATGCATGTGAATATCCAAAGGAGGCCAATCATGGGAGATGTAAGTAAAAGCATATTTATAAACGCACCTTATGAGAAGGTCTATGCATTCTGCCGGAATCCAATGACCTGGTCGCACTGGTATGCCAATCTGTTGGGTCCGGACAAAGTGACCGGCGATGGCAGCGTCGGGACAACTGTCGAAATGAGGTATACCATGCTTGGCATCCATGTGCCGATAACGATAACGGTCATGGAAGATACAATGTATTACAGGAGATTCAAGCTTAGCGGGGCAATAAAAGGTGACCAGGCAGTCGATTACGTACCATCAAGCGACGGTACAGAAGTGGTAATCACAACGACATACAGCATACCAAGCAGTGTGCTTGAAAAGATAGCAGAAACGAAAATCATTGAAAAATTGGTTGAAAACGCACTAATCCATACACTCAAAAACCTGAAGGCAATATGCGAGGGAATGGAATAGCACATGAAGACGATATTACTGAAAAGCAAGACCAGCGTTTATTTGTGGTCTTGTTTTTGTTCACAGCAAGCTTCATATGACATTTTTCCCGGTCAATTTTTACAACATCCAAAACGCCGCAGCGCGTCATGATACAATTTCAATAATAATGCATTTCAATAAGGCCAAAAGAAAAGCTGGTATAACGTTTATGTAAGGAGTGACTCTGTGATACTTAACTATCGAAAGATGAAAAAGAAAAATTATCAAATGCTTGTTCTTTCCTATGTTGCTTCGGTTCTGATTATGTTCATTGTCCGTTTAACTGGAGGGACACCGAATGTGTATGCCAATCTGATGTATGTACCCATTTCAGTGGCCGCTCTCTATGTCGGGAAGAGACATGGAACACTACATGCTGTGTTCAGTGGTGTTATGCTGGGGCCTGTTGTATCACTGGGTGACAATGCAGGTTTTTATGAACAACCGAGCAGCTGGATTATTCGCACCGCGATCTATGTTGTGATTTCAATGGTTATTGGCGACTTTACCGATTTCAACGAGAAGCGCTTAATATCGGAATCGACCTATGACAACCATACTGGGCTGAAAAAGATATCAGCGCTTAGGAACTCCCTTCAAAACGAAGATAAACAAGTTGCCCTCATCATGCTTACGATCAGCAACCTCCGGAGTATTTTCAGCACTTTTGGCTATGATTTTACATCGGAATTCATACGTGTGTTTGCCAGTCATCTGAATGACAAAGTCATGGTATATCCGCAGGTTGAAGTCTATCGGCTGGTAGAAAATGGTTTCGCAATCAAGGTTGTAAATGTCGACAGTGCCGAAGGAAGCCATTTGGCCAGTGTGGTTCAAGACCTGAGAGACATCCACAAATCCATAATCAACATAGCCAACGTACCTGTCTACACAGAACTGATATTCGGAATCAGTGCAAACAACCTGGGTAAGAATTCGGAAGAGAGTATAAAGCATGCCTCCCTGGCCCTCAACTATGCACAAGATGTTGGATTGGACCATTATTCATTTGAACAAGTCCTTGAAGATAAGTATGCACTACAAAACTATATCTTCAATCATTTCCGGTCTGCATTACGCAGTAGTGAATTGAAACTTGCGTACCAGAATATTTACCGCAGCAGCGACAACAGATTATATGCCAGGGAATTCCTTGTCAGGTGGGAAGATAGCGGAGGCAACTTTATCAGTCCTGCTACGTTTATCCCTTTGATTGAGAAAACCGATCTCATACATGACTTGACCAAATTTGTCATCGATGAAGTGATAGAATACGTTTCCTATACACATGAACATGAGAAGAACATAGTTGCATCCATCAACTTCTCATCAAAGGATTTCAACCATTCCAATATAGATTATTTAGTTGATAAAATAAAGGAGTTCGGAATCAATCCCAATATGATACAGGTCGAAATAACCGAAGAGTCCTTATTGAACACACAGTCGCTTTGGAAAGTGATAGCGCAGTTGAAGAACCTGGGGGTGAGAATTGTGATTGATGATTTTGGAACGGGTTATTCGTCTTTTGACATGCTTGCGAAACTATCCATTGATGGTGTCAAGATCGACAAGTCCGTCATCAGCAACATCAACAATGATTTCCGGTACCGGAAACTGTGCTCAAATCTAGTTGATTTCTGCAAGACTTTCAATATCTCTACGGTTGCAGAAGGGGTAGAGTTTGAACACATAGCAGAAGCCTGCAGGGATATCGGGATTGACTATTTACAGGGCTTTCTTTTAAGCAAGCCACAGTTGATCGATGCATCATACAAAAGAGATTCCATGACGAATCAGACAATTGACGACGAAGAGGTGAAGCGATGGAAGCTTCAATACAACTCATTCTTACGTGGAAAAGGCTGATTGTTTTAGTATGATAGCAGCAAGGGGGGTCAAGAATGAACATAAGACTGAAACGAGTTCCTGATGATATTTATGCGACATTCGGCAAGACACTGGTGGCAACTGCTGGTTTCATCGGTCTCGCCAAATACAATTACCTGCTTTTCCATTCCCTTATTGAGGGATTTACAATTGTCATCGCCACTTTCGAAACGACCGGCTTGACATCTTTCAAAATCATTTCAGAATACGTGATTATAAGTATTATAGTGGCTGGACTGTTATATTGGTATGTCAAAAAAAAGTACAGTGACTCTTTGGTCTTTAAGACAGTGGTATTCGCTATGTTTTTTACCATACTATCAGAGGTCTGTTTCACGCTGTACTCGGATGTGACAGGCCTTTCTAATCTGATAGGACACCTTCTCAAGGCAGTATCCTACTATGTTTTGTTTCAAGGGCTCATCTCAGTCGGTCTCGACATGCCGTATACGAGTATCTTTAATGACCTGTTGATGAAGTCTTCGACCGATGACCTTACCAATGCTTTCAACCGACGCTATTTGATTGAGCGCATCAACGATGAAATAATGCGCAGCCAACGCTACGGGAATCCGTTTTCAGTCATCATGCTGGATATAGACAACTTTAAGCGGATCAATGACCAATTGGGACATCACTGTGGCGATCAAGTCCTGCAATCATTGGTTCAAATCATCAAAAACAGAATACGTCAGTTGGACATCCTGGCAAGGTGGGGAGGAGAAGAGTTTATGCTCCTGCTGCCGTCCACACGGCTGAACAGTGCAGTATGCCTGGCAGAAGATCTGAAACGTTTATGCGGAGACATTCATTTGGACGGTCTGGAGAGGGTCACAGCCAGCTTTGGTGTTACGGAGTATATCCCCGGAGACACAGATGAAAGGATTTTTAATAGAGCAGATAAACTCATGTATAGTGCAAAAGCGAAAGGGAAAAACCGTGTCGTTTCAGACCGGGACCATACGCCGCGGGCTGGACATAGAGGACTAATTGGCGCCTGATTGTACGCCTTGAAGGAAGGGCCTGATTAGACTCGTGAACCTGATAGAGGATTCATAGGTCTTCTCTCTGTTTGTCGATTATTACATTTTTCATGATAGTTTATGACATCATTCAAGTGTTTATCGACATGTTGTGCTAGAATTTTTCAAGTATGTCAAATGAAGAGGTGAAGTGTATGGATATTGGCAAGTTGAAGAACGAACTTCTGGAAAATGAGGAAGTTCTTATGGGTAAGATTCTTGATTATGCAAAAAAACATGATTATACGAAATATACATCGACACTGAAATGGGTCCGGACGATGACTACGCCAACAGCGAAATAGCTGAATTTGGAATAATCGAAGCAAGGAAGCTCCGTTCCAGGGGCGTTACAATCGGCATGTTTCTGGGACTGGTGAAGTACTATTGCCAGGCCTATGTGGACCTCGTTCAGGAGGGCGGTTTTAGCATTGAGGAAAAGACGTACTTCAGTCAGTATATAAGACGATTTTTCGATTTTGTCGAACTTGGATTCACAACCAAATGGATGGAGCTGTCAGAAAAGCATCTGGTCGAGGAGCTGCAGGAACAGAACCGGCATATGACGAATGAGAAGAACAAGTATCTGACAGTATTCGAAAGCATGTACGATCCGGCCATCCTCCTGGACAGGGAGAACAGAATCCAGAACATCATCACCAGGCGGCGGCTGTTTTTCTCGGTCTGGATATGCCTGGGGCCAAGGACTACAGAGAAATGGACATTGATGAGCGTTTAGAATGGATAACAAGTGAAGCCGACGCATTTTTGAAAACGGAAATGATGGAGATGTCACTGCAAAAAACGCTGTCGATCAATGGATCAGACAGGACTTATGCCATCAAACTGAAAAGGATGATGGACGTCAGTGAAAAGTACAGCGGTTCCCTCGTGATCTTTTCGGACATCACTGACATGCATTCCAAAGGCTATCGTTACACTGCGAAGGAGGTCATACAGCAGGTCGATGAAAAGATGTATGCCAACAAGTCATTGAAGTATTCGGAGCAACTATGACGTTGCTTATGGAGGTTGACCTTATGGGTGATTATTCAAGAGGTGTTTCAGTAGCATTTTTCATAGCTTTTTGTCTTTACAATTATTTCGGCGTTTCTATCCTGCACAATAATGTGAAATCACGGATGCACAGGTGGTTCTTCTTAGTATGTCTTGCCTTGTCCCTGTGGTCCCTTTGTTTCTCATTCGCAGCCATAGCGCCAGATGTGTCATCGGTTTTCTTTTGGCGCCGCATATCCGCCCTGGGGTGGGGCAGCCTTTACAGCGTCCTTCTGTATTTCTTTCTGATCCTGACAGGTAAGGACGTTAGGCTTGGAGGTAAGTGGCTGCATCCGCTTTTGTTCCTGCCGGCAGCGGCAACCATATATGCATTCAGCCTTTCAGGCAAGATGGCGCAAGCACTGTATGCATTTGAAAGGACGCCATATGGTTGGATCAACGTGGCTGGCGGCACGGTATGGGACTGGCTTTTCAATGTCTATTACGTAACCTTCACACTTGCCAGCATTGCCCTGCTCTCGTACGGGATGAGGCAGTCGGATGTAGAAAACCAGAAGAAGTTGATGCGTTTCATACTGTCCTCCTTCGTTGTGGCGGCGCTGGTCGGTACGCTTACAGATCTTGTCGCCAATTATTACCTGTCCATTACCCTACCTCAGATGGCACCCGTCGTCATCCTTTTACCCGTTTCCGCAATCTGCTATTCGATAAAGAGGTATGGGTTTCTGAATATTCCGGCCTTCGATGAGAACGAAACGATTCTGAACAGCATCACAAGGAACAGGCTCTACAACTATATTGCGCTGGCCTTGATCGAAGGCAGCCTGTTGAACGTTTTGTCCGGGCATTTCGCTGAGAACCCGGATTTTCGTTCGATAGCATCGACGAGCATCATTCTTGCTTTTTTTGGCTTGCTGGTTAAGTCTGTCACTTATCTACGCGTATCAGACAGCATCAAGGATGGAATCGTGCTGTCTCTTAGCGTCCTTATTATACCGCTCATTACTTTGAGATACGTTGGATTTGCAGGCAAGACGGTCTGGGCATTTCCTTTCGTATTGCTCATTGCTTTCACCGTTTTCAACAAACGCAACATGATGGTCATCCTGGGGCTGATGGTTCTGTCTACCTCTTTGATGGTATGGGCGATGGCACCTACAGCAGTCGTCAAAATCAACCCGGCAGACCACATAGCAAGACTTGGCCTAATGGCTATGGGTTTTCTATTGGCTTCCCATGTCAACAGAATATATCTAACAAAACTAAGGGACAACTATGAACAGCTGAAGCTGCAGAAACTGATCGGTGAGATATCGTCCGATTTCATAAATGTCAGCAGCAACACCCTTGATGCAAAGGTCAACAGCATGCTTGAGAAGTGCGGCACTTTCTTCGGGGTCGACCGCGTATACCTGTTCATGTACGACAATCCCGGGGACAGGATGAACAACACGCACGAGTGGTGCAGCGAGGGTACGGAATCAAGGATTTCCCTGAGACAGGACATACCGGCGGAACGCGTTGCATGGCTGATGGGACGGCTTTCGACGGACGGTTCGCTTCATATTCCAGATCTGGAAACGACGCAGGATGACGATTTTCTCAAGTGGAACGAATATGCAAGCAGGGGAAACAAGTCACTGATCATCCTGCCTGTCCACCTGGAGGGTGGTGTTCACCGGGGATTCATAGGATTCGACTCCGTCAAGGCCAAAAAAAACTGGGACGCAGAGCACATCGACATGCTTGAAATTTCTGCCAATATGCTGTCGAACGCACTTGCGAAGATAGATGCCGAGAAGGAACAGACATTTCTGGCCTACTATGACCAGCTGACCAGACTGCCCAACCGTGCGCTTTTCAAAGACCGAGCCAGACAGGCCATACATCTTGCCAAGCGGAATGAAAGAATCATCGGGGTCCTTTTCCTCGATCTTGACTCGTTCAGCAACATTAACGACTCCCTGGGGCATACCGTCGGCGACGAGCTCGTGCGAATCATCGCGCAAAAGCTGTCGGAAAACCTCAGGAAGTCTGATACTGTTGCCCGATTCGGAGGCGACAACTTCCTCCTGCTGATCAACAACCTAATGGATGTGAAAGACCTGTCCGGAGTGGCCGACAAGGTGATGAGCCTTTTTTCTGAGCCGTTCATCTACAGTGGGCAGGAGTTTTATATTAATGCGAATGCTGGCGCTGCCGTCTATCCTGTCGATGGAGAAGACGTCGGGACGCTTGTTAAAAATGCCGAAGTGGCCATGTTCAGTGCCAAGGAAACGGGGGTGAACCGATGCGAATTCTGCTCACCACAGATGAAAGAGAACGTTAAGTGGGTCATGAAAACGACGAACAGGCTGTACCGCGCACTCGAAAGGAAGGAGCTGGTGCTGCACTATCAGCCGCAGATCGATGTGCTGTCCGGAGACATCGTTGGCGTTGAGGCGCTGCTGAGGTGGAATCACAGTGAAGAAGGCCTTCTGACGGCTGGGGCTTTTGTCCCTCTCGCGGAGAAGACAGGATTGATCAATCACATAGGAGAATGGGTCATCAAGACCGCCTGTGAGCAGAATAAATGCTGGCAGGACAGAGGCCTTCCGCCAATCAGAATTGCAGTGAACATGTCTGTCAGCCAGTTCAACGATCCAAAGCTTGCGGAGCGGGTGGCGGCGATTCTTATGGCGTCTGGCTTGAAACCGGAATATCTGGAGCTTGAATTGACGGAGAACATCGTCATGAAGAATCCGGAAAACGTTGTCGAAACTTTGCGCAGCATCAAGCGTCTGGGTGTCTCAGTCGCGATTGACGACTTCGGAATAGAATATTCGTCACTGAGCCGCTTGACACTGCTGCCGATCGACCGCATGAAGATGGATATAGAGTTTGTGCGCGGTATCGAAGGCACCTTGAAGGAGCGGGCAATTGCCAGCAACATTATCACTCTGGCGAAGAGTCTGGGTCTGAGCGTCATTGCGGAAGGCGTAGAAACACAAACGCAGCTGGCGTACCTCAAGCAGCAAGGGTGTGACGAAGTGCAGGGGTACTACTTCCATCGGCCGATGCCGGCGGATGAGATTCAAGTGCTGCTGAGCAAGCAAGGAAGAAGCAAACCTGAAATTAGCAATTATTGGGAGGTGCCGGAATATGAGTATTAAAATGCTAGTAATGGATGTTGACGGAACACTGACAGATGGAACAATTTACATTGGCAATCACGGAGAACTGATGAAGGGCTTCAATGTCAAGGACGGTCTAGGGATTAAAAAGGCCCAAAATGCCGGTATGAATGTTGTCATGATCACTGGCCGTCAGTCGGAAATTGTTAAAGAGAGGGCCAAAGAGCTGGCTATTACCGAAATTCATCAAACTTTTGAAGACAAGAGTATACTCTTGCAGAAAATTATCGATAGATATGGCCTGGATAAGGAAGAAGTCGCCTATATTGGCGATGACGAAAATGATCTATCATCCATGGGGCATTGTGGTTTGGTTGGCTGTCCGGCTGATGCGGTTGAAACCGTCAGAAGGGAATCGGATTATGTATGTCAGGCTAGCGGCGGCAAAGGGGCAGTCAGGGAATTCATTGAGCATATAATGGCGCTCCAATAGATGAAGCTGCGGTGCGATAGTAAAACTGTTAACTTCTCAGAATTATCCTACTCAAAATTGAAATTCTGTTTAAAACGCATCTGGATTCCGTCAAATTGCATTTTGCGATTTCGCATTCTTTTCAAAACAGACTGACGGATACGCTGGTCGTCGACATGGACAAAAGGCCTTTTCTCGATGAAACCCGCGCCCGGATAAAAGTCAAAAACAACTTATTATAACTGGAAAATAAGTTGTTTTTGACTTTTATTTGACTTAATCGGCATTTTGGGATAGAATCAAAACAAAGGCAGGTGATGACATGTACAGAAAAAAGATGGTGGATCTGATTCAGTGGAAAAAGAAAGAGAACAGGTTGCCCTTGTTGCTTTTAGGCGCAAGGCAAGTGGGGAAGACCTACTTAATCAAAGAATTTGCCAAAGAAGCAGTATGAAGACTTCGTTTATATTAATTTTGAAATAGAACCGCAGATGCGTGAGCTATTCGAGGCAGATCTCAACCCGGTAAGGATTATCTCCGATATCGAACTGATTTACATGAAGAAAATAGATGTGGACAGGACACTGGTTATATTCGATGAAATCCAGCTGGAGATGAAAGCGGTTACGGCACTCAAGTACTTTGCGGAAAGCGAAGCTGGTTACCATATCATTGGGGCGGGAAGCTTGCTTGGTGTGGCGATCAACCGGGATAGTTACTCCTTTCCGGTAGGAAAAGTGGCCTTTCATTATCTGTATCCGTTCACTTTCGACGAATTTCTGATGGGAATCGGGATGGACATGTATCTGCCGAAAATAGAAGAATCCTTCATAAAGGATCAGAAGATGCCGACAGCTATCCATGAAAAGCTCTTGGAGCTGTACAGGCACTATCTCTATATCGGCGGCATGCCTGCAGCAATCAACGAGTATATCCGCTGTGAAAGGAAAATCATTGATTTTGACAGGGCG
This sequence comes from Vallitaleaceae bacterium, assembly GCA_963677915.2. Lineage (GTDB taxonomy): Bacteria > Bacillota > Clostridia > Lachnospirales > Vallitaleaceae. The sequence goes on along the minus strand of CAXXGE010000041.1, from coordinate 97,506 downwards.
GTGCATGACAACATCACTAACGCCTACATTGCGGATATGAGTAAATACACAACTAAGGCAGAAGTTTTGAAGGTCCAGGCGATCTACAGGTCCATACCGGATCAACTTTCAGGTGACAACAGGAAGTTCAAGTACAGTATCGTTGAAAAAGGAGCCAAAGCGATGACTTACGGCAGCTCGATTGAATGGCTGCTGCTGAGCCGGGTGAGTATGGAGTGCGCCCATGATCAATCGCTGTGAATTCCCTCTGTCGGTCTACAAAGAACCCAAGAGTTTCAAGTTGTATTTCAGTGATGTAGGCCTTCTTTATGACGATGGTGAAAATGCCGTACGCTTTCCATTTCCAAGGAGAAGGAACACAACCTGTACAAAGGTGCATTGGCCGAAAACTATGTTGCAGAGCAGTTGAAGGCAAACGGACATGAACTCTATTTCTGGAGGAGCAAGACACATGAAGTGGACTTTATATTGCAGATCGATGACAGAATCATCCCGGTGGAGGTGAAAGCTTCTTCAAACAAGCGTTCCAGAAGTCTGATGGAATACGTCAGGCAATATGAGCCGGAAGAAAGCATTCGCATATCGGCAAACAATTTCGGGCGATCAGGAGGAATCAAGTCTGTTCCTTTGTACGCGGTTTATCTGATATAGTATAAAAAATACTAGTAGTGGATGTTGACGGAACACTGACTTTTGAAGACAAGAGTATACTTTTGCAGAAAATTATCGATAGATATGGCCTGGATAAGGAAGAAGTCGCCTATATTGGCGATGACGAAAATGATCTATCATCCATGGGGCATTGTGGTTTGGTTGGCTGTCCGGCTGATGCGGTTGAAACCGTCAGAAGGGAATCGGATTATGTATGTCAGGCTAGCGGCGGCAAAGGGGCAGTCAGGGAATTCATTGAGCATATACTGGCGCTCCAGTAGATAGAGCTGCGGTGCGATAGAATGGGCGATAGAATGACAATGAAACGAGTGACCATCTTGATTTTTCGCCCAATAAAAATGTTATTTCTTAATCTTCAGACCGTACCTGAAAGGAGAATCGCTTATGAAATTGAGTTATGCAATATGGGATGTTTGGTGGTGTCATTGCATATGTAATCGAAATGAATTACATCTATGAGATGTTCGGGACTGCAGGACTCATTGCAGGAGCTGTGATCTTCCCTGCAGTCATGATCGGAATGCCGTTCTACATTGCTTTTGCTATGGGGAAAACTGGATTCCATTTGTCTTAAACAGCTGCCTGTTTTGTTAGAATCGTGATTGATGACAGGAAGATTGATATTTGCTTTCATCAAGGGCCAATATTAAAAAGTTCGGACTAATATATTCAGCTGTATTAATCATATTGACTGGTACATTCGTTGGGCTCATGGCTCACTGAGTTGAAAAATTGAATTACTGTGCTTGTATAACTGTGAACTTCCAATAATTTCTAGACCTAAAGAAAAAATATATCTCAAAAAAATCCTATAGAGCCCGTATTTCCGCGGTTTTTCTTGCAGAAATACGGGCGTTATGCTATACTATATTTAGGTCTATATAGACCTAAATGGGAGGGCTTATGTATCTTGATTTTTTAGTGAAAATTCCAGAAGCACCAGGCAAAATTCTACGCGAAAAAAGAGGCGATATCACCTATATAAAATATGAATATGACAGAATATATGATCCCGAACGCAAGTATACATTCCCGAAGAGAGTGACTATCGGGAAGCAGTCAAAAGCGGATGATACAATGATGCAGCCAAACCAAAGTTTTTTGACCTATTTTCCGGGAGCGGATTTGCCGCTGAGCGAAAGCAGAACCGACAGAAAGCAGCTGTCTTCGAATAGGGGCATATATTGTGATTCATAAGATTATCCGGGAGTATAAACTTGAGGAAATACTTGGCATGTATTTCAAGGATAGGGATTTGGGCCTCTTCCTTGATCTGGCCATCTATTCGATCATCACGGAAAACAATGCGGGACAGTATTACCCTGACTATGCCTATAATCACCCGCTTTACACAAAAAGTATGAAAATATACAGCGATTCAACCGTATCAGCTTTTCTGCATTCGATTACAACGGACCAAAGCGCGGGATTCTTGAATGAATGGAATGGAAGTCGCAATCATAGAGAAAAAATATATATATCCTATGATTCTACAAACAAAAATTGTCAGGCTGGCGACATTGAAATGCTGGAATACGGAAACCCGAAAGTCGATACCGGCAGTCCTGTTTTTAATTATGCAATCGCTTATGACATCAACAACAGAGAGCCTTTGTTTTACGAAAAGTATCCCGGAAGCATAGTAGATGTCTCGCAATTGCGAATCATGCTGAATAAAGCAAAAGGCTATGGGTACCAGAAGATAAGCTTTATTTTGGACAGGGGTTACTTCAGCAAGAGCAACATAGAACACATGGATTCCCTTGGTTATGGTTTTGTCATTATGGTAAAAGGAATGGCCTCTTTCGTGAACAATCTGGTTTTAGAGCATCACGGAAGCTTCGAAAAGAAGCGATCCTGCGATATGAATGACTATGGCGTCTATGGAAAGACAGTGAAGGCCAGGCTCTATGAAACAGATAAAAAAGAACGGTATTTCCACATTTATCATAGTGTGACGAAAGAAGCTGCTGAGCGCACGGTGTTTGAAAACAAGATTAGGAAGATGAAAACGTATCTCATGGAGCACGTGAATGAAGAGATTGATTTTGGACCATCCTTTCAGAAATATTTTAATATGCATTATGATGAAGCAAGCAAAATGTTTATATATCCGGAAGAACGCACAGACGTTACAGAAAGGGAAATCGACCTATGCGGCTATTTTGTCATTGTGACTTCTGACAAAATGACAGCAAAGGAAGCGATTCATTTGTATAAGAGTCGCGACGGATCAGAGAAGCTGTTTTCCGGAGATAAATCCTATCTAGGAAACAAGAGCATCCGTGTTCACACGAACGAATCGGCAGCTGCTAAAATTTTCATTGAATTTATTGCATTAGTCATTAGAAACAAAATGTACACAGGTTTAATGGAAGCGATGAGAGATATGGGGAAAAAGCCGAATTATATGACTGTTCCTGCGGCAATCAGGGAGCTTGAAAAAATAGAGATGTCAAGGCAGACAGATAATATCTATAGGTTGGACCATGCGGTGACAGCAAGGCAGAAGACAATACTTAAAGCATTTGGAATCGATGAGATTAATGTAAAACATAAAGCCACAGAGATCAGCAATATTTTAAAAACCAGTCAGTTAAAGAGATAGGAGAATGGGAATGGCCAGAACTACAGGGAAGGAATTGTTGGAACAAAAAATCGAAAAAGCTCAAGAAGATGTTGTCAAGGCGAAGAAAAAGTATGACACAGCTACGGCGCTCTTGAAGAAACTTTTAGATAAAAGAGACGCAATTCGAGCGGAAGAAATCATGACTGCAATCGCAAAAAGTGATCGTTCATATGATGATATTATGCGATATATAATCACAACCGGAACAGTCGGGTCAGAAGAAGAGTATTAACCATCAAACAGCATGCATCGTAGAATATCCTGTTCGATGCATGCTGTTTAGGTCTACTTTTTCTGGAAGTTCACAATAACACATAGGGGGTGCTTCCAATAAGCAGACTTGTACGGTATAATTAATACAAGTACATAAGGAGGTGCGTCATGCTTTATAAACCGCCATTTACAATCACTGATAAGGCAGTAACGTTAGTTGCTGATATTATGGAACTTGTAACAAAATTGACCATAAGTGAAGTCGACGAAATAAATCCTAAGCTTAGAAGGGATAACAGAATTAAAACGATTCAGGCTTCTTTGGCGATAGAAAACAACTCCCTGACGATCGATCAGGTTACTGCAATCGTAAATGGAAAGAGAGTTTTGGGACCAGGCCAGGACATAAAAGAAGTTCAAAATGCTTATGAAGCATATGAAATGCTTTTGGATTTGGATCCTTATAACGTGGAATCCATGCTTAAAGCACATAAGATTCTAATGAAAGATCTAACAAAAGAGGCAGGCAGATTCAGAAGCGGCGGTGTTGGCATTTTCGCTGGAGATCAATTGATACATATGGCGCCACCGGCCAAATTGGTTCCCGATCAGATAGGGGAACTGGTTGAATGGGCCCAAAATACGGCGACTCATCCACTAATCAAGAGCTGCGTTTTTCACTATGTGTTTGAGTTCATACATCCTTTTGCTGATGGAAATGGACGAATGGGGCGCATGTGGCAATCACTGATACTGTATAAGTGGAAAAAAGTATTTGGATGGTTACCTGTTGAAACACTGATTAAAGAAAAGCAAGATGAATATTACAAGGTTTTGGGCGAGTGTGATCAAAAAGCCGATTCTGGAAATTTCATTGAGTTCTTGCTTGAGGTAATCTATGATTCTCTAATCGAGCTGGAGGGAACCGAACAAGTTGCCGTACAACCAACCGAACAAGTCCTAAAGTTGATATCGGTCATGGGAGATGAGCCGCTCAGCACAAATGAACTGATGAAAAAGGTTGAAATCAAGCACAGGCCTACATTTAGAGATAATTATCTGCTGCCGGCAATGAAACTGGGACTTGTGGAAATGACATTGCCTGACAAACCTAACAGCAGCAAACAGAAATACAGAAGAGTTAAGTGATGCTTAAAAGGAGAGGTGAGAACCTTTTCCACAAGCTGGCAGGTATCCTTACGCTGGTCATTATCCTGAGCATGCTCGGTTTGGCCTGGCGGGACATCGGATTCATCAGAGGGAAACTGCTTAAGGGCCTGGCAATAGGAGCGGTCCTGTTCATCATTACCTACGGCATAACCTATACTGCCGAGTTGCTGATCCTGAACTCGAGAGGTACGGATGCAGGCCTTGAATTCTACGCATCGGGATTCAAAATGTCGGGCACAACTGTCAGGAATGCGGGTATCATTTTCCTGCTGTATACCTTGTTTGTCAACCTTATCAATTCCTGGGTGGAAGAGGGTGTTTTAGGGGCCTCTTCATCCGTCTGTCAGTTAACCGGTTCGGTTTCAACCGTGCCAATGTGATGCAGGCAGCCTTCTTCGGTCTCTGGCACATCGTGGTGCCTGCAAGAGAGTATATCGATGGTAATATGACCTTGCAGATGGCGCTGCTCATGGCCTTCGGCTATGCGGTGCTATCCTTCATGATGGGCTTCAAGCTGGGGTTGCTGGTCGGTTATACTGGCGCCATCTGGGCGGGATTCTTCGAACATACCTTCAATAACACCGTCGTCAATATGCTGCATGTTGTATCGGCCACCGGTACCGACGAGCTGCAGATTGTCAGGGTGATGATTGCCCAGATTCTTTCCTTTGTTTTGGTGGTATGTTATGGACGCGTAGTCAAGAAACGTCAAGATGTGTGATCCCAGAAAATTCAGACAGCAGCGTCTTCAGTGCACATCGAACTCATCCTCTATGTTGCCGAAAATCTCTTCAATCATGTCCTCAAGGGTCACAAGCCCGACCACCTTGCCCTCGCGGCTTTTCACGATGGCCATATGTTTTCGCGACCGCTGCAGCTTGAGAAAGACCTTGTCGATAAAGGCTTCACTGTCGATTTCAATGGGTGCATCGAGCAGATCCAGCAGATCTGACCTATCCAGTGGGCCATGCTGAAGGGCGTCGAAGATGTTCTTGAAGTGGACAATGCCGATGATGCGGTTGGGACTGCCCTTGTAGATGGGCACCCTGGAATGCTTCTTGAGGGCTATGTCCCTTATAATCCGATTGATGTCGGCATCGATATCCATCATGAAGGCCTTTTCGAGAGGAACCATGATGTCTTTGACCATGATATCGTTGAATTCGAAAATGCGCTGGATCCTATGTTCCTCGAGCGGCTTGATGGTGCCGTCCATCTTGCTTTTCCTGAGTAGGAACCGGATCTTGTCCTCTGTCACGACGTCGCGGGTGTCTTTGCTCCGGATATGAAAGAGTCTCATGAGCCCGGCTATGGACAGGGTGAGCACCTTGACAAAAGGCGCGGTGATGATGCCGATGACGCGCAACGGGGCGATGGAAAACATGGCAATGTGCAGGGCGTTGCCGATCGCGATTCGCTTCGGCAGCAGTTCGCCGAATACCAGAATAAAGTAGGACAACAAGAGGGTAATGACAATCACGGCCACCTGAGATGCATAAGGCACCCCGAGCTTCGCGAGCTGACTTGCAAATGGGTCGGCCAATCCGGTTGCCGCAGAGGCACTGGAGAAAAATCCAGCAAAGGTGATGCCGACCTGTATTGTGGACAGAAAGTGGCTGGGGCGGTTGATGACCGTCAGAAGCTGCCTTGCTTTTGCGTTGCCTTTGGCGGCCATTGCCTGAACCGTCAGCTTGTCGACAGAGACCAGGGCCATCTCAGATGCGGCAAAAAAGGCATTCAAAGCCGTCAAAACCAAGATGAGTATTATTTGTGCAATGATGATCGTCATATGGTTGCCTCCTCTCGTTATAGATTCATTATATCACGAGAGTAGCGGTTCTTGCCTGGATGGAACTGAAGACTGCACATGCTTTTTGTACGATTCATCCAGCAATTGCGGCCTGCTCAGCAGGTATCCCTGCAGATAGTCGATGCCGATATCGCGGCACGCTTCTGCTATGCTTTCGGTTTCCACCCCTTCAGCAACGGTGTCTATGTTGAAAGGCTTGCAGAAATCCACAAGGCATTTGCAGAGCATTTTGTGCCGTGGATTCTTGTCTATGTTGCGGATGAGCGACTGGTCTATCTTGATGCCGTCGATGGGGAGATTGCCAAGAAGGTCGTATGATGAATATCCAATCCCGAAGTCGTCGATGACAATACGCACTCCTGAACTTTTTAACCGCTCAATCTCGTTCAGCATCGACTGGTTGAGCACCAGGGATTCCTCTGTGATTTCAACCTGAATGGTTTTGGCATCGATACCTGATTCCGTAATCCGTTCCACAAGATATTCAATGTTGCTGTGGTTGAAATCCTTCGACGAGAAGTTGATGGAAGCGATGATGTTTTTTTCGGATGGGTGCATATATGATACATAACCAACCACTTCGTCTATGACAAACTTCGTCAAGTCGTGTATGAGATCCGTCTTTTCTATAAGGGGCACAAAAGTAGCAGGACTGATGGATTTCCCATCCGAGGATTCCCATCTTACAAGGAATTCTCGCGCATGCATTTTCTTGCCGTCGATATCGTAGATATTCTGGCTGGCGAGTTTTAATTCTCTATTCTTTATGGCTGACTTGAAATGGCTCAAGATATAAGCCTGCTCAGAATACTTGGTATCCAGGAAGGACTCGAACAGATAATAGTCCAGGTCGGCATCCTGGGCATAGTTCAGGGCCAAAGAGGTCTGCTTTATTCTGGCTTCGGGGCTGAGACTGGCATCGTGTTTGCTGACACCGAATTTAAGCTCTGTATAGACAGGCACACCATTGACCTGGATAACAGACTTATGGATTATCATCAACCGCTGCATAATGTCTTTCAGACTACAGTCGTGAGTGTTTTCTGTATCTAGAATCTTGATGATGAAAGTGCTTCCTATCATCCGGTAGACCTCCACGTTTTTACACTTCTGCAGCTGCTTGTTCAAGGTGCGTGAAAATTCCTTGATATAACGGGATGAAAAGTCGTAGCCGAAAGTATTGAAAATAGGACGATAGTTGTTAATAGTGAGCATGATCAGGGATGCCTTATGGTTGTTTTCAAGTGCTTCTACTAAAACTGTCGGTTTCTTGAATCCGGTCAGCTTGTCGTAAGTCGCCTCATGTTTCATACGCTTTCTGTCGTGGTCGGATAAGCCTCCGATAATCAGAGCCATGGCAGCATAGATAAGAATCCGGAGCACCCAGTTGATCGGCTTTTGCATGATATGGTTGCTTGCATCGAGCAGCATGAATGGTCCCAGAAGTAGGCCGCTGAAGACAGCATGGAAAACGCCGTACTTCTTTCCACCGGCATAGGAGGCAATGGATATGGGGACATACATCAGGTTCGCATAAACGTAAGTCGTGCCTCCGGTATACCTGACAAAGAACATAACCAGAACTGATGCTACATATGAAAGCGACAGCACAATGAAATTGCGTTTTTCTGCTGTGACATGATCGAACATTTGCAAATCCCTCCTTTTTTTATCACTTATATATTCTATCATAGAGCGCAGTGATTCAGAAATATATGCCATAAACTACCCATTATATTGTAATTAAATGGTAAAACGTATTTTTTTCGATTGGTTGTTTGATGCAGTCCAATCTGAAGCCAATTGCTATTACTGCATCTAAAGAGTATAATTTAATTATAGAAACGCAAGGTAAAAATGAGGTGGTTCCTATGAAAATCAAGCAGATCCTAGCCATCATTCTGATAATCCTGCTTGTATTACCGACATCTGCTGCCGCGTCGTCCTCGATTGGTATTGTTATTGATGGAAAGACACTATCGCTAGACATCGAGCCAATTATCATCAACGACCGCACTATGGTTACATTAAGAGGTGTTTTTGAGGAACTTGGAGCTACTGTAGATTGGGACATAGAAACACATCAAGCCATCATAAAAAGCGACGATGTCGAGGTGCTGGTGACGCCTGACACGGATAATGTACTGGTTAATGGGAGACTCTATATATTAGATTCACCAGCCACCATAGTCAATGACCGCTTGTTGATTCCTGTAAGGTTCATTGCTGAAGCGCTGGGTCATGAAGTCGGTTGGGATCCGGTTAACAGAGTTGTTCTGATTACATCGCATAAGACAACAACTGAACATGGTTTTATTGGGACATACGGATACAATGTAAAAAATGCTGGTGCAAAAGGTAACGGAACAACTGATGATACAGCAGCAATTCAAAAAGCATTGGATACGTATGATCAAGTCTATATTCCCGATGGAAAGTACCTGATCAATGTAGACAAATCCCTGGTTCTGAATAACAACCAGATACTGACTTTAAGCGACAATGCAATTCTCAAAGCAAAACCAACGTCAAGCAAGAAATACTCTGTAATCCTCATCAGCGGCAAGAAAAATGTCACCGTTAATGGAGGAAACATCGAAGGTGAACGATATACACACCTTGGAACTTCCGGTGAATGGGGTATGGGAATCAACATTATTAATGGGTCTTCAAATGTTTCCGTCAGCAATATCAAAATAAGCGATTGCTGGGGTGACGGTGTCTATTTGGGCGGTGCCTCGACTGTTGTAAACATAACAATAGACAGGGTCGTTTCTGATAACAACAGACGCCAGGGAATGTCTATCACCAATGCAAGAAATGTTGTTGTAAGCAGCAGCACATTCAGCAGAACCAATGGCACAGCCCCTCAAGCGGGGATTGATATTGAACCGAATCCCGGTAGTATTGCAGAAGACATAGTGCTTGATAACGTTGTATGTAATGATAATGCCACTATTGGAATATTTCTCTATGGGAAATCGGGTACAATACGACGTATTACGGTAAAAAATTCAGTTGTTAGAAACAATAGAAAGGCCGGATTTCAATTTGATACTGCGAAAGATACTTATGTATATGATTCGATTTCCTATGCCAATAGATATGGCATAATATGCTCTTCGCTTACTGGAGACTCAGTTTTTGAAAGAGTTAGTTTTACAAATAACATTACTGCTGCTGTATACGGCGGCTGCATAAATCAGCGCAATTGACAACTTTTTGAATCTGTAGCTGCTCGAAATTATATCCTCCCTTTGCAGGAGACGGTTGAAATAATATTACTGTCTTTTCGCAAGGGGAGTTTTTAATGTATAATGGGGCTAGATATACCACAACAGCAAGGGGACGAGAATAATGAAGACCATATTGATAACAGGAGCGGCGGGGTTCGTAGGAGCCAACCTTGCCGAGACTCTGGTCAAAGACAACAAGATCATCGGTTTCGACAACATGAACGACTACTACGATGTAAGCCTTAAGGAATATCGTTTGTCGAGGCTTGAATCCTGCGGGAATTTCACCTTCATCAAAGGGGACCTTGCAGACAAGCAGGCTGTCGATGACATTTTCAAAAGGTACCGGCCCGATATCGTTCTCAACATGGCTGCACAGGCCGGCGTCCGCTATTCCATCGACAACCCCCAGGCGTTTATCTATGCGAATCTCATCGGCTTTTTCAATATCCTGGAAGCCTGCCGCAATCATCCAGTGGCGCATCTGGTCTATGCATCCTCTTCGTCTGTGTATGGCTCCAACAAGAAGGTGCCCTATTCTACAGAGGATAAGGTAGACAATCCAGTCTCGCTCTATGCAGCTACGAAAAAATCGAATGAACTGATGGCCCACGCCTATTCCAAGCTGTACGGGATTCCATGCACAGGACTGCGTTTCTTCACGGTCTACGGTCCTGCCGGAAGACCGGATATGGCGTATTTCAAATTCACAGATAAACTGGCTAGAGGCGAAAAGATACAGATCTACAACCATGGCGACATGTACCGGGACTTCACTTATATTGATGATATTGTCACAGGTGTCATCAATGTGATGAACAAAGCGCCTGAGCCCAATGAAGACGGGGTGAAATACAAGGTCTACAACATTGGCAACAGCAGCCCGGAAAGCCTGATGGATTTTGTTGAAATACTGGAAAAGAAACTGATGAAATACGGTATCACAGACAAGAAGGCAAAAAAAGAACTACTGCCGATGCAGCCGGGAGATGTCTATCAGACCTATGCAGATGTATCTGAATTGGAAAACGATTTTGGTTTCAGTCCGACAACGAGCCTTGATGAGGGGCTGGACAGATTCGCCAAATGGTATAAAGAATTCTATAAGGGAGATGAAAAGAAATGAGAATAACAATAGCCGGAACCGGATATGTAGGCTTGTCAAATGCAATACTGCTGGCGCAGCACAACGAGGTCATCGCACTGGATATCCTCAAGGAAAAGGTGGAAATGATCAACAGCAGGCAGTCTCCGATTATCGATGCGGAGATTGAAGCGTATCTGGCGACGAAAGACCTTAATCTGAGGGCCACAACCGACAACTATGAAGCTTTCAAGGATGCGGAGTATGTCATCATTTCTACGCCGACGAACTATGATCCGGAGAAGAACTACTTCAATACCAGAACGGTTGAGGCCGTGATTGCGAACGTCCTGTCCATCAACCCTGATGCAGTGATGATCATCAAATCGACGGTGCCGGTTGGATATACCGAAAGGGTCAGGGAGATGTTCGATACAGACAACATCATCTTTTCACCCGAATTCCTGAGGGAAGGCCGGGCACTTTATGACAACCTGTATCCGTCCAGAATCGTTGTAGGGGAGCAGTCTGAAAGAGCGAAAGTCTTTGCCGAATTGCTGGCGGAAGGCGCGATCAAAGAAGATATACCCATACTCTACACGGATTCGACCGAGGCCGAAGCCATCAAACTGTTCGCCAACACCTACCTCGCACTGCGCGTTGCGTACTTCAATGAACTTGACTCCTATGCAGAAGTGCGAGGGCTGAATACGCAGCAGATCATCGAGGGCGTTGGCCTTGATCCGCGCATAGGCACCCACTACAACAATCCGTCCTTCGGCTATGGCGGCTACTGTCTGCCGAAGGATACAAAGCAGCTTCTTGCAAATTATGCCGACGTCCCGCAGAACATCATGTCTGCAATCGTCGACGCCAACAGAACCAGAAAAGACCATATAGCCGATATGATCATCCAGAGGGAACCCAAAATCGTAGGCATCTACAGGCTGACCATGAAAATGGATTCTGACAATTTCCGCCACTCCGCGATACAGGGCGTCATGAAGCGGATCAAGGGAAAAGGCATCGAAGTCGTTGTCTACGAACCGGCGCTGACAGAAGACGAATTCTACAACTCAAAAGTGATCAAGGATTTTGACGAATTTAAGAAGATTTCGGATGTGATTGTTGCCAACAGGCTGTCGGATGAGATCAAAGATGTTGTGGATAAGGTCTATACGAGGGATCTTTTCAGCAGGGACTGATATGAAAGAATTCATGAATTTAACTGCAAATCGGTAATTAGTTGAAAATTGCTAATTATTTGAAAATTGACTCAATTGCTGATCAATGTTACAATATGTCCGTAAAGTCAATTGAATAAGACTCCGATAATAGCAAACTGGTCAAAAGGCCAGGACGCAAAGCCACGGGCCTTACGTTCCGAAGAATGAAGGTAGCCGGGTTACCGAAGGGTGATAGACTGCACTCTTTTGGATTGCAGTTTTTTATTTCTCCAGGAGCACTGATTAAAAACGAGGTTTACTATGAAAAGGAAATTATTATCAATCCTGATGATTGTCTTGCTGTTGTCGATGACAACCGGTTCAGCAGCTTCAAGATTCTCATACAGGGAGCAATCGCTGAAAAGGTTTTTCAGTTTTGAGAAGAAGGATACGGATCAATTGCTCAAGTGGTGGAAGGGATTGCTTTCAAATGCATCGACAACCACGGTTGAAACGGAGCCAGAAACTCCAGAAACTGTTGTAGTACCGGAGCCAAAACCGGAGCCGGAGCCGACACCTGTTGTAGTACCGGAGCCAAAACCGGAGCCAGAGCCAACACCTGTTGTAGCGCCGGAGCCAAAACCGGAGCCGGAGCCGACACCTGTTGTAGTACCGGAACCAAAACCGGAGCCAGAGCCAACACCTGTTGTAGTACCGGAACCAAAACCGGAGCCGGAGCCAAAACCTGTTGTAGTACCGGAACCGGAGCCAAAACAGACAACCACAGCTGCTAAACCTGATGCTGTCGTAACATCTGGATATAATGTGAAAAATGCCGGTGCAAAAGGCGACGGTAAAACAGATGATACAGCAGCAATACAAAAAGCACTGGATGCACACGACGAAGTCTATATTCCCGCTGGTACGTACCTGATCGACGTAGACGAATCCCTTGATCTGAATGACAATCAGGTTTTGACTATGAGCGACAACGCAACACTGAAGGCATTGCCGTCATCAAGTCAGAAAAATTCTGTGATCAACATCAGCAGGGTTAACAACGTCACTGTTACCGGAGGTAATATTGTTGGTGACCGATATTCTCATCTTGGAACATCTGGTGAATGGGGCCATGGCGTTCAAGTGAAATACGGAGCTTCAAATGTTTCCATTAGCGATATCAATGTCAGCGATTGCTGGGGTGACGGTGTCTATTTGGGCGGTGAGCCTATGGTAACCAATGTAACGGTAGACAACGTAGTCAGCGATAACAACAGACGCCAGGGATTGTCCATCACAAATGCAAAGACTGTTGTTGTAACCAACTGTGTATTCAGAAGTACAAACGGAGCCAATCCGCAAGCAGGAATTGACTTGGAACCCAATTCAGGGACACTTGTTGAAGATATCTTAATTAAAGATACCCACTGCTATGGAAACGAACACAGCGGAATCCTTATTTGGGGTAAAATTGGAATTGTGAAAGATATCACTATTGAAAGATGTACTGTCAAGGATAACAACAAAGCAGGTTTTGACCTGCATTATGCAAGCAATGTAATTGTGAAGAACTGCGAGTCTTATGACAATAGATATGGCACTCAGTCAAGTTCACTTTCTGGATCAAGCATTCAAAAATTCTAATATCTAAAATTACCTGTGTGAGCTTGTTCACGATGCGAAATTCGCAAATCATGAACAAGCTCTCTTTTTATCATATTATCTCTAAAATTTTATTATTTACACTGATTACTTGACGTGGTTGGTTCATAGTGAGAAAATTGAAGTACACAGTATTTAGGAGGGGTGATGGATGGTTCAAGAGCCGATAATAGACCAGTATTTTCGTAATTGGAAGGATGTCGTGAAGTGTTTCCGGTCCTATGAAACAGGAGAGCAGGCGGATCGGTCCATCTATCTTACTATGCCATTTTGGACTGCAACCGGTAAGGGGCGTTGCCTTTCGCTTTCCTATGGACTACATTTTCCTTTCGATATACATGAAACAACACTTGTGCAGACACGGAAAGATGAGCTTTTGGCAGTTGTACCTTTTTTAGTCAACAAGAAGACAAAGGAAATCTACTTAAGAGGACAATATACGGCGGCAGGGCATCTGGGTGCATTCTACACAGGTGAGTGGACGTATGAGGCGTTCATGCAAGGAATGGCCTCTCTTGGAAACCGGTTTGCCGGTTATCAATTGGTTCTGGATCGTATATATGAAGATTCGCTGTTGGCTAGTTATGCAGAGCAGTACTGTGCTTCCGGTGGACAACCAGTTGAAAAAGAGGCATGTGTAGCAATACCCATACAATCAGGATATGAAGCATGGTATTCGGGACTCAGCAGAAAATCACGTTATCATGTCAGAGTAACATACAGCAGACTGGAGAAAGAAGCTGCAGCCTGGCAGTTAAAGCCAGTTTTTACGAAGCGGGATACGAATAAAGACATCTTTGCAAGATCATTATTCTATTCCAGAAGAATCTTCAGCAAGAATAACCATGATTTTGGCCTGGCTACACCTGTTTTCCAGGCATTGCATACTATTTCGAAGCTTGTTCTTCCAATGACTAAGGCATTAAAAAGACTTCAGGAAGCCTTTCATATGGAGGTTTATATTAATGGAGAAATGGCAGCTTTTTTAAGCGGCTTCCTAATAGAAGGCGACCGGCTGGTAGTGCCTAGGCTTGCGATTGATCTGAAATACAAGCACTACAATCCTGGTTCTCTATTAATCAGTGAAACCATTAAATATTTGTCAAATGAGTTAAAGGACTACAATATTAAGTTTCTGGACTTGGCAAGAGGCGATGAACCATATAAGCTCGACCATGGCGGGGAAGTCTATTACAATTTAAGATTTAAAATGCAGCTTCACTAGTTTTCGAGGTGCTTTTAATATGCTGACTGAGTTAAAAAAAACAATTTATAGAAAATATTTAAAAAGACCGCTGGACATTGCTTTTTCTGCCATAGCCCTTGTGTGCTTGTCACCGCTGCTCCTTGTTGTTGCTATTCTCGTAAGGTGGAAGCATGGAGCGCCGATACTGTTTATTCAGAAACGAATCGGCAAAGATGAAAAGCCGTTCAGGATGTTGAAATACCGGTCAATGGCTATTGTTCGGGATGCGCAAGGGGACTTGCTGCCGGATGCTGACCGCTTGACACCATTGGGCAGTTTTCTGCGTTCCAGCAGCATTGATGAACTGCCTGCGCTTTGGAATGTACTGAGAGGTGATATGAGCCTGATCGGGCCTAGGCCTCTACCATTGGTCTATTTGCCCTATTTCACTCAAGAGGAGAGAAAAAGACACACTGTAAGGGGAGGGTTGTCCGGGCTTGCGCAGGTTAACGGACGCAATGCCTTAACCTGGGACGAACGGTTTAAATATGATGTCGAGTATGTGACAGGCATCACTTTCATGGGGGATATGAGAATATTTCTCAAGACCATTGCCAAAGTATTGGGGCAATCGGATATCGGACTGCGCGGTGTAGAGGGACCGGAGGATCTGGATGTCTGCCGTATACCTCAGACCTCGGTTCAAACAGAGAAAAAGACGACTAGAGGAGCAGGACTATGAAGAATATTATGGTTTTTTCGTGCGGATCCCTGATTGCAATTGATATCAATATTTCATTGCGCGGAAACAATGAGTACAAGGTTTATGGCGCGTCCAGCTACGACGACCATGGTATGTATGTTTATGAGAACTACATAGGCAGTGTACCGTTTATCTATGAACATGATTTCATACCCCGTTTCAATGAAATACTTGACAATTACAAGATAGATTTTATCATTCCAACACATGATACGATGATTGTATTCCTGCAGGAACATGCAAATGAGATCCATGCAACGGTAGTAAGTTCCTGTTATGAAACAGCACTGCTATGCCGTTATAAAAGCAAGACGTATTCAGCTTTGAAAGGATATGACTTTATACCGAAGACCTATCAAACAGACGAGGTTATGGAGTTCCCTGTTTTTGTCAAGAAAGATGACGATCAGGGAGCACGCAATGCATATAAAGTTGAGACCGTTGAACAGCTGAATCTATACGGTAGACATAAAGACATGATTATCTGTGAATATCTTCCCGGTGAGGAAGTTACTGTCGATTGCTTTACAGACCGCCATGGGGAACTGCGTTTCTGCAATCCACGGATTACACATAGAATGATGGCGGGCATCGACGTAAACAGCAAGAGAATGCAATATAACAAGGAAATATTGGGTATAGCAGAGAATTTGAACAAGTCTATTTCATTTCACGGGCCTTGGTTTTTCCAAATAAAAAAAGCGGTAGACGGAAAATACAAATTGCTGGAAATCGCTACGCGTTTTGCAGGCGCATTCAGTCTCAGCAGGTGTATGGATATTAATCTTCCACTAATAGTGCTTAGGGATTTCGATGGAAAAGAGGTGGACATCAGTTACAACAATCTGATGATCAATGCTGACAAAATGCTTATTAGCCGATATGCAATACCCTATGAATACGACACGGTATACCTTGATGGCATCGATGTCTTCAAAAGGGAGGGCATGGTTGACACTTACTTTATGATGTTTGTCTATCAATGCATGAATAAAGGCAAGAAACTGGTCATGCTGACACATGACAGCAAAGAAATCAAGCGGGCTGTTTCGGAGATGAAACTGTCAGAGAAATTGTTTGATCCAATAATCGACCATCAGACATATGACGAGCTGGACTACACCAACTCAATTTTCGTTTCTAAAAACGAGGCGCTGCGAAACAGACTGCGCAGGGAATTTCAGACTATTTGTATGGAGCCGGCTGCGATAGAAGGTTTAATTGACTGGCGGGCATGAGAAAGGGGTATAGTGAGGCTATGAGAGCTGTTGACTTTTACTATCATGAAGCGTATGCAAGCCTATATTTGGAAAAGGATGAGGAAGTAATCAAGTTTACAATAGACAATGAATACGGCAAATTGCTGCATCTTTTTATAAAAAGGCCGATACCTGAAAAGTACGGGTGTGATGACTGCTATGATATAACAACGCCGTATGGGTATGGCGGTCCAATCATTATAGAATCAGAGGATAAGGACCGGCTTGTTGAAGAATTTTCAAGGGAATTCGAAGCATACTGCAGTCAAAACAGCATCGTTTCCGAGTTTGTACGGTTCCACCCTCTATATGAAAATCACAGCGATTTCAAGGACTTCTATGATGTTGTCAAGAACAGGGATACAATCTATGTAGACCTCTCCAGTGAAGATGCCATATGGAACAATATGAAGCATCAGTCCAGAACAAGGATACGACATGCTTTAGACAGCAATATTGAGGTTGCTCAGGACAATACAGAAAAAGGCATGGATAAATTCATAGAGCTGTACTACATGACGATGGACAAAAACAATGCGGATGAATGCTATTATTTTGATAAGGATTACTTCTATAACCTGATGACTATCAACTCTAGCGTGAAAATTTTCAACGCTGTATATGAAAACGAAATTATTGCGAGCACTGTTATATTGCTGGGAGACGAATATATGCACTGCCATTTGGCGGCAACAAATCCTGAATTTTATGAACTGTCACCCAACAATCTGTTGCTGTATGAAGTTTCAAAATGGGGATGCGCAAACGGCTATTCCAAGCTGCATTTGGGTGGAGGACGCTGCGCATCGGACGATTATTTGTTCAGATTTAAAAAGTCGATGAATAAAAATGGCGTGACTGAATTCTATATCGGAACCAAGATCTATGATAATGACAGATATGAGCAACTTGTTGAAGCAAGAGAAAATGAAGTGGATTTTAATGCAGATGTAGACTATTTTCCCAGATACAGAGGCTGATTTGTCGGGAGTATGATGCTAATGAACAAGAATAAAATATGGCTTTCTTCACCGCATATGAGTGATGAAGGCTTTGAGATGGCATATGTTCAGGAAGCGTTCGACACCAACTGGATTGCGCCCCTGGGCAAGAATGTGAACGAATTTGAAAAAGAGTTCGCTGCTTTGGTCGGTTCCAAGGCGGCTGCAGCGCTTGTATCGGGTACGAGTGCCATGCATTTGGCGCTTAAGGCTGCAGGTGTGGAACAGGATGACATTGTATTCTGCCAGTCCTTGACCTTCTCAGCAACGGCGAATCCGATTATCTACCAGAATGCGACACCGGTTTTCATAGACAGTGACTTCAAGACCTGGAATATGAGTCCGTCAGCGCTTGAGGAGGCGTTCCGGAAGTACCCGAATGTGAAGGCGGTCATTGCGGTTCATCTATATGGATTGTCTTGCGACCTGGACCCTATTGTCAATCTGTGCAATAAATACAATGTGACTTTGATTGAGGATGCAGCGGAATCGCTGGGAAGCCGCTATAAGGGGAGACAGACGGGTACGTTTGGGGATTATGGCGTCTTCAGTTTCAACGGCAACAAAATCATCACAACGTCCGGTGGAGGCATGCTTGCGTCGAACCTGGAGCCGATGGTTGCCAAGGTGCGTTTCTGGGCGACACAATCCAGAGAGCAAGCGCTGCACTACGAGCATAAGGAGCTTGGTTACAATTACCGCATGAGCAATGTGGTGGCGGGCATCGGCAGAGGGCAACTCAAGGTGCTGGAACAGCGGGTTGTGAAGAAAAAGTATATATTCGAGTACTATAAGCGGGAGTTGGGCTGTCTTCCCGGCGTTGAATCCATGCCGGTCAATGAATGGGATGAACCGAATTACTGGCTGAGTGTCCTGACGTTGAACGGACGTGTCAGACCCTTGGATATTATAAAGGCTTTGGAAGCTGAGAATATCGAATCAAGGCCTGTCTGGAAACCGATGCATATGCAGCCGTACTTTGCAGGGTATGATTATATCGGTGCAGACGTTTCCCGGTGGCTTTTTGAAAACGGCGTGTGTCTGCCATCCGACACGAAGATGACAGACGAGGATCTTGAGAGGGTTTGTCAAATCATAAGGGGGTTGTGGTAGATGCGCATGCATAAAGGTAACAGTGTAATATACAGGAGGTATTTGAAAAGGCCGATGGACATCCTACTGTCATTGGCGGCAATCGTTGTTCTCTTTCCTGTGATGCTGGTTATCGGCATTCTCGTCAGAATCAAGCTGGGCAGTCCCGTCTTTTTCAAGCAGCAGAGACTTGGGCTTTACGGTGAGAAGATCTTCACCATGTACAAGTTCAGGACGATGACTGAAGAGAGGGACGAGAAGGGCGAACTGCTGCCGGATTGCGACAGGCTGAAAAAGTTTGGCATGATGCTGAGAGGGACTTCCTGGACGAACTGCCTGAACTGTTCATAATCCTTAAGGGCGACATGAGTGTTGTAGGACCCAGGCCGCTCCTCGTCAGGTATCTGGACCTGTACGACGACCATCAGAAGCGAAGGCTTGAAGTGCGTCCGGGCCTTACCGGTTACGCCCAGGTCAATGGACGGAATTCCCTTACCTGGGAAGAGCGGTTCGACATGGATGTCGAGTATGTGGACCATGTGAGTTTCATCGGCGATTGGAAGATCATCTTTATGACATGCATCAAGGTGTTCTCGAGAGAAGGGATCTGTCCGGAGTCATCGGTGACGATGGAGGCTTTCCATGGAAGCCACGGACAGATAGTGGAGCCGGAAAATATGGAATGAAAGGGGAGCTTAGCTGTGAAGCTGCTATTTGTGCATGAAACAAAGCTGAAAGAGGACGATGCTGGCAACTATTATACAGGCGGAAGCTATGATCAGTCTGTATGGGATAGATACCTGTCGATTTCAAATGATTTGACTGTAATATCAAGAAAAGAAAAGAAAATCTATAACCATGAACTTGCACAAAAGAATTTCAATATTTTCGATAAAGAAATAATAAAATTCATTGAAATTCCAGATTTGACATCGTCACTAGGGGCCTACTTAAGTATCAGCAATAGAATCAAAAGGCATGATATTGTAAGAAAGGCAGTATTTAGCAGCGATTACGTTATTGCGAGAATATCGAGCGGTGCGGGATTCCTTGCCATGAAGTATTGCAAAAAATATAATAAGCCATATTTGGTAGAAGTGGTTGGATGTCCCTGGGATGCATTATGGAATTACAATTACAAGGGAAAACTGCTGGCACCTTTAGCCTACATGAGAATGAGAAGAAATGTCAGAAATGCCCCTTTGGCGATATACGTAACAAACGAATTTCTCCAGAGAAGATATCCAACAAAAGGGGAGAGTGTGGGTTGTTCTGATGTTGCATTGCAGCAGTTCGACGACAGCATTATTGAAAAAAGAATTGGAAAAATTGGGAATATGGATAAAGGCAGCAAATTGATTCTTGGAACTTTGGCAGCGGTAGATGTCAAATACAAGGGACAGCAATACATAATACAGGCGTTGGGAAAATTGAAGAAAGAGGGTATAACCAATTTTGAATATCACCTTGCAGGTGGAGGGAACCCCCAATATCTAAAGACGATAGCCAAAAAGTACAATGTCGAAGACCAGATCATCTTTCTAGGACGCATAACCCATGACAAGGTGTTCGACTGGCTCGACAGCATTGATCTATATGTTCAACCAAGCAGACAGGAAGGACTGCCCAGGGCGCTTGTTGAAGCGATGAGCCGGGGCTTGCCGGCTTTTGGTGCGAAAACAGGAGGTATACCTGAACTTTTGGAGAAACAGTATATCTTCAGCAATACCAGAAGAAACATCAGCGAAATATGTGCCATCCTGCAAAGATTCACTAAGGATACTTTGATGCAGGCATCGGAAAGAAATTACAACGAGTCGAAAAAATACGAGAAGGACCTTATTGGAGAACGCCGACAAAAATTTATGAGAAAGTTGTACGAATCCAGCAATTAACTGCGGAGGTTTGACATATGGGGAGAATATTAATATTAGCGAATAGCGATGCCGGTCTATATAAATTCAGAAGAGAACTGGTTGTCGAACTGCTGAAAGAAAATGAAGTCTTCATATCTCTGCCTGACGGAGAATATATCAAGGAACTGGTTGATCTAGGTTGCAAGTTCGTAGATACGAAGGTGGACAGAAGAGGAACCAATCCGATTACCGATCTCAAACTGACATTTTTATACAAGAAGATTATCGGCCGGATTAAACCTGATGTTGTACTCTCCTATACAATCAAGCCCAACATTTATGGCGGTATCATATGTAGATTCGCCAAAATACCCTATATGCCAAATGTAACGGGCTTAGGTACTGCGGTAGAAGGTGGAGGCCTTTTGCAGAACGTTGCGGTTGTTCTATACAGATTCGCCTTTAAAGATGCTTATTGTATCTTCTTTCAAAACAACGAGAATGCCGATTTCATGAACGGCAAAGGGATTGTCAAAGGAAAACAGACAATCATCCCAGGCTCCGGTGTAAACCTGGACTATTTTCGGAAGCTTGAATATCCTGAAGATGAAACCGTCAACTTCTTGTTTATATCGAGGGTCATGCAGCAAAAAGGGATAGACCAATATCTTGAAGCAGCTGAACAAATAAGAAGCGAATACCCAAATACACGGTTTCATGTGCTTGGATCCTGTGAGGAAGCCTATGAAGACAAGTTGGCGGAAATGCAGGAGAAAGGGATCATCCAATACCATGGCATGCAAAAAGACATAAGAGGATTCCAGAAAATATCACATTGCACAATACATCCTACGTATTATCCGGAAGGCATGTCGAATGTTCTATTGGAAAGCGCGGCGTGTGGAAGGCCAATCATTACAACCAACAGGAGCGGCTGCAGAGAAATTGTGGATGATGGCATCAATGGGTATGTGGTCGAACAGCAAAACAGCCGGGATCTCATTGAAAAAGTAAGGTTGTTTCTGAATTTGAATCATGATGAAA
Source organism: Vallitaleaceae bacterium (assembly GCA_963677915.2). Classification (GTDB taxonomy): domain Bacteria; phylum Bacillota; class Clostridia; order Lachnospirales; family Vallitaleaceae. Next base: position 75,663 of record CAXXGE010000041.1, on the reverse strand, counting down.
AGATAAAAATGGGCTTGGCAGGCAGAACCAAGGTGGAAAAATATTTTGACAGACGCATTGTGGTAGAAAATTACATGCAAGAGATAGAAAATATCTTTAGAGGACTGTAAATAATAAGATGCGGTTTTGGTAGAAAGGAATGATATCCGAATGAAATATAAAAATGGTAAAGTATCACCATCAGTTTTAGAAAAAGCAACACATGGATATCAAAGATCAAAACTATGTAATAATGCGATAACTGCCAGATATAGACAGAGAAAACTAAACAATCTTGATTTTACAATAATATCAAATAATTGCTGGGGTGGAGAATGCTATGAATATTTCGGTTTGATTAAAGCCAGTCCTACAATTGGAGTGTATATATTTGCGGACGATTACATTAGATTTGTATCAAATTTAAAAGACTATTTAAGCAAAAAAATAGTGTTTATTAGTTATGAAAAATCAAAACACAAGGATATTCTTGAAGAAAGAGGACACACTAGCGTCCCAATAGGATTGCTTGGAGACGTGGAAATTGTTTTTTTGCACTATCCGGATGAAAAGGATGCTATGGAGAAATGGAATAGACGCGTCAAACGAGTGAATTATGACAACTTGATTGTTAAATTCTCCAATCAGAATGGCGCTTCGCACGAAGACATTGTAAAATTCAGTAAACTGAGGGGTGTAAAAAAAGTCTTGTTTTTATCTCGATATAGCGATGAATTTCCCGAGGCTATTTACTATCCGGAATTCAGCAATGCCCCGGAATTATTAAACGATACATATATTTGGAATAAGCGTATAGATGTCTTTTCACTAATCAATAGAGAGGAATAATTTATGGTTAAAGTCTTAACTATTTTATCCTGTTTAGATGGCGGCGGGGTAGAAACTATATTGCTTAATTATCTCAGGAATTTTGATTTTGAAAAAATACAAATGGATATTATCGTTCACGGTGAAAAAGAGGGTATTCTAGAGGAAGAGTACAGAAAGCTTGGCTGCAATATATTCAGAGTTACGCCTAAATCAATTTCTATAGTGAAAAACTTCCGCGAAATAAGACAGATCATAAAATGCGGCAAATATGATATTGTGCATTCCAGAATGAACTATAAAGGAGTGACACATATGCTGGCGGGGTCTACTTGTGGCATCCCAACTAGAATAATCCATAACCATCAAGCTAATATGGAAAATAATTATAGTCTGCTTAGAAAGATGGTTATAAACGTATTGAGGAAAATCACGATGAGTTTGGCAACTGACTATATGGCCTGTTCTGAGGCTGCAGCAATTGATATGTTCGGAAAGAAGAATTTTAATAGAAACAAAGTTGTCATATTGAAGAATGCTTTGAATCTTGATAAGTATGAGTTATTACCGATTATTAGAGATAACTACCGTAATGAGCTAGCTATTAAAAACACGGAAATTGTTATTGGAATGGTGGGACGTTTCCACTATCAAAAAAACCATGATTTTATGATTAAGGTATTCGAAAAAATTGTTGATTCAGACAGAGATTACGTTTTGTTGTTGGTGGGCGGCGATGATGAAGTTGATAGTCATAGAAAAATCGTAACTGATAACAATCAAATTAGAGACAAGGTTATTTTTACAGGTGTAAGAAATGATGTACCGAATCTGATGCAGGCAATGGATCTCTTGGTACTGCCTTCCAGGTATGAGGGATTTGGAAATGTAGCTATTGAATCTCAAGTATCGGGGCTGCCAACTTTAGCTTCTGATATGGTCCCAAGAGAGACGAAGATCACTGAATTGATAGAATACTTGCCGCTCGATCAAGGCGAGGATTTCTGGGCAAAATATATTTTGGAAATGGATCTGGAACCACAAGACAGGAGGAACCATTTCCAGGAGGCAAGGGATGCGGGATTTGACATAGTGGAAGCGGCAAAATTCTTGGAAAAGGTGTATTTGCAAGCTGAATAGACATGAGAGAGTGATTGTATGCTTATTTATGTTTTGAATTACATTTCAATCTATATATATGCGATAATATATAATTTCTTCATTAAATTCAAAGTGAAGAAAGAGATTGTCCGTGCAGTATATATTGTATGCATTATACAGATGATATTACTCATAGCGCTGAGATCCAGAACCGTTGGCAACGATATGGTCAATTACTACAACACGTTTCTGAGCGCTTCTATGGGATACTATTATTGGGATTTGAAGATTGAATTCGGATATAAATTCCTGAATTGGGCAATTTATAAGCTGTTTGGCAACTTTCAGGTTTTGATTGTTGTCATGGCCTTGATGACCATATGCCCTGTTGCATACTTCATATACAAGCGATCGAAAAACAAGATGTTGAGCCTGATTGTGTATATGTCATTCAATTTCTACTACTACACGTTTATAACTTTGCGGCAGTCGGCAGCGTATGGAATTATTCTGCTAAGCTACAAATATATCGAGGAAAGAAAACTGATAAAGTTTCTCTTGATTGTACTTCTAGCATTCTCATTCCATAAATCGGCATTGATTTTCCTGCCGGCATATTGGCTGTTCAATAGAAAGTTCAATTATAAATACATTTTTTTGGGGTTTGGCTGTGCCATCATGATCTATGTTTGGCGCTCGCAGATTGCCAGCTTTGCGCTATCATTGTTTTACCGGGATTATCGTGTTGTATTGTCGAGTGCCTTGGATTTTTTCGTCTTGAATGTTGCCATATTCATTATGCTCTATATGTTCCGGAATAAAGTGGATCAGTTGGATGAAGGATACAATATGTACTATATGAGCTTTTTCATCGGATCGATGCTGATGATCGGTACGACAGCTTTTACCAATATGCTAAGAATAACGAACTATTTCACTATTGTTTTGGTTGTCCTGTTTCCTAATGTTTTACAGGACCTGAAATTGGGAAGGTTCAAGATCTTCGCAAATATATTGGTTTATACCCTGCTATTCCGGCTGTTCTGGTTTTTTCTGGGGGGCGGTGAAGCGCAAATGATGGAATACAGTTTCTTCTGGGAGCAGTGAAAAACCATGACGATACTTAAGAGCTTTTCCTATCAAATAGCATATAAGCTATTGATTCTGATTATTCCTTTTGTTACCATGCCCTATATTGCGCGTGTTATTGGTGTGGAAGGTGTGGGAATATATTCATTCACTCATGCGGTCGCTAATTATTTCGTCATTTTTGCGATGCTGGGCCTGCAAAACTATGGTAATCGTTCAATAGCAAAAGTCAGGGATGACAAGGATCTGTTGAGCAAGACTTTCTGGGAAATATATTTTCTTCAGATTGTCACGTCCCTTATTGCTGTAACAGCATATCTTTCATATATACTACTGACCGATTCCTTGTATATCAAGGTGTTTTTTATTCAAATGCTATTTGTATTTTCAGCGGTGTTTGATATCACCTGGCTTTTTTTCGGCCTGGAGGAATTCAAGTTGACTGTTATCAGGAACTCTGCAGTCAAGATTTTGAGTTTGGTATTCATATTTTCATTTGTAAAAAATGCTGGGGATCTAATGATTTACACCTTGATCCTTGCAGCTAGTATGCTGGTGAGCCAATTATCGATATGGCCCTATCTGAAAAGCAGAATCAATTGGGTCAAACCTTCATTCAGGGGCATTGCCAGCCATATTAAACCAAATCTGGCTTTATTCATACCTGTTGTATCAATCAGCTTGTATAAAATCATGGACAAGGTAATGATAGGTGCAATCAGCAGTGTTATTCAGCTAGGATACTATGAAAACGCTGAGAAGATCAATGCGATACAGATCAGCCTGGTTACTGTATTAGGCACAGTGATGCTGCCGAGAATGTCGAATCTGCTGGCTGGAAATAATAAAGAGAAATATGTGTATCTAATCCGAAATTCAATGAGGTTCACTATGTTTTTGGCTATTGCATCAAGTTTCGGCTTATATGCCTTATCGCATGATTTTATTCTTCTATATTTAGGCAGTGAATTTATGACCACCTCAACCATTTTGAAACTTTTGGTACCAACGGGTATTTTTATAGCGTGGGCAAATGTGATAAGAACCCACTATATCATTCCGGCTCAACGAGATAAAGTCTATATTGTTTCTGTCATACTTGGAGCTGTTGTCAACATTGCCTTCAATCTGGCTCTGATACCCAGATACGGAGCAGTGGGCGCAGCAGTTGCTACAATACTTGCTGAACTAATCGTCATGGTCTACCAGACTTTATTGGTCAGAAAAGAACTGGATGTAATACAGTACATCAAGGACAATGCCATTTTTATCCCTATCGGTATGATTATGGTTATCGGAATAAAGACAATAAAATTCCTTGTAGGGGGATCGGTAGGGGGATTGATTATCCAAATACTGGTAGGCATGGCTATCTACATAGGATTGAGCATCCTTAATTTTTATATATTTGATAAAGAGATGCTGGTTTATCTTGATAGATTTATAAAAAGGAGCAACGCCTGACGAAAATAGTGTAAAATATAAGATAAGAATATTTATGGAGATGAATTTGGACAACTTAGGGAGAGGAAATAGCATGATGAGAGAAATAGGTTCAGAATTCTGGCTTGATATGAAGACCTACAGCAGGCTCAAGGAACGTTCTCTTGAACTTGATGAAGCTGATATCGTTAAGATGAAAGGCGACTGCAGAAAGAAACTGTCTTTGCCTGAATCCGAGGATTTCCATATGCTGTTTTCGGGAAGAACGGCCATCGACATGGTTGTTGTGGATATCAAGGCGCGCCTGCCATTCGATAAGGTCTACATACCTTCATACTGCCCTTACTCCATGGTCCTCCCCTTTGTTGACAGAGGAATTGCTGTTGAATTCTATCCTGTGAATTATGCTGAAGGCATGAAGCTGGAAATCGGAAATCTAGTAGGACAGAATGTGCTTATTACGACCAACTATTTTGGTTATGGCTACGGATATGATAAGGAGACACTCGAAGCATTCAGAAACCGTGGAGGCATCATTATTCATGATACGACCCATGGAATCATGAGGGATGATTGCCTGGATTTTCCATATGACTACCTTATAGCGAGCCTGCACAAATGGACAAGTGTCATTTCGGGTGCCCTAGCAATGAAAAAGAATGGCGAATTCAAACCTTATCCTTTGGGAAAGGTTGAAAGTGGGCGAATTGAATCGATGTATGAAAGCCTTGCTCTGAAGAATGACTATATACAAGGCAAGGACATCGACAAAGGCGCGTTTAATCCTAAAATAAAGGCGTTCCATCAGATTCTGGATCTCCACTACCGTAACCTTGACGTCGATACAATATCTCTGTTGATGATGAATGAACAGGACAAGGCTTTCTGCCGAGACCAACGTCAGGTGAATGCAAAATATATACATGAAAGAATCAGCGGTATCCCGGATTTGAAACCGATGTTTCCTTTGAAACAGGAAGATGTACCGCTCAATGTACCTGTCATCGTCGATAGAGAGACAAGGAATGGGCTGCAGCAGTTCATGGCCGACCATGCCGTATTCCTGCCGACACATTGGGGAGCGTCAGACATCGTTTTTTGCCCAAGCGGTGACAGCAATATCTATGACAAAGAGCTTTCCCTGGTATGTGACCAGCGCTACAACCTGGACGATATTGCCAGGGAAATGGACTTGATTGAAGAGTTCATGGGAATCCAGACTCAGAGGTGAAATATGTCTTATGTCAGTAAACCGTATGTTATTATATTGATTGTATTATTACTGATTTCGCTATATATAAGAGTGGGCTATTATGACGATCTTATGGCAGATTATTATGAAATTAAGAGTAGCAAAGTTCCCCGGGCTTTCGATGGTTTTATCATTGCGCAGGTGTCTGATCTGCACTCGGAACTTTTCGGGGACAACCAGTCGGAAATCATTGAAATGCTCAAAAAGGGAAAACCGGATATCATCGTTCTGACCGGTGATATCATCGACCGGCGTGATAGCGATTATGCCAATGTCGTCTCCCTTTTTGAGAATCTCGTCGATATCGCGCCGGTTTATGCGATATACGGCAATCATGAATTCTCCAACTCGGGAAAAAGTGAAAGATTGCCTTCGATTTTCGAAGAGTACGGCATTGTATTGCTTAACGATGAATCCCAGCTGCTGTCAAAAGACGGCCAGCAAATTAATCTGATTGGCTTTGGTGACAACAGCGCGCTGTCAGATTACAGAAAGCTTCAAAAATATCTGACTGAAAACCTACAAAAACCTGAAGTCGGCGCATTCAATATTCTTCTTTATCACAGAGCAAACCAGTTTGATTACATAGCCGGTTATGGCTATGATCTGGTTTTATCCGGACATAACCACGGCGGTATCATACGCCTGCCTTTTGTAGGAGGTCTGATATCGCCGGATGAAATGACCGGAAGAATCGGCCATTTTCTTCCCAGGTATTCAGGAGGCATGTATGTGGTAGGAAATTCTACATTGATTTCAAACCGTGGGCTTGCGGAAACCTATGGTGTTCATCGCTTTTACAACAGGCCGGAAATCGTCTTTGTAATCCTGCGGTCGGAAGATGATATCTAAGTGGTTTTCAATCAATCGAAAGGAATGTGTAATATGGAAAACGGAAAATATTGCATAGCAATCATGAGTGTTGGAAGCGGTGTAGGACAATCGGTTATGACTTCCTTGAATCTGTCCAGAATGCCCTTCAGGACGGTCGGTCTGGATATGAATCCAATGGCCTTCGGTGCATATGAGTGCGATGTCATGGACTATATACCTAATATACATTCGGATGATTATATTCCTGAACTGAAAGACAGATGCAGGAAACACAGGATTGATCTTATTATCCCGGGTTTAGATGATGAAGCATTGATTCTGATAAAAAACAGGGCGTTGCTCGAACAAGAAGGATATAAAGTGCTGGCTTCGGATGCGGCATTGATTTCCTTAATCAGAGACAAAAAGAAAATGTGTGATGAACTGTCGACGGTTGCGGATATATTTGTCAAAAGCTATGACCACATGGAAATTAAATCTTTGGTAAGAAGCAGTGAGATTGGTTTTCCTTTGATTGCCAAACCGAGAGGGGGCTCAGCCTCTGAAGGCATCGAGATATTGCTGGATGAAAATGACCTGTCAAGGGTGAGTGAAAACCATATCATTCAAGAACTGGCAGTTCCCCATCAAATGGATCCATTCAGGGAGACCTATCTGCAGCAAGTGGCAAAAAGAGTGAATCCACAGTTGTCTGAAATATCCATACAGGTTGTGGCAGACAAGAATGGAGAATTGATTGGTAAAATGGCCTCGTGCAACAAATTGAAGAATGGCGTTCCTATTGAAATCATTCCTTATGAGAATGAATATATATGGTCCGAAATAGACAGGCTGCTGCCAACGTTGAAGAAGCTGGGACATAAGGGACCACTGAACATTCAGGGCAGACTGACAGACAAGGGACTTAAAATATTCGAGATGAATGCAAGGTTTACTGGCATAACGGGTCTTAGGGCCATCATGGGCTTCAACGAGGTAGAAGCTTGCATCATGGATTGGCTTGACATACCTGGAGGAAACGAAAGCCTGGTATTGAACTATGACAGAATCGGAATCCGTCAAGTTGCCGAAAGGGTGATTTCCTACGACAAAAACAGGAAAATCAAAGAGCTTTCCCAGAAAATCAACAAGAAGGAAATGAAAGCAAGTAAAACCGTCCTTGTCACAGGCGCAAGCGGGTATCTTGGCCAAAGGCTTGTAGAGAAACTGCTTGCATCAGGATATGAAGTATGGGTAGCAAGCAGAGAGAAGGAAAAAATTGAGAAGCTGTTCCGGTTCGCGCTTGGGGTTAAATGCTACAGCAACAAAGAAATTCTAGAAGGCAGCTTCAGTCTGGGGCAGGTCGACACGATCATTCATTGTGCATTTGCCAGGGCTTATAAAGGCAACGCTGAAATCATCGAGAGCCTGAGCTTCACAAACAGCCTGTTTTCACTTGCGGCTATCTATCAGGTTCCCAGTATTATAAACATATCATCGCAAAGTGTTTATGGCACCAGGCAACCGGTTTTCTGGACGGAGGAAACACCGGCGATGCCGGAGACGTTCTATGGTCAAGCCAAATTCAGCACTGAATTGATGGCTGAAACAGTGAGGAAGATCAACAAACATGCCAATGTCACATCGATACGGCTGTCAGCGCTGTCGGGTGGTCAGAGCGGCCTGGTGCCTACTGACATCCTATCGACATTTGTTCAGAGAGTCATCAATGATGACCCTATAGAGATAGCGGATGGCCGGCAAAAGACACAAAGATTCGATGTCAGAGATGCTGCAGACGGTATTGTGGCGTTGTTGAAGACCAATCCAGATGAATGGCAGCCGGTTTATAATCTGGGGGTCGAAGACAGTTATACAATTCTTGAAATGGCCGAAAAAGTGGTTGAGGTCGGCAAAGAGAGGTTTGGAAAGGATGGCGCGATCACTATTTATGTGGATGATATCGATATGGAAATGTGTCTTGACTCCAGCCAATTCTACCTGACGACGAAGTGGAAGCCAAAACACTCTCTTGAGGATATAATAGAATCCTTGTTTGCTTATCACAAGGGAGAGGGTATGGGATGCTAAGAGAAATCGGATCCGAGTACTGGCTTGACAAGATGACTTACAGCAGACTGAATGAACGTGCCCAAGGAATTGCAGAAGCGACTGTGTCAGATATGAAGGAAGACTATAAGAAGAGGCTGCATTTGCCTGAATCCGAGGATACCCGCATCGTGTTTTCGGGAAGGACTGCCTTAGATATGGTTATTCAGGATATCAAGTCGTCGCACAGACCTTTCAACAACATCCGTATGCCGTCCTACTGCTGTTATTCAATGGTCCAGCCTTTTTATGAGAGAGGAATTGCTGTCGAATTCTACCCTGTGAATTACATCGATGGTATGCATTTGGAAATAGAAATGCTGGATGGTAGGGATATACTTTTTACGACAGACTATTTCGGCTATGCTTATACTTATGAACGGGATAGCATCGAAGCATTCAGAAAGCAGGGAGGCATTGTCATTCATGATGCGACCCATGGATTCTTGAGGGATGATTTCCTGCATATTCCATATGATTATCAGATCGTCAGCCTGCGTAAATGGTCGAGTGTGATTTCGGGCGCACTTGCGATGAAGAAAAACGGGGATTTCATACCCTACTCATTGGAAAAAGCCGCAGGTGAGAGAATCGATCCGATGTACCGGAGTCTTGCCTTGAAAAGTGATTATATACAAGGCGGAGACATCGACAAGAAAACGTTCAATACAGGTATACGACAGTATCATGAATGCATCGATAGCCAGTACCGGCATCTTGATATCGATACCATATCACTGCTGATGCTTTTGGAAGAAGACAGAATCACTTTGCGCGAAAGACGCAGGGACAATGCAAAGCACATCCATGAAAGATTACGGAGCATTCCGAATTTGAAACCACTGTTTAGTTTCAGTCGGGAAGCTGTGCCGCTCAATGTACCTGTAGCAGTCAGCGAAAGAAAGCGGGACAAACTGCAGCGATTCATGGCAGACAATGATGTTTTTTTACCTGTCCATTGGGGAGATTCAAGTATCGTCGATTGTCCGAAGGGTGACAGCAATCTCTATTCCCGGGAGTTGTCGCTGGTATGCGATCAGCGTTATAGTTCAAGCGATATTACCAGGGAAATGGATCTGATTGAAACGTTTATGAGGACTTGAGGGTGAGTATATGAATACGACGAAAAAACTAAAAGTGACGATGTTCGGTGGATTGACCATCAACTATGGAGATTCCACCATGGGTGACAATGGTGACCATTCGTCCAAATTATGGAACCTGCTTGCCTATCTTATTGTCAACAGACACCGAGAGATATCACACGGTGAACTGATCGGGATTCTGTGGGAAGATGATGAGGATATTCATAATCCAGTCGGCGCACTGAAAACACTTGTGCACAGAACCCGTGAAATGCTCGGTAAAATGGGACTGGACGGCAGCAAACTCATCCTCAGCAAGAGAGGGTCTTATTGCTGGAACATGGATGAAGTAGACATGTACCTGGACACGGAGTTGTTAGAGCATCTTTATCATAATGCTGAGAAAAAAAGGTTTTCTAAAGAGTCACTGAGTGATCTGCTGAAAGCTGCAGAACTGTATAAAGGCACTTTTCTGTGCAATTTGTCTTCGGAGATGTGGGTAATACCGCTGTCGGTTTATTACGTCAGCAGGTATATTTCGGCTGTTTACAAAGCACTTGATATTCTGTCTTCCCAGGAAAGATACGAGGACATAATAGCGTTGTGTACGAAAGCAATCAGCGTTGAACTGTACAATGAATCGCTGAATATACAACTTATTGACGCGCTGGTGCAGCTTGGACGGTATCAACTTGCCTTGGATCACTATCGAAAAGTAACTGATATGCTGTATCAACAGTTTTCCACAGCGCCGTCCGAAGAATTCCATGCACTCTACAATGAAATTGTTAAAAAGACGAATCTTGAGGAAATGTGTATTTCCGATATAAGTGACAAGATAAAAAGCGGCGCCCCGAAACATGGTGCTTACTATTGTATTCCCCCGGTGTTCCAAGAGATATGCCAATATGAATCCAGAAACGAAACCCGAAGCGGCGGTGTGGCATTACTCGGTCTTTTTACCATCCGGGATGAAAACGGGGAAGGTATTTCTGCGACAGCAGCGTATGATTTGAGTATTGCTGCCGTTGGACTTCATAACACAATACGCGACACCCTGCGCTGCGGCGACTGTTTTAGTCAGCTCAACGCATCACAGTTTGGGATATTGCTTCAAAACACCACGTATGAAAAGGGGCGCATGGTCTTCATGCGCGTCATAAGAGCCTATTACCGGCTGTATCCAGGAACACATTTCAAGTTGGAGAATAATCTAAAACAGCTTGATCCACTGGGCATATATGATGCGTAACTCACACGTAACCTTTTCCGGTTATAATGGATATAGTTAGTATGGGAGCAAAGTGCATTCCATGTATCGGAGGTGATCTTTTGGCACGGGATATTCAGTCATCTTTTGTTCCGGAAGAAATGCGAATAAACATACTGCAAATCTCCTCATACAAAGACAAAAACATCAAAGGACATCTTGAAAACCTATACATCAAGGAACTGAAAGCGTTCGACAATTTATCGCAGATGCTTTTTTTGCTGGAAGAGACCGCCGACACACTCAATTATCCGCAACGGAGCAATGAAAGGAGGACTATCGAGGAGAGGCCTCCAAAAAACACGAATGGAAAAACAACTACTTTCACACCGAACAGACAGCATGCTCCCAAATATATTGCAGCCTTCAGGATACGCATCTTGTTCAGACAGAACGCAAGCTGGCAGGGGCAATGCGAATGGATTGAGGAGAAAAAAAGCGCAAACTTCAGGAGTACTTTGGAACTCATTCAGTTGATGGACAGCGTATTATCAATGCTTTAATGTGAGAATAAATGAAATGAAACTCAATATTGGATGTGATGACTGTCTGATTGCATTTGGACGCTTTGATCAGGCATGAGCAAATAGCGTAACCGGCCATGAATGGCTGGTTTTTTGATTTCCAGACTTTTCAAATCTGAAAGGAGAGTGCAATATGATACGAAAACTGACAACTGTCATGTTGGCTATCACTGTAGCGCTGAGTTTGGCAGTTCCTGCCTGCGCGTTCACTGATGTGGATGAGAATACGGAATCTATGTTTGAAATAAATGAATTCACAGAGAGAGGCCTTCTGAAAGGTTATCCGGATGGGACATTCAGGCCGCTTGAAGGATTGAAACGGTCCGAGTTCATTACGCTGGTCAACCGGACTTTTAAATACGAAGAAACGGATATCGAATTCGATTTCACAGATATTCCGGAGAACGCCTGGTACTTGGAGCACCTTCGAATCGCTGTTGCCAATGGTTACATAGAAGGGTATCCGGACGGCACTTTCCAGCCTGAAAGTCTGATTACCAGAGAGGAAGCGGCTGTCATCCTCAACAGAATCCTCGGATATGAAGAGACAGAATCCATGAACATTGCCGATGAAGTTGCAGAATGGGCGCTGAGCGACGTCCTCGGCCTGCTTCAGGAGAAGATCATGAGCCTGGATGAAGAAGGCGTATTCAGGGGTGGAGAGGCCATCACCAGAACGGAGATTGTCGTTTCCCTGCTTGCAGTATTGAAAAAGGCTGAAGAAGCGGTCGAAGAGGAAAGCATGAGCGGCGGATCATCCGGATCGTCAGGTTTATCAGGATCCACCGGTTCGACTGATCCATCCGATCCACCCGATGAAGAAGAGGATGCCATAAACCATGCCCTTGGGCTGATGGTTGAGAACCTGAATGCGCTCCTAGATGCTAACGAGATGGACAGCGATCAGTTGGCGGTCATTGAAGAGATAAGGGATTCTATTAACAACTACATTGACGACAGCAGCTATGATTTCGAAAGCGATATGGATAACGTGCGCCAGGAAATAATGGATACATTCGAGTTTGACGAGCAGTTAGAGTTGCTGGAAACCATTCGAGATTCGATACCTGATGGCTACGAGGAGGAGCTTGGCAGCTTTTTCGGCTTATCATTCGATGAAGAAGCGTATACGGTAACCCATGCCCTTGGTATGATGGTCGAGAACCTGAATGCGGTTCTTGCCGGCGAGGCCTCCTATGCGCCTGAGATGAATGAAAGCCAGTTGGCGGTCATTGAAGAGATAAGGGATTCTATTAACAACTACATTGACGACAGCAGCTATGATTTCGAAAGCGATATGGACGCAGTACGCCAAGAGCTTGATACATTCGGAACTGTAGAGCGTCTGGAAATTGCATTAGCCGTCGAAGCTTCGATACCTGGTGAATATGAGGAGGAACTTCACAGCTTTTTCGGATTCTAAGGGAGTGGTCAAATGCATGAAGAAGAACGGGACTTAATTGAACTATTGCATATTTTGCTTAAAAGAAAGTGGATCATTGTCTTATCTGGCATCGTGGCTGCTGCGATTGCATTCGGATTTACGAACTATGCCATCACACCTGCCTACAGATCGCAGACGACGCTGATGGTCAACAGCAGCAAGGGATCCGGTCTTGGAGACATTGCTGCGGGTTTCGATCTGGGTAGCTTGAATCTGAGCCAGAAACTTGTAGTCACCTACTCGGAAATCGTCAAGTCAAGAATTGTCCTTGAACAGGTCATAGAGCGACTCGAGCTGCCTGTGACATACGATCAGCTTTTGGAGACCATTTCCGCAGAACCGGTGGGTACGACAGAGATACTGAGGATTACTGTGGAATCGGACAGTCCCGAGCAGGCTGCAGACATTGCAAACAACACTTCCGAAGTCTTCATTAAAGAGGTTGTACGCATTCTGAAGGTGGACAATGTCGAGATCATCGATGAAGCCATCCCAATACCGAAACCCATCAATGTGAAACTCATCCTGAATGTTGCTGTGGGAGGTATTGTAGGCATGATGCTTTCAGTCGGAGGGGTATTCCTGGCAGAGTTCCTTGACAGCACCCTGAAGACAGCGGACGACATAGAGAAATATCTGGAACTGCCTGTCATAGGCACTATTGTCGATTTTGAAATCGAAACGGATCTAAAGGAGGCGGACTATGGAAGAGCTAATCGTTCAACAGAATCCTAAATCACCTGTGTCCGAGGCTTTCCGCAGTCTTAGGACCAACATACAGTTTGCCAATGTCGACCGCAACATGAAGGCGATAGCCTTTACAAGCACAATACCTGGAGAAGGAAAGACTGTCGTAGCTTCGAACCTTGCGGTTGCCATGGCGCAGAACGGCAAGAATGTGCTGATGATCGACTGCGACATGCGCAAAGCCAGGCTTCACAAAATATTCATGCTGTCAAACAGCAGGGGACTGGCCGACATGCTGCTGGAAGGTGGTGACAAGGGCGCTTATATCCAAGCTGTGGGACTTGACAATCTGCATGTATTGACTGCGGGCCATATTCCGTCAAATCCTTCAGAACTATTGAATTCCCACGCGATGAGAGGACTGGTCGAATCACTGAAAGATAAATTCGACTATATCTTTTTCGATACGCCCCCGGTAACCCCTGTCACAGATGCTGTCATCCTCTCCACTTATGTGGATGGCGTTATCATGGTTGTCGGATCAGGCAAGACGGATATAGACCTTGCCAAGCGGTCGAAGGAAAGTCTTAAGGCGGTGGGCGCCAACATCCTCGGTGTCGTTTTAAACCGCATCAAACTGAACGACGACCGCAACTACAACTCTTACTACTATTATTATTCCCAAGAGGGGAAGCGTTAATATGTTTGATATTCATTGCCATTTAATACCAGGTCTTGACGATGGACCTGCTACAATTGAAGATGCGCTGAAGATGGCCAAAACGGCATATGATGACGGGACGAGACATCTGGTCTGTACGCCGCATATGCATCATCCGCTTGGATTCGAATCCTCGACGGCCGAATTCAGGAAGGCGTTCGAGAAACTGGAAAAAGCATTGAAAGAGCTGTATCCCGACATGGTCATCTATTTGGGAGCGGAAGTCTATCTGTCTGCTAATGATTTCAGAAATGACAAAGCGCCTGATATCAAGACCATCAGTGATACAAACTATGTGCTTGTCGAATTCGATAAGCACTCGGAGGCCAAGGATATTGCCTTTGTCCTGCACGAGCTGCAGTATCTGGGATACAAGCCGGTCATGGCCCATCCCGAGCAGTACAGGGCTTGTAGGGACGATCTGGAGCTCCTGACTGTCTGGAGAAAGGACGGCATCCTTTTTCAGTGCAATGCCTCCAGTCTATCCAAAAAGAGGCATGCAACCGTGCGCGATGCCGTTTCTGGGATGCTGGGTATGGGCATCATCGATTTCATCGCATCGGATGGACATGGACATGCAAGACGCAAACCTTGCCTGAAAGCGGCGTATAAACAAGTTGCCAGAGATTATGGCAAGGAGACGGCGGAGAGGATTTTCAATGAGAATCCCGGACGACTTCTATCGGGTGGGCATATCGGGGAAGTCACCGGAAAGTTCCCACGCAAAAGAAAGCCAGTATGGCAGTATTCGGCGGTTCTGGCTCTGTTGATGTGCGTATTGACAGGCAGCGTCAATCTGACCGGAAAAAGGGACGGGGAAGGATTGAACGCGACGTGGTTGGCGGTTGAAACGCACCCTGAAATACAGACTGTAGCCGAGCTGCAGCCAGCTGCAGAGACAGAGTCGCCGATTGAAACACAGCTGACAGATGAGGCGCTGAACGTAATTGAAGACGAAGCAATCCCTGAATCCAGGGTGCCTTTTAACACAATTGCTGCCAGTGAGGACGACGTTGCCGATGAACCCGATAAGCCGATTACAGATAGTAATGTACAACCGGAGCCGCCGGTAGTGTCGGAGTCTGATTCTGTTATCATTGCCTATACCAGCTATCTAAAAACCCTTGAAACCGAGTACCTGCAGGAAGCAGAGCGGTATTTCAAAGAGATTCAGGCAGCCCTGACCATTGAACCGGAAATCGAAAGGCAAAAGGCCATCAGCGATATCCTGGATGAAGTCGGGTTGCTTGAGAGCCAGTCGGACAACAAGGTCAACAAGGCGCTTTACGACATGCAAAGCGACCTGGAAGACATGCATGCGGACATCGGCATCGTGACTGAAATTCGCGAACACTACTATATTAAAAAGGAAGAGACAGCAGAGCGATACAGACTTGAAATTCAGAAACTTTATTTTGATTGATTAGGACGGGATGGTCCTATTAGGGAGTGGTACTTAATATGACGAAAATGCTGCTCAAGAAATCTACAATAATAGCCATGCTTTTTTTAGCTGATGCAGTCTTGCTACTGACTGCATCGTGGCTTTCATACTGGATCCGTTTCAACCCAACGATTGCTCCCGGTTACATCGATGTCTTCATGAGAACGGTCCTGTACTCGATACCTTTGAAAATTGCTGTTTACTATGTTTTCGGTCTCTACAGGAGCATTTGGTACTATGCAAGCTTTGATGCGATCGGCAAAGTGTTCTTTGCCTCCTTCATCGGAAATGTCGCCATTCTGTTCATCAATACAATGGGAACCGGACTTCCGGTTTTAAGGGATATGGCACTCAATGTACCCCGTGGCATCTATCCTATCAACATTCTTCTGGATGTCACCTTTGTTGGTGGGATGCGCATCTCCTATAGGCTGATGCGGCGGATGGCGGTGCGCGAAGTGAGCATCAAAAAACGTAATCGCACGCTTGTCATTGGCGCCGGCAACGCAGGGGCTTTGATTGTCAAGGAGCTCAAGGAGAATCGACACTCCAAATACAATCCGGTGGCGATACTCGACGACGATCCCAGCAAATGGCACCGTTACGTGGTGGGTGTCCCGGTTGTTGGCGGTTGCAGCGAGATTCTGAGGATTGCATCCCAAAAGAAAATAAAGGATATCATCGTGGCTATCTCGAATCTTGAAGGTGCAGAAGCCAAGCGGATTTTCAAGCTTTGCAAAGCCACAGGGCTGCCGGTCAAAAAAATACCTGGTGTCAGAGACCTTGTTTCTGGCAGGGTGTCATTGACGGATATTCGCCCTATCGAGATCGAAGACCTACTGGGCAGACCTTCCATTCAGCTGGATCCTGTAGGTATCGAAGCCTTCCTGAAAGGCAGGCGCGTGCTGGTCACAGGCGGCGGCGGATCCATCGGATCGGAGCTGTGCAGACAGATAGCGAGTTTTGGGCCTGAGACGCTGTATATCTTGGATTTCAGCGAGAATTATACTTATGACATACAACAGGAACTTAAACTCAAATACCCGCAGCTTAAAGTGGAAGCGATCATTGCCAATATCAGGGAAGAGGCCAAAATGATGCGGCTTTTTTCCAGTATTAAACCTTATACGGTGTTCCATGCGGCCGCCCACAAGCATGTACCCCTGATGGAGGATGCACCTGAAGAGGCGGTCAAGAACAACATCTTCGGCACTTATAATGTGGTGACCGCCAGCCATCAGGCAGGTGTAAAGAAATTTGTCTTCATCTCCACCGACAAGGCGGTCAATCCGACCAATGTCATGGGTGCTACAAAAAGGTTTTGCGAGATGATCATACAGGCCAAGTCAAGGGAGTCGGAAACTGAATTCGCACTGGTGCGCTTTGGCAACGTGCTCGGATCGAACGGCAGTGTCATCCCGCACTTCAGGAAGCAGATTGCAGCCGGCGGGCCTGTGACGGTCACCCACAAGGATATCATACGCTATTTCATGACGATTCCAGAAGCGGTACAGCTCGTACTCCAGTCGGCCAGCATGGCTAAGGGAGGTGAAATTTTTGTGCTTGATATGGGAGAACCCGTTAGCATTGACAAGCTGGCCAGGGACATGATCAAGCTTTCCGGCTATGAACCGGATGAGGAAGTCGAAATCATCTATACCGGCCTTCGTCCGGGTGAGAAACTCTTCGAGGAACTGCTGATGTCAGAAGAGGGTCTGGATGCCACATCATTCCAGCAGATATTCGTGGGACGGCCGATGGATATCAGCATGGTAGAAATCATAGACATGCTCAGTCGCTTGGATGCAGTGCTGCAGAAGAACGGCGACATCAAGGAAGAGCTCAAACGATGTATCTGTACCTATAAAGAGGAGGAGAACTGCAGCGCATAGGGGGGACGCGATGAACATATTCAAGAAATACGGGAGATACGATACGAACAGGATCCTGATGCTTCTGTCTATTGTGTTGGCCATTGGGCTTGTCGCTCTTCTGAAAATTACACACTATCAGCAAGACGTCAAAGCTCAAACACTGATGGCGGAGTATGACAAAAAGTGTGCTGAACAGAGGAAGATAGAAGACGAAGCCTGGCAGCAGCTGAATTATAAACTGTTGAGATTTGAGCGGGAAACAAACGCTGCCAGCCTGCAATTGGAGAAACAGCAGATCCGGCTGGATGAGATTTTGAAACAGCTGTCGGCAGCTGCCAGCCCGCCTGGCATCATTTGCTGGGGAGACGGCCTGACCGAAGGTGTCGGTGGCGATGGCACGACATATCCGGGTGTGCTGCAGGAGTTGATAGAGGGAAACGGCCTTGACATCCCAGTCATCAATGCAGGCGTCCTTGGGGAAAAAGCCATCACCATCGCTGGCCGGGCAGGTGCAATTCCGACGGATGCGGAAAGCATGCCGTCGTCTCTTTCAATGTACCGAGACTATATGCCTGTCATTTATATCGGGGAAAACGGCGGCTATCAAGATGCTGACGATTTAGTAGCGCAGATTAATGCCATCATAGGCACTTACGGCAATCAGGAGCAGTATTTGGTCCTGGGATTCACCATAGGATCAGCCAGCAGTTCCGCGGGCATTGAAAGCGCCTTCTTGGAGGCGTTCGGGGACCATTACATCAATCTCCGGGAATTCATTGGCGCCAATGGCATGCAGCTGGTGGGACTTGAAGCTACAGCAGATGATGAAAAGGCAATCGAATCAGGAGCCATGCCCCCAAGCCTTTTGTATGATAGACTGCACTTCAATTCATACGGCTATACCGTCATGGGCCATGCCGTCTATGAAAGGATGGGAATTTTGGGGTATTATTAGACGGAAGTCTTCTAATAAGGTATAATAGAGGCAAACGCTAATTATGTTCGGGGGGGCGGATTAATGAAATCTTTTCAAATCAACGAGCGAACGATGATCATGATTTACGTTGCCACCACATTGATTATAATTGCCATGGCACTGCTTGTGGAATTCATGCCGAGAAGGCTTGCTGACAGTCCGGTTCAGGAAGAAGATACCTGGACGCCAGAAGAGATTAAAGTACCTGAAGAAGAAATGCAGGAGCAGGAACAAGTACAGGTGCCCGTGACCAGGAAGCTCGAGATCACAGTCGACCCGACGATGTTTGCCAGTGTTCAGAATACGATGGAAGTCGTGAAGGACTCAGCGCTGGTGAATTTCATGAAGCTTTACTGTCATGAGCATATCAATAGAGAAGGCCATGAACTTGTGGCATGTGTCATAGGCGGATTCACAGTGAACAGTGAGAGGCTCAATGTCTCTGTGAAGGAAGTCTATGAGGATTCTGCCGTTCAATACGTCCTGTATGAAATAGAAATGCGTGACGACAACTACACGGTCTCAGGCGTTTATTTGTTTGACAGCAGTGGAGTTGTCTTCAGTGCGGCGGGTGACAGCATACAATTCCTTCCCCTCGAGGAAGTACCAGAGTACGACAAGGGCCTTGATACCGAAGATGTGGCAGCCCTGAATGAAGTGGGCATTGCTTACTACAATCAAGACGACTATGAACTGGCTGCAGCCCTGTTCTATAACGGCACGCTGCTGGATGGCAAGACAGACAACATTGAAAAGCTGGCCCTGTGTTACTACAACCTTGCCTGTACGATTTCGATACTCTCCGAAACCCATGAGAACTATAATAATATAGAAGACTGTCTTTACTATTTGAAGCGATCCTTTGAGCTTAGTACGGACAGGATTGCCAGAGCGCAGGAAGATCCGGATTTTGACAACATTAGAAACACGCAGGCATTCATGGAAATGATGAAAGGTATCAGGTGAGCTGTATGAGGTATACGGAAGAGAGATGGATGCAGCTGCTGGGTGAACTATATAATTCTGAAGAGCACTCAGTCGAGGACGAAATCGAATTCAATATCCTGAACTTTCTCCGTTCTATCCGTACGATAGGTGGAGATTTCATCGATACCCCATACAGGACCCAGCATTTCGGCGCGCTTCCGATGTCTTTCAGGAAGAAAGCGGGACAGATGATCGGCTTGATTACGGTCGAGGTGAACGATGAGATGCAGCGGTATGTATTCAACGGCGAAGGCTACGAAAAGCTTGAAGACTTGCTGAAATTAGGATGACTACGTCCTGGAAACGCAATGGAAATAATATATTGAAAAGAAAATGGAGCTTCGAAACGCCTTGTCGGCTTATTCGAAGCTCCTGTTGCTTAATTGGTGTCAATTCGTTTGTCAGTCAGTGGGTGAAATCGGTTCCTCTTCTGGCACTTCAGGAACTGGCGGTTTTTTCTTGAAAGCCAAACTGAAAAGCGCGCCCAGTCCAAAGAAGATGATGAATAGCTGCAGCACGGCGCCGAAATACGGAATCAGCCGCAGCAGCGTGATGACAACATAACCCAGCAGGAACAGCCAGACACCCAGATGGATTTCGTGCCATCCGAGTGCTTTCGTCGCCCAGTAGGCAAGAAAAGCAGCGACAACGATCTTCGAGAGGAAGATGGCTACACCATACATGATACCCGACAGCACGGCAAGGGGTATGCCGATGACCGTCACCATCAGCAGGATAAGGGCGATCGGTGTGACGATAAGGACGAGGGCGCCTGTGCCGAGGGTCCTGAGCGGCTGGGTGTAGATCCTGTCGGAGGTACCGGACCAGAAGGCCGGTTTCCAAAGTCTCATGGCGAGCCAGATCAGAAGCGCGCTGCCGATTCCGAGGAGTTTCCAGAAATATTTCCTGAACGGCGAAGGCTCAGGTCTCTGTTCGGTCCTGTCCACGTAAGTATAGTCGGTGCGGCCCTTGATGGTTGATCCGGGTGCGAACCTGCCTTCCTTCGGACTCTTGTAGGCAAGGTCGCCGCCGATGACAGCCGTGCCAGCGACGTCCAGCTTATCAACCTCAAGGTTGACATTCCGACCGATGGTGCCGTTGATGTATACTTCTGCAGCGCCGCCGTTCATGTCCCTGCCTACCATTCCTTCAAGGCCGATCACAGCGCCTGCAACGGTAACGTCTCTACCGATGGTAGCACCATTCTCGATGCGGATATCCTGTCCGGCAAGGAATGCGTCCCCTGCCGTCTGGCCGCCGATGACGATGCCCTGGCCAGCCGTGTATATGTTGCCGCTGACCGTACCTGAGATGTTGATTGTCTGCCCTGCGACGAAAAGGTCGCCGTTGATGTCACCGGTGACGACGATGGTCTGTCCGGTTGCAAAAGTCGTGCCGTTCACAGTCCCGTCGACCCTGATGTTGGAGCCGGCGAAGAATCCCATGCCGTCAAGCACCTGCCCTGCATCGAGCTGCATCGAGCCGCCTCTGAAGGTGGTGGGTGATGCAAAGACCGCCGTAGACAGTGCGGCAGTCAGCAGGAGGATCAGCGCGGCGACGAATGTCAGTTTTCTCCCTGGTCTGATTTTACTGAAGTTCATAATTTTTCGGCAAGGATACTCCCACCTCTTAGGTGGTGAGAGGAATTGCCTACCTCCTTTCAGTCAAATAACTGCCTCTCGTTTGGAGAAGCTTTAGTTTCTTGCTGCTGACACTTCGGTGTATAACCGTGCCATCCAGCTCCCTTATGTCAAAATAGCCTGTAGCCCGCCGGCCGAAGATAAATGCTTCTTGCTTGCCAAAACGCACCTTGTCAAACAGCCTGTAGCCTTTGACCACATAGGGTGCCCGGCAATACACAAGGCATCAACCGCATGACTCTTCTGCAATCCATTGCGGATTCTCGTGTTTTTGGTGATGTAGCCGTAGGTGTTTTTGACTTCCAAATACGGATACAACTCCTTAAGCCGGTTATAGAAGGTCCACCGCATTATCCCCATGAACGCAGCATCATTCAGCCGCTTTGGTTTGCCTGTCTTAAGTTCAAGCCCTTCCCGGTGGTGCTTCTGGTGGCAGGTTTCGCAAAGGGTAATCAGGTTTCCTGGTGCGTCGCCGCCGATCTGCCTGCTAACGATATGGTGGACATTGAGGATGTTATCCCTGGACTTGCCTTTGCAGTGTCGGCAAGTGTGGTTGTCCCGAAACAGTACGTACTCACGGACATTCCAGAACCCCAACTGTTCGCCTTGCTGATACTGAACGCCCTCTATGTCCGGGTTCTTGATTTTCTGGATATCGAAGGAAGCTGTTTCCACGACGATCTTCTTGACCGGCAGGATATCCATCACCTGCTTGATGATACTGATATGCGACTGTATCTTATGCTCTATGGAGGGCGCAAGCCAGCCTTTTTGTCTTGACTTGACCCGGTTGCTGAATCGTGGTTTCCGGTACCTTAACCGGTTCCTTCGGCTGCGTCTGTTCTGCCGTCTGGCCGCGAGCAGCTTCACTATGTCGTTTCTAAGCATCACTTCCGACGCATAGTATTCCTTCTGTTCCGAGGAGACACTGACACCAACGGTCTTGCTGCCTGCATCGACGCCCAGCACCAAGTCTTCGGTATAGGCCGTTGTATCATACAGCAAGCGGATTGTGAACGGTTCCCGTTTGACGACAACCGCTTTTTTGTCCCTCAACAACCTACGGACTTTGCCGTGCCTATGTGTAGGCATCAAGGGTTGGTTGCTTTTGCTCAGTATATAAACCATAGGCACTCCTTTCCAACGCTCAGTCGCGTCAAGTCTGAAACACGGCGGACCGTGCCAGTCATGTAGCCTTCGACAATGTTGCAAGTGCTTGTCAGCCGATACACACCGTCCCTACCCATCAGGACTTTTAATATACCGGAACAGAGCGAGGGGCTAGGCTATACACCCCAAGGTGTTATGACACAAGCAACGTAGCACGCGTAGTGCTTAGTCTAGTCAACAAGGACTTGCCTAAACAAGCCCCCACTTCATCGCCTGTGGCGTAAGTGACGGGTTATTGACTGAATATCAATCTCCTTCCTATATTTACATTCCCATATTTATATTATAATACGATTGCCTTGCGAACGCCAATACAATAGCGTAAAATCGAAGTAAGGAGGAGGAGAAGCATGGGATACGGGATTAGGAAGGAACTATACAGTCAGTTGGAAGCCAGCAGGGGCAATCCGCTCATTGTCTATGTCACATCCACGAGGCCGAACCTCAGTACGCATATGGCGGGAGATGCCATTCTTGAAATTATCGACCAGGTCAGGCTGATTCCCAAGGAGCGAAGGGCTGTCGACTTTCTGATTATCAGCAACGGCGGGGATCCGATCACGGCCCAGCGGATCATCAGCATCCTGAGAGAGCGGTTCGACCGAATCAATGTGCTGGTGCCCTATGTTGCCTACAGTGCAGCCACGATTCTCGCTCTCGGCGCGGACGAAATCGTCATGCACCCCTTTTCCAACCTGGGACCTGTGGATCCTCAGCTGAGGATTCCGGGGGAGGGCAAGGACGGCAAGCGCAGCGGCATTCAGTTCAGCTCGGAAGACATACGCAACTACATAGACTTCGTCGTGAACGATGTGGGCATCACGGAGCAGATGCATCTGACAACTGCCTTCAATGCACTTGCGGAAGCTGTCGGTCCGCTGCCGATCGGCAGGGCCAAACGGAGCCAGCAGCTATCCCTGTCGCTGAGCGAAAGGATGCTGGAAGGCCATATGGAAAACAAGGAGGAGGCGGCAGCTGTCGCAAAGACGCTCAATACCGCCTATTTCCATCACGGATACGCAGTCAGCCGGCGGGAGGCGAAAGAGATCGGCCTGAAGGTCGTCTTTCCCGGCGAAGAGCTGGAGGAACTGATGTGGGCTGTCTGGGAAGACTTCAAGGAAGAGATGAAGTGCGACCGCCCATTCGAACCGGTTGCTGAAATCATGTCCGATGAAAAGGCCCACCGGAAGGTGCAGACGGAAGCGAAGGGAAGCTTAAAGATATCGGCGCTGCTAGCATCTGTAGAGAGCGCACTTTTGGCTTCGGCGGTTAACTCGAGATACAATGTGGTTTTTTGGCGGGACAAGGACATGGTCCTCAAGTTCAATGTGACCACCCATTCTGAAGGATGGCGGAAAATCAACGGCGATTGATTTCAAGAAAGTGTTTGGGGGGATAAGATGAAAAAAATGCTTTGGTTCTTGGTTTTTGTGGCGGTGATTCTAACACTGTATTTCAACCTGGCGCACTATATAAGCAATGTGATCAATTCCTATATCGTGGATGACCTGAGAGGCAGGATCTACTATATCAAGGCTGTGGAAGGGCTCGATGCTCTTTACACATCTAATGCGGACCTTAATGGAGAAACCCTTGTTTACAGCCATGAGGGAAAAGGCGAGGACAGCAGTGGATACATTAACGACAATGTCGTTGATTTCCGTTATGATGCAGGCAGCGGGAAGACGTTCTTCGTGGCGATGCATGCAGGCGACTGGTATCTGTACTCGCTGAAAGACGGTTCGGATAGGCCGGCTCTGATTGAAATGGCGGATCTATATGAGGATTCGTGGTCCTACATGGTCAAGACGGACTACCTTAAGACGGAAACCGAGGAGCTTGAAGTCAGAGAGGTGGACGGTTCCCTGTACGTCTACGAAAACGGAGAGGGAACATGCGTCAAGAAGTTCTACGGCCTCTACGACGAAGGGAACACAGGTTACAAGGCGCTCGGCTTCTCGCCAAACGGCAAGTACCTGGTGTACCGGTCCATGGAGCATCTGACGCCTGTCGGCGCCTGGATAGAAAAATGGATCAAGGGTGAAGTGGCCGGCAAGACCTATGTCATGGAGCTGGACACCTGCAAAAGCACATGGTATATCGATGCGGAAAAGATACAGTGGCTGGAGAAATAATGAGCATATATTTATACGAGTGAAAGGAGTATGGCATCATGTCAAAAGTCTTAGTTATTAACGGAAGCCCAAGGATGGAGAACGGGAATACTGCAATGATGCAGGAGCCCTTTATTAACGGTATGAGGGAAGCCGGGGCTAGGGTGAAAGTGCTCTATGCAAGCAAGATGCAGATTGAGCCTTGCTCATGCGGCAGCATGTATTGCTGGTATACGGCGCCCGGAACCTGCTGTCTGGACGACAACATGCAGATGTACTACAAGGACCTTAAGGACGCAGACATCCTCGTTATCGCCACACCGGTCTACGCACCGCTGCCCGGTGCGCTGCAGGACCTGTTCAACCGGTTGATGCCGCTTACCGATCCGGTCCTGGAATTCAAGAACGGAAGAACCAGAGCCCGGATGCGCTCGGATGTTGCGCTGAAGAAAGTGGTGCTGCTTGCGACCACCGGATGGTGGGAGAAAGCCAATGCTGGCATCGTCGAGCGCATCATCAAGGAGATGTGCCAGAACAGCGGCCTTGAGTATGCCGGCGCGCTGGTCCGTCCCCATGTCGATGTCATGAAGGTGGGGGGCAAGCTGAACCTTAGAGCGAAAAAGGTCTTGAAGGCCGCCTTTGAAGCGGGTGTCGAACTGATTGCGGAAGGCCGCATTGAGAAGGAAACATTCAAAGCCTTCAGCCGGCCGCTGATCAGGAGGGAAGCCTTTATCACAATGATGAATAAGATGTAGGCGTTCAACTACCCTTGCGCAATCCTGATTATTGGTTTATGATAGCAGTAGCTTTTTTCTGTTTATAGGATTGAAAGGTATAAAGGAAGGTTATAGAATGCGATTGATACGACTGACCACTTTGGTCTTGATAATAAGCATGCTTGCCACTGCGGCGCCCGTCTACGCAGAGTCGGCGCCCAGCACCGTCTGCAATTCCGTCGTCCTCATGGATGCGGATACGAACCAGGTGCTCTACGGCAAGAACATGCATGAAACCAAATACCCTGCATCCATCACGAAGGTCATGACAGGCATGCTGGCCCTCGAGCGCGGCAACCTAAGCGACACCCTCGTCATGAGCTATGATGCGGTGTTTTCCGTTCCGCGCGGAGCGGCACATATCGCCCTGGACACAGACGAGGAAATCAGTCTCAATGACGCCTTGTATGCCATGGGGGTGGAATCCGCCAACGATGCAGCCAACGGTGTTGCAGAATATGTATCTGGCAGCATGGAAGCCTTCGCCGGCCTGATGAACGAAAGGGCGCTGGAGCTTGGCGCTTTGAACACACATTTTGTCAATGCAAGCGGCTTGGAGGACAACGACCACTATACGACGGCCTATGATATGGCGCTGATCATGTCCCAGGCCATCAAGACAAAGGGATTCAACGACTTCTATTCTGTCTACCAATATACGATGAATCCGACGAACCTGCAGGAGGACTACCGCTACTTCCACAACAGCAACAGTTTTTTCAAAGGCAAGTTCGAGTATGACGGAATCATCGCTAGCAAGACAGGCTGGACACCCAGCTCAAAGCACACGCT
Source organism: Vallitaleaceae bacterium (assembly GCA_963677915.2). Classification (GTDB taxonomy): domain Bacteria; phylum Bacillota; class Clostridia; order Lachnospirales; family Vallitaleaceae. The sequence goes on along the minus strand of CAXXGE010000041.1, from coordinate 49,545 downwards.
GGTGACGGCTGCCACACGCAACGGCAGGACGCTCATCGCTGTTGTCATGGACTGCAGCGCCAACGATGACAAATATGAAGACACAATGAAACTGCTGGACTACGGTTTCGAGCATTTCGACACGATCCAGATGCCTGGGGATTTCCTTCCCGAGACACTTAACGTTACGAAAAGCGGGATCAGCATGGCGCATGTGGACACGAACAGTTTCGGCACCCTTGACCTGCTTGTGCATGACAGCTACACGGCTGCGGATGTGGCCGTGGACTACCATCTGGCAGAACCCGACGATGTGGGCAACCTGGTCCTGTACATAAACGTCAGGCTGAAGGAAGACAGCAGCCTTATGCACGAAGCGATCGGCGACTACGCCCTGACGACCAAGACGGAGCCGCTAGCGGCGCTTACCGACCTGAGGGATATTGCAGCACATGGAGAAATAAGCGGCAGCTTCGGACAGAAAGCCCTGTTCGTTCTGAAAATCGTATTCGGTACGCTGACAGGCATAGCACTCCTTCTGTTTCTGGTGGTGATGACGGTCAGAATGGTCAGGGTCCATCAGATCTGCAGGAGAAAGCTGGCGGCGAAAAGAGAGAAGGCCAGGTGGGCGGCGCAGCAGTTTGGCGGAGGAGAACACCGGCTTTAAGAGGGTTTACTTTTGATCCATTCTGTGATATGATTGAGACTAATGTTACAGAATTGTTACGGAGGATAATATATGAACGGCTCTTTCAAGTTTGATGAAGGACTATTCCTTAAATATAAGAAAGAAATCAGCTTGGCCGTCGGCAGCATTCTCGTGTTTGCCACGGTCGTTAACTTTGTGCCAGGTTCCGAGGGAAGCAGCTTCGGAGGCGGTATAGATAGGGCAGCTTCCAGAGCTGTCGAAGAGAATGTAGAGAATAACTGCTACGCAGTGCTGATCGACGGTGAGCCGGTGGGACACATCGATTATTTCGAACTTGCCGACAGCGCCTATGAAGAAGCGACCCGTCTGCTGGTGGAAGACCTGGGCTATGACCCTGAACAGGAACCTGCCATGAAGCTGGTGGATGACTACAGCCTGCTCGAAGACTATATGACGGTGGACGAACTGGCCGTGGCTATCAAGGACAGCATCAAAAGCCATCTGAGCAACCCGAAGGAACTGGCCTATGTCATGAAGATCGGCGACAGTTTCACTGTGGCGGTCAAGACAGAAGAGGACATCAAGGAAGTGCTGAAACGGGCCCAAAGCCTTTACGTTTCCGAGGACACGACCATCGAGGTGGACCTTGGCGAAGACGACCGCAACAGCCTGATCATGACGCCGACAGTGACCATGTCCAAGGCGCCGTCGGAGGTACGCAACTTCACCACGTCTATATCTGAAGGTACCACGGTGGGAATCGAGCTGGCTGCCGACGTCCTTGTCATCAGGGATTTCGTCAGATCCGGAGACATCAAGGACCTGGAGACGGCCACGGAGCTGGTGACGAAAGAACACGAAGAAGCAACGATGTATGAAATAGAAAAAGGAGATGTGCTTGGCATGATTGCCCAGGAACACGGCATGTCCCTGAAGGAGCTTTATGCTCTGAACCCGGGGCTGGAGGCCAGAGCCACCAAAATCCAGATAGGCGAGCCCATTACCGTTATGCAGCCAGAGTCCGACCTTAAAGTTCAGACGATGGAAGAGCTGGTTTACACAAAACCGATTAACAGAGAGACGGTCTATACGAAGAATCCTGACAAATATATCGGTTCAGAATCGGTTGTCGACTATGGTTCGGACGGTGTGATGCAGATAACTGCCATGGTCACCAAGCTGAACGGTGAGGAAGTGGACCGGGAGATCACAGACGAAACAGTCCTGACAGAACCGACCAACAAAGTCATTTCCAAGGGCACGAAGCCGCTGCCAGTGAAGGGCGCCACGGGGAACTTCGTTTATCCGCTGGAAGACTTCCGCATCACGTCCAGTTTCGGACCCAGATGGGGATCCTACCATACGGGCGTTGACATGGCTGCACCCTACGGTACGCAGGTCCATGCTGCTGACGGCGGCACAGTCATCTTCGCGGGATGGAAGAGCAGTTACGGCTACTGCATCGATATCGACCATGGCAAGGGCACTGTCACACGCTATGCACACAACAGCTCCCTGCTCGTCAAGGTGGGACAGGCGGTTGCCAAGTACGAGGTGATTGCCAAGGTGGGCTCCACTGGCCACAGTACCGGACCCCATGTCCACTTCGAGATCCGTTTCGATGATGTGCCGGTGAACCCGATGAAATATCTGCCGTAATTCAATAATGAATGACTGACGGTTACCGGACGATACAGACAATCCGGTAGCCGTTTTACTGCTTATACACAAGGAGGGGATTCCATGTCCAAAATACTGGTAGTGGATGATGAAAGAGCGATTGTAGACATTTTAGCGTTCAACCTGGAAAAGGAAGGCTTCGAGGTTGTGACGGCCGCCAACGGTGAAGAGGGGATCGAGAAGTACCGGAAGGAACTGCCCGACCTGATTCTCATGGATATCATGATGCCGAAGATCGACGGGCTGACGGCCTGCAAAAGCATCCGCGAGGAGTCCAACGTGCCGATCATCATGCTGACGGCGAGAGCGGAGGAAGTGGACAAGGTGCTGGGACTCGAGTTCGGTGCCGACGACTATGTGACAAAGCCTTTCGGCGTCAGGGAACTGGTCGCAAGGGTCAAGTCGAACATCCGCAGAACGGTGCTGGACCAGGCGCCTGTGAACAACGGCCAGGTGATGAATTTCGGGTCGATGGTCATCAATGCTGACCGCTACGAAGTGAAGAAGAATGATGTGACGCTGGAGCTGACAGTTAGGGAGTATGAGCTGCTCAAGTTTCTGGCCAAGCAGAAGGAACAGATTTTCACAAGGGAACAGCTCCTGGAGAAGGTCTGGGGATACGAGTATTACGGCGACGTGCGCACGGTGGATGTCACTGTCAGGCGCCTTAGGGAAAAAGTAGAGGACAATCCGGCCAAGCCAAGCTTCATCCTGACGAAGCGGGGCGTGGGCTACTATTTCAAAGGCTGAGGTAGCTAACTATGTCAAAAAGCATCCGATGGCGGCTGGTATCGATGTATGTCCTGCTGGTCCTCATCGTTATGATTGTCAGCGGCACGTTGATTGTCACCCTTACAAGACAAAATGAATATGATGCGATAGAAGAGCGGATCCGGACGGCTGCCAGTTACGTGACGAACCAGGTGGCGGATGAGACGAGCGAGGAGGCGGTTTTCACAGTCCTTAAGCAGACGATTGAAAACACCCAGCTTCAATACCTGAATGAGAGGATCTTCCTTCTCGACAAAAGCAGCACGGTGGTCTATTCCATCACGCCGCTTGAAGAGAAGGAGTTCTACACGCCGCAGGTGGTTTCAGCCCAGAATAAGGGGACGCTGAGCCAGATGGACAAGGTGGAGCTGGATGGCAAGAAATACCTGGGCTATGCAACGCCGGTCGTTTTCGAGGACAAGGTGCTGTATGTCATCTATGTGCTGGGTGACCTGACGAGCATCAACGCGAACATCCGGGAGGCCATCATGGTCATGCTGCTGGCTGTTGCCGTGGCCTTCATCGTGGCGATCATCCTGGGCATCCTTTTCTCTGACTTCATCACCAGGCCCATCGCGCTTCTTTCGAGGCGTGCCAGGGATATGACGAGGGGGAGGCTGGACATGAAGCTGAAGGTCCAGTCCGATGATGAAATAGGCCAGCTGACAGCGAACTTCAACCAGATGGCTGTTTCCCTCAACGATACACTGAACGAGATTACAAGCGAGAAGAACAAGCTGGAGATCGTTTTCCAGAACATGTCCGACGGCATCCTCGTTTTCGACTGGAAGGGCGAGATGATCCACAACAACCCGGCTTCCGTGAAACTGCTGGATCTTGAGGGGCTATCTTCTTACCAGGAGATTTTCAGCGGCTATCTGGACCTGGATTATGCTGAGCTGAGGGAGAGTGTGCAGGAGCATCCCTATTCCCATATCATCATTTTCGGGGAGAAGTTCTATAACATCTATTTTGCAAACTTCATGAACCAGTACGATGAGGCAATGGGTATCATCTGCGTGATCCAGGACATCACCGAGCACAAGCGGCTTGAGGAGATGCAGAAGGAATTCGTTGCCAACGTGTCCCACGAGCTGAGGACGCCGCTGACGACGATCAAGAGCTATGCGGAAACGCTGCTGGACGGAGCGATGGACGACAGGGAGACGGCGGAACGGTTCCTGGCTGTCATCAACAATGAAGGGGACCGGATGACGACCCTTGTCCAGGACCTTTTGGAACTTTCGAGGCTGGACAACAAGCAGATCAGGATGGTCATGCAGGACATGAACCTGGAGCTGATTCTGGAGGAGTGCGTGGAGAAGTACCAGATCCAGGCGGCCAGGAAGGAACAGCGGCTTATCTACTACCCGCCGGAAAAGAAGAACTGCCGTATCATAGGCGATCCGAACCGGGTGGAGCAGGTGTTCAAGAATATCATTTCAAATGCCATCAAGTACAGCGGCGAGAAAACGCTGATCGAGGTTTCACTTCTGGAGTCGGACAGGAAGTACAAGGTTGTCGTGAGCGATTCGGGGATGGGCATCAGCAGGGAAGACCTGCCCAGGATCTTCGAGCGTTTCTACCGGGTCGACAAAGCCAGATCCAGAGAGCTGGGCGGCACCGGCCTTGGTCTTGCTATCGCCAAGGAGATTATGGAACTGCATGGCGGCAGGATCGAGGCGGAGAGCGAAATGGAGAAGGGAACGACCTTTTATTTGTCATTTCCTCGTCAACAGGCTGTAACAGGACTGTAACATTGCTGTAGTATAATGGCTTTACTTCACAATAAATGAAAGTAGGTGAACCTATGCGCAAAACTTTATATCGGGTGTTTTTCACGATGATGGTGGTTTGGCTGTTTGTGGCCGGCGGCGCATACGCGTCCACCGTTAACACATATGATGTGGCAGGCTTCAACCTGAATTTCGGCCTGACCAGCGAGGACTACGTTTATGTGGATCCTGCAGCCGGCATCAGTACCGATGTCATCAACACCTACGGGAGCTTCAAGTTCAGCAGCGGTTTCGAGAAGTACAGCTCTGTGACCTTCTCCCCGAACAAGATGCTAGCCGGTACGGGCACTGAGACGACGCAGGTGGGCGTGCTTGTCTCCCATATTAGTCCGACGACCTACGGGCGGGTGACGACCTTCACATCGGTTCAGAAAGTCGGCCAGTCGGGTCTTTACAATCTGATCGTACCCCTTGACCATGTGGGAACCAACTATGTGATGGTTGCCGTCAAGCAGAATGGCGTGACGGTCAACAAGCAGTTCAAGGTTGTCCGGAAAACGGAAATCACGAAGACGCAGCTGGAGACGATGGAGCTGAACTTCATCGAGTCTTCAAGTGCCACGAGCACGACGACAGAACCGGCTTTTAACCTTTTAAAGAGTGTATTCAACTTCTTTGGATTTTAATATACCGTTCTCCTAAGAACGCTATATTTAGGGAGTGATCGGCATGAAGCAGATAGGCATATATCTGAAGTCCGTGCTATTGCTATTATTGATCGGCGCAAGCGTCGTACAGACCACAACGTTATGGTTTGATGAAATGTCAGACCGTAACGTTTTTTATCGTGCTGTAAACCAGTATCGGAGCCTTGTGGCCAAGGAGGAGACGGCGTCGATGATCCAACCGGAGCGGCTGGCTGTGTTCTTCGGAGAAAAGGACAGGGAGTATACGGTGATCAGGGAGGAAGCGGTACCGGTGGACAGGCTTCTTGCGGCAATCTATACCATGCTTGCGGACGGACTTCCCCAGGCTCAGAAGTATACGTCCGCTGCGGAGGTATCTTCCATCTGGGAGAGGAGCCATGTGAGCATGACGCTGACGACACCCCTTGGCGTGGACCATTTTGCTGCCAGCCTCGGTGTCAGGAATGCGGACATAGGATTCAAGGGGCAGGTGGGTGAAGTGCTGGTTCAGCCGGCTTCTGCGACAGAGGAGAACCTGGTGCTTTTTTTACTGGAAGAGACAACTGGGGAATATTACAGATACAACCTCGGCAAGGCGCTGATGGGTGATGCTAATGACCTGGTGCTCAAGTTCATCGACGACAGGGAAAACGTCGGGACGGTACCGGCCTATATCTCCACGTGGAAGGACGGCTTCGAGATTTTCTCGAGCAATGTGCTGCTGCCCCTTCCGACCGGCGCACTGACCTATTATGGCGAAATCTACCTGTACACCCCCTACCTTGCGGACGGGCGGATTGTGACAGGCATTCAGGAGGAGACGACGAATATCAGCCTGGAAGGGCATGTGAGCCGTTTCTTCGACAACCCGGATATCAAAACGGTGACAAGAAAAGAGGATTCGGTCCTTTACGGTGACGGCGAGGTGACGGTTTCCTACAATGAAGAGGGCTTCCTTGAGATGAAAAAGGTAGTCACGAAACGCCGGCTGCCTGATGTGTTCCAGGCGTTCGCTCAGGCCGATGCCATGGTTGAGAGGGATATGAAGGAGAGTCTGATCGACTATGCCTTCGAAGGCTACAGCACGACGGCGGACAGCGTGGTTTTCAATTACACTTACAAGGTGGACGGTTATCCGGTCTACCTGGACAACCAAATACTGGAGGAGGTGGGGCTTGACTACCCCATCCAGGTGGAGGTGACCGATGGGACAGTGAGCCGGTACAGACGCTTTGTCGTGCAAAGGGAGGAAACCCTTATCCAGCCGACGGCATTTGAAGGCAGGTACCAGGATGCTCTTGATACGGCGCTGGCCCAGGCGGATGGCGCGGGTTCGTCTGTTGCGAATATGGAACTGGTCTATGCAGCGACCGCGCCAGGTGCGTTGACCATGGAGTGGCTGGTGGAACTGGATGGCAGGCAGGTCTTTGTGCCTGTTTCCTTGCAGGGGGGTGGCGGACAGTGAATTGGAATCGAGCCCTGAGCGTGTTTATTGGAATATTTATTATCATCAACCTGATCCTCTACTTTGTGATACAAGGCGAGGTGGTGGCCAGGTTCACGGTGAGTGCGGAGAGCAGAAAACAGCTTCACGGGATTCTTGAGCAGCAGGGGATCGATCTTCAGGATTTTCTGCCCGACTACTATCCGATGGCGACACTGGATTTCCTGAATCCCGAGGTGGACAGAGAGGCGGTGCTTGCTTCGGTTTTCTCGGTTGAAAACTACACGCCTGCACCGAACAGGACTTCTGCTTTCAGGTACATCTCCGACAGGCAGGAAGTGATTTTCCATACGGGTGAGTCGGAGGGCCTTATTACCTATGCGGCAAAGCAGCCTGTGTTCATTCCGTCGAATTTTACGGAAATGGTGATGGTTGATACGGCTGAGGCTTTCGCTAAGGCGCTGATTGCTGAAGATACGGATCTGGTGCTGACGGATATACGGCCTTCGAGCGACCGGTCGTTCTATATCCTAGAGTTCAACGAGCGCTACAAGGGGTCCCTCCTGTTCTGCAATTATGTGATTGTGAAGATCGACAGGACGGGGGTTCTGGAGGCGAAGGCGATGCGTTACCTGCCGGACAGCAGAAACGAGCCGAAAAGGGAGATCGTGCCGGTGGACCAGGTGCTCTACAAGTTCATGCTTAAGTTCGGGGAGCCGGGCATGGTGATTACAGGTCTGGACCTGGGCTATGATGTGATGAGCGACGAGATTACGACGGGCAGCAAGGTGAGCCTTGTGCCATACTATAGGATCAAGACATCGACGGGATCGTTTTATTATGTGAGTGCTTATGATAATAAGATATATAGCGAAATGAGATAAGGAAACGAGGAGGCGTGTGCCACAGGGACGGACCTTTTTGGCACGGGTAGAAGTCCCGTGCCAAAAAGGTCCGTCCCTGTGGCACACGCCTCCTCGTTCTGATTGGAGATGGTGATATGTATGTGCTGGCAATCGACTGCGGTACGCAAAGCCTGCGCGGCGTGGTGTTCGACCACAGCGGTAAGACGCTGATTCGAGAGAGGGAGCTTTTGGCTCCCTATTTTGGCGTGGAGCCGGGGTTTGCCGAGCAGGAGGCTGCCGTGTTCTGGGAGGCGCTGTGCGCCGTGGCCGGACGCGTGATGGCGGCGGCTTCGGGTATGGATATCTCCATTGACGGAGTGACGGTGACGACCCAGCGCGATGCGGTGGTGCTGCTCGATGCTGGGAGCGAAGTGCTGCGGCCGGTGATTATCTGGGCCGACCAGCGGAAGGTGGCGAAGGCCAGGCCGATGGCCTGGCACCACAGCCTGGCCTTCCGTGTGGCTGGTCTGCGCAGGACGGTGGAGGACCTGAGCCGGAACTTCAAGGGGCACTGGCTTCAGGAGCATGAGCCCGAGGTCTGGTCGAAGGTGGACAAGTATGTCCAGCTGTCGGCGTGGCTGAACTATAAACTGACGGGGAAGCTGCTGGATTCGGTGGCTTCCCAGGTGGGACACATCCCTTTCTGCTACAAGCACGGACGCTGGGAGAAGCAGCACAGTCTGAAACATGATGTGTTCCATATAGACAACCGTCTGCTTTGTGACCTGGTCCAGCCGGGCACGGTGCTGGGAGGGCTGACGGAGGCGGCGGCTTGTGAGAGCGGCCTGCCTGCCGGCATCCCTGTTGTGGCGTCCGGTTCGGACAAGGGCTGCGAGACGCTGGGTGTTGGCTGCGGCGACTTGACGGTGGCGTCGCTGTCCCTTGGCTCCCAGGCGTGCGTACAAACGACTTCTGAGCGGTATTTCGAGACGCTCCGGTTCATACCGCCTTTTCCTGCGGTGGTGCCGGGGATGTACAATCCGGAGATTCAGGTGTACCGGGGCTTCTGGATGCTGAGCAGGTTCCTTGAGGAAATGGGCCTTGACGATACGGCGGAGATGGAAGCGGCCTTGGCCTCGGTGCCTGCGGGCAGCGAGGGGCTGATTCTGCACCCTTACTGGGGCGCGGGAATCAAGATGCCTGAAGCGAAGGGCGCCGTGCTGGGTTTTACTGATACGCACAGGAAGGCCCATATATACAAAGCGATGATAGAGGGCATCCTGTTCGCACTGAAGGATGGGATGGGGAAGATAGAGAGGAAATCCGGTGTCCGGATTGAACGGGTGATGGTATCCGGCGGAGGCTCCCGGAGCGATGCGGTGTGCCAGATGGCCGCCGATGTGACGGGCAGGCCGGTGCACAGGGTCCAGACCTGGGAGACATCGGCGCTTGGCGCCTCCGTTGCCGGGTACGTTGGCCTGGGTGTGTTTTCCGGATTCGACGAGGGCATCGAGGCGATGGTGCATCCGCAGGAGGCTTTCCTGCCGGATGCTGAGCGGGTGGCGGTGTATGAAAGAATCTTCGAATCGGTGTATTCGAAGCTGTATCGGCGGCTGCTGCCGATTTATAGGCGGATGTGATGGGGACGGTAGTGCCAGGGGGACGGACCTTTTTGGCACTGGTTGAAGGCCAGTGCCAAAAAGGTCCGTCCCCCTGGCACTCGCTTAACTCTATACAACAATGTTAAAGTATGGTATAATCGTAACGATTGTACTTAAATGTAAGAATATTGCAATAATTTCGATAATAAAGATAGAGGTGTATCATGGAACAGTTGGTGATTAAAGGCGGTAAGCCACTTATGGGCGAAGTATCCGTATGCGGAGCGAAAAACGCAGCCCTCGGCATTATACCTGCCGCTATTTTATCCAAAAGTGTTTGTATAATTGAAAATGTTCCTGTCATAGAGGATATTAAGGTTCTGTTGACAGCGATGGAAAAACTGGGTGTTGTAATCGAACATATCGACGAAAACACCCTTCGTATCGACAGCAGACATATAAAGAACTACAGCGTGGTTTATGAAGATGTAAAGAAAATCAGAGCGTCCTACTACTTGCTGGGCGCCTTGCTTGGAGCCTACAACAAGGCATCCGTGGCCCTTCCTGGCGGCTGCAACATCGGCAACCGTCCGATCGACCAGCATATAAAAGGATTTGAAGCTCTCGGAGCCAAGGTGAAAGTAGAGCACGGCATGATAGAGGCGAAAGCCAGGAAACTGACCGGGGACCATGTCTTCATGGACGTGGTCAGCGTCGGCGCAACCATCAACATCATGATGGCAGCCGTCACGGCGGAAGGTCAGACAGTCATCGAGAACCCGGCCAAGGAGCCCCACATCGTTGACGTGGCCAACTTCCTGAACAGCATGGGTGCAGATGTCAAAGGCGCCGGTACAGACGTCATCAAGATCAACGGCGTCAGAAAGCTCCACGGCACCGAATACATGATCATTCCGGACCAGATCGAAGCAGGCACGTTCATGCTGGCAGCAGCCATCACAGGCGGCGATGTCACCGTTTCGAACCTGATCCCCAAACATGTGGAAGCCATTGTCGCCAAATTGAACGAAATCGGCGTAGGCGTCCAGGAACTCGACGAAGCGATACGAGTCTACAAAAAAGAAGACGCTCAGCCGATGAAGTCGACCCACTTGAAAACCATGCCCTACCCGGGATTCCCGACGGACATGCAGCCGCAGATGACCACGCTGCTGTCCATCTGCCAAGGCACAGGCATCGTCACAGAAGGGGTGTTTGAAAACCGCTGGGGCTATATCGACGAACTCAGCCGCATGGGCGCCTCGATCAAGGTGGAAGGCAACACGGCCATCATCTCAGGCGTCGCACAGCTGACAGGTGCGGAAGTAACGGCACCGGACCTGCGGGCAGGTGCCGCCCTTGTCATGGCCGGTTTGGCGGCCCAAGGCGAAACGATCGTCAACAAGGTGGGGTACATCGACCGGGGCTACCAGAAGTTTGAAGAAAAGCTCAGGTCCCTCGGCGCAGAGATCTACAGGGTGAAGGAAAAAACAACAAAAGACGACCTGAAAGTCGTTTAAAAAAGAGAATTAGGAAGGAGCTGTTCGATAAAAAGGACAGCTTCTTTTGCGTGCCCAAATGTTGTGATACAATGAACTTCAGGAGGTAGACTATGCAGAATGACGAGCTTGTGAAAATACTTGAGAACGTCGGCATTTTCAAGGATATGAAGGCCGATTGTATCATGACATCCATCGAAACAACACGCTATACAGTGAAAAAATACAAGAAACAGGAAATTGTCGGCATCGAGGGGGATCCGTGCCAGTGCGTCGCCGTTGTACTTTCGGGAAACCTTGAGGTCAGAAAGGAATTTCCCGCCGGCCATGCCACCACGCTGACACATCTTGAGGCGGGCGACACCTTCGGTGAAGTCATCGTCTTTTCCAGTGAAAACAAGTACCCTGCCACCATCGAGGCTTTGACGGATTCAGAGGTGCTTTTCATCAACATCGAGGAGATGATGGACCTGATGGAGCGCTGCTACATGGTGACGAAGAACTTCCTCAGCATCCTTTCCAATAAAATCCTTGTCCTTAACCGGAAGACGTCCATTCTGTCACACAAGACAATCGACGGGAAAATCGCCGCATTTCTGATGGACCTGTACAAACGCCAGAAGACGGTGACGCTGATGGTGCCGATGACCAGAAAAGAGATGGCGGCGTACCTGAACATCCCGAGACCTTCCCTGTCCAGAAGCATGGCGGAGATGAAGGAACGGGGGATTATCGACTATTACCAGAACACGGTCAAGATTACCGACCTTGAGAAGCTGGAAGACTGTCTGTTCTGAATGGGGGGATTTGAATGAAATGGATACACACTGCCGACGTGCATTTGGGAACGAACTTCGCGACGGCCAGTTTCGGAAAAGTGCTGGATAAAAGGCGCAGGAGGGAAATCAAGGAAACGTTGCTGAGGCTGGTCCGTGTCTGCGAACTGGAAGGCTATGATGCCCTGCTGATTGCCGGGGACCTGTACGAAGAGAAATTCATCACGATCAGCGAACTCATGGACGTGAACGAGGCCTTCGCGAAACTGACCAAGACCCAAGTCTTTATGGCTGCGGGCAACCATGACCCACTGAGCGGTTCCGAGTCGGCCTACAGACTGATCGAATGGGCACCGAATGTCCATCTTTTCGGGGAAACGCTGTCGGTCCAGACGCTTGAAACGAAGGAAGGCAGGTTGGCTATCCACAGTTTTTCCTGGACGAAGAAGACCCATCCACAGCTCGAGGTGGAACCCCTCAGGAAACAGCTGCAGCTCTATCCGGCGACGGAAGGCTGGGTGAATATTGCCATGCTCCACGGTACGGTGGGCGAGGCGGGCTCCTATATGCCCATACCCCTGAAGGAAGTGCTCGCGCTGCCCCTTGATTATGTGGCCCTCGGACATGTGCATAAACCTGAGATTTTCAGCGCGAACTGTGGATATCCCGGCTCCCTGGAACCGCTTGATTTCAAGGAAACGGGCGCTCGCGGCTACATCGATTGCCAGTGGGCGGACAACAGGGTCGAGATGCGGCAAGTGCCATTTGCCAAGCGCCGTTTCGAGAGGCTGACCTGTGATGTGGACGAGTCCATGACCCTCGAGGGAATCCGGAAGGCCATGGCTGAAAAAGTGGCTGAAGCGGGTGAAACGATGGGGATCGGGAAAGACGACATGGTGCGGATGACCTTTTCCGGGTTTATAAACAGCGACACGGTTCTGGACCTTGAGCTTTTGAAAGAGGACCTGGAGGCACTGGTTTTCTACGGGGAAATCGTGGATGAAACGGAGCCGGACCTGGATATCGATGCGATACTGGCGGAACACGGCGACTCGCTGATCGGGCGCTTCATCGTGAGGATGCAGTCCCTGGACCAGGAGGATCCCCTGAACAGAAAGGCGCTGAAGGAAGGCTTGCAGCTGCTGCTTAAGGAGCGTGTGCACCTATGAAGATAAACGAAGTGAAAATTAACGGTTTCGGCAAGCTGACGGACAGGACATTCGGGTTCGACAAGGGCCTCAATGTGATCTACGGACCGAACGAAGCGGGAAAAAGCACCCTCCACCAGTTCATTTTCGCCATGCTGTACGGCTTTTACAAACCCTATGTGAAAAGGAAGATGATGTCCGAGGCCTACGACCGCTATGTGCCTTGGCAGAGCAATGCCGACTACAGGGGCAGCATGATGGTGGACAAGGGCGGCGACGTTTTCAGGATCGAGCGGACATTTACAAAAGGGAAAGACGATGTGAAAGTGTACGATGCTGCGAGCGGGACGGATGTGACCGGGGATTTCGACTACAGCAAGGTTTACAGGACCTACGACCCAGCCAGGAAACTGACGGGGCTGAACGCAGTCGGTTTCGCCAATACAGTGAGCATTTCCCAGCTGTCTTCGAGGACGGACGCGGAGCTGGTACAGGAGATTCAGGACAACATGTCGACGCTTGCCTCCACGAAACAGGTGGAGATTTCGGTGAACAACGTTTTGAAAAAGCTGGATGAGAAGGCCGCGAAGATCGGGTCGGGCAGGAAGAAGACGTCCAAATATGCGAAAATGAAGGATTCCCTCGTGGAGCTGGAAGCGGAGATGAAGGCTGCAAGGGAGGCCCACGAAGAGGCTTTCAGGAAAAAGAAAGAAGAAGTGTCGGTCAGCGGGCGTTTGACGGAGCTGCGGGCGAAGCAGAAGGTGCTCAAGGAGCAGTACGCTTCCCTTGAACATGAGCAGTACCGGTCGACCCTCGGGGCGGTTGTGAAGCTTCAGGAACGGCAGGCCATTTTGGAGGAAACGTTGGCCAAGACGGAGCGTTTCGCAGAATACAAGGTGGAAACGGCCGAGGGATTCATGCGGCGGCAAATGGAGCTTGTGAACCTGGCCGAAAGGGAGAAGATCCAGTCGGCTGAGCTTGAGAAGATGACGAGCCAGCATGCTGTCATGAAGGAAGAGCTGAAGGAGAAGATCACCTCCCGGGACCTGGCTGCGGAGTATGAGGTAGTAAACGATACGGTCGGCAGGGTGGAAGGACTGGATTCGGTTATTTCCGAGAAGGAGACGAAACTGGATGCGGTGACCGCGCTCTTGAATGAGACGAGGGCAAGTCGGGATGCACTGAAACCCAGCCGTTTCGTGCCGGGGATTGTTGCCGGTGGGGTGGTGGCTCTTCTTGCGATCGTGTTAGGCGTTGTTTTCTCGCGTGTGGTGCTGCCTGTGGTTTTCCTCGTGCTCGGAGGCGGTGCTGCCGGATTTTTCGGCTATCGGATGATCCGTTCCAACGAGGATTTTAAGAAGGCGAAAGATCAGATTGAAGAGCTGTCGTCGATAAGGAAGCTGTCGCTGATGGATATGGAAAGCGACATGAAGATGCGGGACAGGTTGGTTGCGGACCAGAAGTGCAGGTCCATTGACGAGCTGAGGGAGAAACGCGACAGGCTTTACAAGGAAAGCATTCTGGCGGATGAATACAAGAAGCGGGTCGATGAGCTGAAGGAGAACATGGCCCAGATGGATATCGACATGCTGGAGAAGCGGACGTTCCTGAAGGAGACGAAGACACGGATTGTCAGGATCCAGGACGAGCTTGAGGTGACGGAGCATGTCTATGGCGTCAAGACGGAGGAGGACAGCCGGCGGGCGTCGATGGCCTACCAGGAGCATATGAAGGCGAAACACGAGCTGGGCCTTGTGAAGACGCGGATCAAGGAGCTTCTCGGGGGCATGCATATCACGGATCTGGAGCGGAAAGTCAGAGAGACGACGTCGATAAACACTGCGGGCCTCGACCTTGAAACGGTGAACCGGGAGCTGCAGGCGGTGAGCGAGGAGATCCTGTCGGTTGCGGAGGCCAGGAGCCGGCTGACGGCGGAGATCTTCAGCATCGAGGAAAGACACCGCACGGTAGGTGAAATCGCCGATGAGATGGCGACGGTGAAGATCGGGCTGAAGAAGATGGATGAGACCCTTGCGGTGACGGAGATCATCAGCAGGAACATCCGCGAGATCGCCGAGGATATGCAGAACGATTTCGCACCACTGGTGAATGAGAAGATGTCGGAAATCGCCGGCAAGGTGACGGGAGGGAAGTACACGTCCCTGAAGGTGAATCCGAGCATGGAGGTCAAGCTCTACGACAGCGAGGCGGACCGGATGGTGTCCGTCGAGGAGCTGAGCTCTGGGACGATCGATATGGTTTACCTGGCGCTTCGGATGGGCGTCTCGGATATGCTTTCGAAGGAAAACGCGCTGCCGCTGATTCTGGACGACTGCTTTGTGCAGTACGATGACGAGCGGGTCCGCAAGGTGCTGGACTACATCAGCCGGGAAGACCGGCAGATTCTGCTGTTCACCTGCCACCGGCGCGAGGAGCGGATTCTCGACGAGCTCGGGGTGAGGTATAAGCAGATTGAAATCTGAGGGAGTGGCGGGAGTGCCAGAGGGACGGACCTTTTTGGCACGGAGGTGCCGCGGTGTGCCAGGGGGTCAGACCTTTTGGCACCGGTCGTGTAACTATAAAGCATACAAACATGCAAAAAGCCTGAGAACGATATGGATGAAGTATAGGAAAGTCATCCATATCATTTTCAGGCTTTGATTCTTGTATGCGTTTTTCCGGTGCCAAAAGGTCTGACCCCGTGGCACCCCCGCGGTCCCGTGCCAAAAAGGTCCGTCCCTCTGGCACTCCCGCCACTCCTTCCATTTCAGAATTTCCGCAGGCGGATGTCCGATCCGGTGAACCCGAGGGAAATGTAGCTGCCGTAGATGCGCGAGACGATCCGGTCCGAATAGGTGTCGGGCCAGCGGCTCGGCGCCAGGTTGGTGGAGATGACGACGGACTTCTTCTGGAGCAGCCTTGTGTTGAGGAGGCTGAAGAGCTCCGACGTGGTGAAGCTGTTGGCCACCTCGGTGCCGAGGTCGTCGATGATCAGCAGGTCGCATGTATAGATGGCGTCCACTTCGTCCAGGGTCACACCGCTCTCCTCGTTGTGGAAACGATAGTTCTCGAGGAGCTTGAAAAGCTGGAAGGCGGTCAGGTAAATGACCGTCTTGCCCCTGTCCAAAAGGTCCTTGGCGATGGCGTTGCACAGGAAAGTCTTGCCTAGGCCGGCCTGGCCGTGGAGGATCAAGTTCTCAAAGTCGGTATCGAAAGTCTCAGTGAAATGCCTGCAGACGTTGAGGTTCCGCTTGGCGATATCCCTCGGCGACTTGCCGGTGGAGGGATCCTCTTTATCGTCATAGTAATCCAAGACAAAGGTGTCGAAATTCTCCACCTCCAGAATGGCGCTCAGGTTGGACTGCTCGTAAGCCTTATTGATGACCGCCTGCTTGAGGCAATGGCATTTCTCGCTGCCGATGTAGCCGGTATCCTTGCAGTCTGCGCATTCGTAGATAGGCTGGAGATAGTCTTCGGGATAGCCGTTTGTCCTGAGCATGGCCGCCTTGGATTCCTTGAGGCTGGCCAGCGTGTCCTCCAGCACTTCTATGTAGAAAGCGCGTTTCGAGGGTTCCTCCATGATAAGGCGGGTCGTCTTGATGCCTGATGAAGCAATCTGCTGGTCGATGTCCATCAGAGTGGGGAACTTTTCATAGACCTCCTGCTTCCTGTTGTCCAGGATGCGGCGGTTGCGCTGACGCCGAAGGTCGTATTCGTGAAGTATTTTCTTGAATTCTGAGTTGCGAAGTCCCATCGGGTCACCTCTTCGTTGTCTTCTTGTCCAGCATTTCATCCATGCGCTTTTCCAGATAGTCGAAATCATACTTGCGCTGGTCGTGATTGTGGAACTTGTTCTTGCTGCGGGTGTTTGTTTTTTTTGCGGTGTTTTCAGCGGGTTGTTTCTTATTGGCCCGGAAAGCCTTTTCAGCGGTTTCTACAGCTTCAAGGGACATGATGCCGCTGCTGTACCAGCTGGTCAGGATGCTGTCGGTGTATTTCAGGCTGGGTTCGTGGATGGAGGTGATCGTGATACCGCAGGCCTTTTCAACCACCTCGATGGCGAAGTTGTAGTCCTTGATCCACTTGTCGATCATCTTCTTTTCTTCGGCCTGTGGCTGATGGTTGTAGATGCCCAGGGCTTTGAAGACCTTGTAATAGTTACCGTTGTGGCGGTCGTTCACTTCCTTGGCCATCTCCACCGTGTCGACGCCCTGATCGGCCCAGCTCGCGGCGACTTTCTCCATGTACTGGAGGTTCTTCTTCTTGAGCGCGACCATTTCAATGAGGTATTCAGCGACATCGAAGGTCAGCAGATAGGTGTCAACGAGGCTGAGGACGATTTCGGTGTCCGTCTGGCTGAGGGTCTTGCCAAACAGTGCCTCCGCGTAGTAAACGAGCTGCCTGTAGGCTTCTGCATCATACTGGGGCTTGGCTGGTGGTGCCGGTTTTGGTGATGCGTCTGGCAGGTTGTTCGCATCCAGCTCTGTCTCCAGATCAGAATCCTCTTCGTCGCTCAATATGTTCACCTCGATGCCGACGAGCTCCTTGCCGTTCCAATTCAGATTGATGACATGTTCACGGTCCCAGTACTTAAGGGCCCGGATGATGTCCGCCTCCATCATGAGGAGCTTGTCTGCCATCTGGCCGGTGCTGAGCGTTGAAGCCTCGCCTTCCATCAGGCGCAGCATGTAGAGATATACTTTTATGAATTCGCCGTTTGTTTTGGACAGCCAGCGGTCAATAAACACATTCTGGACCGCTGTGTAAGCCATCGCCGACGGCGGGATTAACTTGATTTGTTGCATTTGTTGCCTCCTGTTTGATATGTGTGCCAGGGGTGCCAGAGGGACGGACCTTTTTGGCACTGGCTTTCAACCCGTGCCAAAAAGGTCCGTCCCTCTGGCACCTGGCACACATGCACTCATACGAGTGCTTCGCCTACTAAATAAATATCGCCTGCGCCCATGGTGATGACGAGGTCGCCTGGTTCGCAGTTCTCCAATATGAAAATCTCGATTTCATCGAAGGAGGGCAGGTAGGTGCAGGGCGTGCCGTACTCTCTGATGGCGTGCATCAGGTCCCTGGAATGGATGTCCCCGGGATCGGTTTCCCTTGAAGCGGAATAGATATCCGCGAGAACCACCTCGTCCGCCATGCTGAGGGCCTTTGCGAAATCGTTGAAAAGCGCCTTCGTCCGAGTGAACGTATGGGGCTGGAAGATGACCCAGAGTTTTTTGCAGGTCATGTTAGAGACTGCCTTGATGGTCGCTTCGATCTCCGTCGGGTGGTGGGCATAGTCATCGACGACCCTGACACCTCTCAGCGAGCCCTTGTATTCGAAACGCCTGTGGGTACCCTTGAAATGGTAGAGTCCGTTGCACATGTCGTGCAGGGGGAGGCCGAAACATCTGCCTGAAGCCAGAGCCGCTAAAGCATTGCCGACATTGTGGATGCCAGGCACCTGAAGCTCGACCTTGCCCAGACATTCGCCTTTTTCATAGCACTCGAACTTGGCGAAGCCCATGTCGTTAAAGACGATATTTTTCGCGGTATAATCGGCTGTGTCGTCCTCTATGCCGTAGGTAACCACTGTCGCCTCGATGCCGTCAACCAGCTCGCCAAGATCATCCACTTCCCTGTTGATGACGACAAAACCGTCAGCAGGGACGTTCTCGGTAAACGAACGGAACGAGCGTCTTATATGTGCCAGATCCTCAAAGTAGTCCAGATGGTCAGCCTCCACATTCAGGATGACGGCTATCTTCGGAAAAAACTTCAGAAAACTGTCGTAGTATTCGCAAGCCTCGGAAACGAACCATTCTGTCTGGCCTGTCTTGATATTGCCGCCGATCAGGGGCAGGATACCGCCGACCGAGACCGTCGGATCGCAATGGGAAGCATCCAGAATATGCGCCACCATGCTGGTTGTCGTCGTCTTGCCGTGGGTGCCTGCGACGGCGATGCTTTTCTCGAAGTCGGAAAAAAGCCTTCCAAGGAGGGCTGCTCTGTCGAAAATGGGTATGCCCATCTCCCTGGCTGCCATCATTTCAGGATTGTCCAGCTTGACGGCAACTGTATAAATGACGAGATCCGTCGAGGGGGCAATGTTCCCGGGTCTGTGTCCGTAATGGATAACAGCACCCGCCTCCTCGAGCATCCGTGTCGTATCGCTTTTATTCACATCGGAACCGGTGACGGTGAAGCCTTTGCGCAGCAGGATGCTGGCCAGGCCGCTCATGCTTATACCGCCGATGCCTATGAAATGTATGTTTTGGGGTTTGTCGTAATTCAAGATCAACATATGTTTCTCCCTCTTTTCCGAAGTGTTTCTATTATAGCATTTATGGGGGCTGACTTCTACCAATCATGATATATTGTTCTGCCATGAAAATCAACAAAGAGACAGGACTGTCACGCTCGACAGCCCTGTCTCTTTTTCAAGGGGTTTTATTACTATTTACTCTCCAGCTTACTAGGCGTCAGCGTTCTCAAGTAGCTTCCGCACAGGTTGTTGGGGTTGACCGCTTCTCTCATCTTGTACTGATAAGCATAGACCATAGGCTGAGGCGCATTGATATAGATTTCATCATGTTCCTCCTGGGTATAGTTGTAGCCATTCATGTGCCTTACATCTGAATTCCACCTGCAGAAGTCAGGACCAAATCCATGCTTGGTCTGGAATTTCTGGTTGCCATCAACAAACTCACATGTTCCTCTGATGGATTCCTTGTCATAGGCATCAAAGTTCGTGAAGAACTCCCAGCCGGTGACGCCGCCACCGCCAAGTCCGGATACGCCGCCCATTGCTGAGTCACCACCGGTTGCAGCAATGTGATCATGTTCCAGTTCCCATTTTCTCTTCATGGCTATAGCATCTTCAACTATTTCGACTGTCTTCCAAACATTGCCGGACAATCCAAATGTGCCTTCGTATGCACCGCACATGACGTAGTTCAGATTTTTGTGCCCCAATCGCAGGAGATAGAGCAATGCAAAGTCGTGCATATCCTTTTCAAGCATCATTTCATTTTTCCAACCGCCAGTTAGGGCAAGAATTTCATCGACTGCTTTCTCTTTGTATGCCATATCTCTATCGGTCATACCTGCGATTACGATTTGATAATCCAGTTTCATGCTTTCGTTCTGCTTGATGATTTCCTCGTCTTCCAGCAAAGTTTCCAGATCGCAAAGCTGCTTATCAGGATCGGTAATGATGCGGAGCATTGCCGCTTTCAGGTTCCTGCCGAACATACTGAACTGCCTGTGTCCGATATAGAGCAGATCGCTTTCATGGAAGTACTGAACACTGCGTGCCCAGGATTTCCAGTCGGGGTAGCAAAGGGTGTAGCATTTGAAGTTGTCACCCAGATCAGCTTTATATGCAGGAATGGTACCTCTGGTTTTCAGTGTGGTAGGACCTGGCCATGGGTGGAGCCTTGTAGCTATTTTCGTGCAGACACCCATTGCGCCTGCAGGCCCGAAAATACCTCTGAGTATACCCCTGGTACTTGGGCCGGGACCCTCGCCGCAGAACCAGCCGTCGCCGGAACCGAGAGAGCCTGTTCGAAGGACTTCTCCATTCGGCAGCACCCATTCGGCGCCGAGCAGATTCTCGGGATTCGCTCCCATGAAAATGGATGCAGGGCCAAAACCGGCCCATCCGGACGAACTCGCAAGGGTGGAGCTGCTGCAGCCCACGCCGGGGATATTCAGGTTCAGGCCGACTTTCATTGCTTCCGCCTGAATCGTTCCGGCTATAGCGAAGGGTTCAACGATGGCTGTCATGTTCTTGACATCGATTTCTATGCTTTTCATGCGCCTCATATCCAGCTGGATTGCATTATCACCGCCGATATATGCCATCGTTGCCCAGAAGGTGGAGCCTGCCTTGAACTCGATGCCGTATTTATTACAGATTCTAACGACATTCTGCACTTCTTCCGTGCTTCCGGGCAGTACAACGGCTTGTGGCAGCGGTGTCCAGTCTTCGGATGGGCCATAGTGTGCAGACGATTGGGCCGGAATACTTCTATAAGTCTCGCGAACACCCATATTCTCGGAAATATTCCTTTTTCCTACAATATCTTCAAGTGCTTGATAGATTTCTCTTGATAGAGCCATGCATTTGCCTCCTCTCACAATGCTTTCTGTACAAGTTCGATGATGTCAAGGATTTCAATCGTATTCCCCTCTTCATCAGCCGTACCTGTGAAGTTGTCCTGACACCATGGACAAGCGGTCACCATGGCATCTGCTCCAGTCGAATTGGCTTCTGTGACTCTTTCGCCCGCAGTCCATTCAGAAAGCTCTGGAAGCGTCTGGCTGCATCCGCCGCCTGCACCGCAGCACCATGAATATTCACGGATTCTTTCCATTTCCACCAGCTCGATGCCGGGGATCGCCTTCAAAATGTTTCTTGGAGCATCATATATGCCATAGGCGCCATTGTTCCGAGGTCTTCTTGGCTCCCAGATCTGGACTTGATTGAAGAGCTTCTTCTCCTTGCCATCCCATGGGACATAATCCTCGCCCAATCTTCCAAGATGACAGGGATCATGATAGGTCACTGTCATGGGCACCGATTTGGTGAAGTTGATTTTTCCTTCGTCGATCAGTTTCTCCACGTACTCAACGATGTGGAGGACCTCGACATCCATGCCCAATTTGGCATACTGGCGCTTGAAGGAATGGTAGCAATCCGAGCAAGGCGTTATGATCGTTTTGACACCGGCTTTCTCAAAGGCCTTGATGTTGGTGTTTGCACCCTTTTCGAACGCGTTCTTGAAACCCATCTGAAGTGCACGGCCAGTGCAGCAGTTGTCGGCAGCGCCGAGATAACCGACGTCGACACCGGCCTCCTGCAGCAATTTGACCGCGTTTTGCGCAATCGGCTGAAGCTTCGGATCATAGCTGTATTTGCAGCCGGCAAAGAAGGCGACTTCTCCTTGCTCTGCAAACAGGTCCTTCATGTTCAGGTCTTTGGCCCAGTCTGTACGGTTGGCTTTTTTCGTGCCGACAATCATGCTGTTCTCTTTGGCCAGGTTGTCCATCACAGGTATCTGCGAATCCAGGATTTTTCCGTTTTCAACTGCATTCGCTTTCAACTCGATATTGTGCTCGAGTGGCTCAAGGTTGTATCTGCATACTTTGCAGGTGACATCGCAGGAACCGCAGGAAGTGCATGAGTGGATCGTTTCTACCGTTGTCTCATCCATTTCCGTTCTTCCGTCAAGAATGCTCTGAGACAGCTGGAAACGTCCCCTGGCAGAGTAGGTGTTGTAATTGTAGTATCCGATGCTGGGGCAATTCTCAGCAAAACGGACGCTTTGTATTTTATCAAATGGTATGAATTTACAGCTGGCACAACTGCTGCAGCGTTCCATCATGGGTCTGAAATCTTTTAAAGCCATTACTTATCCTCCTTCTAGGTTATCCCAAAGTAAGCTTGCCTGTATTCATAATATTGTTGGGATCATAAATATCCTTGAGTCTCTTCAAGATACTGTAGGATTGCGCGTCCTTGTTCAGCTGGATCCTGGACCAGATATCATATGGCCTTGCATAGTATCCACCAAGCTTTGACATCTCCTTGCTTGCCTTCTGATAGAGCGCCTTGACTTTCGAAGCTTCCTTGGAATCATCCGGGTCGTATGGCATGCTGAATTCCAGATGAACGGATGTACCCATATGCTGAGGCTGAATATAGATGCCGATATCTTCTGTCGGATATCCCGCTTCAATGGCCATTTCATACATTGCATCGATGAACCTGGAAGTCCTGTCCAGTGTTGTGATGAAGAAAATGTCCTGGAAGGCACCCTTGGCGGTTTGTTTCCAGTATTTCTCGCCGGATGGATTGATGGATTTGGTAAGGACTTCTTCGCCTGTTGCACCAGGCACTTTGGAAAGCAACTGCAGCCCGAATGCCTGAGCGAAATCCGATATATCCTGCTCCTGTGCTTTTACTTTCATCTCAGGCAGCAGGATGTCCCCTGAAATACCGACGGCGGCCGTCCAGTTCGGTAAATCCTTTTTCAGCTCATCGATTTTCTCAGCGGTATCTCCGAGTAATGATGCCAGATAGGCTTTGTTCATCACATAGAGCTTGTCGCTGAATCTTACCTTGATTACTTTATAAACGAAGTCTTCCAAGTCTACGGATTTTTTGGCCGGTACAAGTCGCATCTTGCTGATTGATGGAAGCAGCTCGCATTTCAGTGATGCCCAGGTCACGATGCCCATGCTGCCTTGTGCCTGGACGACCATTCTCACGAGGTCAGTCATGTTGGGACCGTTTGACATGACTTGGAACTTCTCGGCTTCAATCTGTTTCGGAAGATCCTTGGGGCCGTTCCCTGCTTCTCCAGTGAAAATCTGGTTGCCGTCCCCGAAGGTAACTTCTGTACATCTTAGAGGTTCGGTGTAGTTGAACTGATGCACACAGTTGAGTCTCGGTTCCATTTCCAGCACACTGGTGACGACGGATTTGGTGGCTCTTGGTGCGATTGAAGTGGATAGTGTCAGCCCTTTTTCGGCTAAAGCCGCCTGAAGCTGGCCATAGGTCACACCGGGCTCGATTACGACCATCCTCTGCTGGCGGCTGATGTTGAGGATCTTGTTCATGCCACTCAGATCAACGATAACCGATTGAGGAACGCTGGGTACTGAATCTCCTTTGAAGTGCGGGGCGCCGGAACTGATCGGGACAAGGGGTGTCTTCGATTCGTTGGCCCACTTCACCAGTTCCTGAACCTGCGCTGCATTTTCAGGTTTCGCTACAAACCACGGTTTCATGGCAGTCGCGAAGCTTTGGTCTTTGGAATAGCTCTCTAGAACGTCCGGATTGTCAATGACATTGCCTGCCCCGACAATCTTGATTAAACTTTGTTTCATCGTTTCCAAGGCGTCAACCTCCTTAAGTATATTCGTTAATGGAACAATTGCCGTACACATTCGCCGAATATATACGGTGAATGTGTTCATTATAGTACAAGGTGACCAAAATGTAAAGGCAGATATCGAAATTCGCTGAATATATTCGCCGAATTGACAGGTTGGCTGTTTTAGGCTATTATTAACTCATTCAAATTCAATAAAAAAGCGGGGAGTGGATCGAGATGAAGGATAAAAAGCTGACCATGAGACAGCAGCAGGCAATCAAGACGAAAAACAAAATTTCGAAAGTTGCTGTCGAATTGATGAACAAGAACGGCTTCAATAACACAACGATCGAGGAAATCAGCAGCAAGGCCGGCGTGTCGGTCGGTGCGTTCTACCATTACTACAAATCGAAAGAGGATGTCTTCCTCGACATCTATAAAGAAGCGGACGACTATTTCAAGGATGAGGTGGAGGATAAGCTCACAAGTGAAAGTACCCTTGAGAATATCATGATCTTTTTCAGATACTATGCCAAATACAACAACGAGCGGGGCATTGAGAACACGAGCCAGCTGTACAATACAAAGAACAAGCTTTTCATTGCCAAGGGGCGTTACATGAAGACGCTCCTCGAAGAGGTGATTGTGAAGGGACAGGAGAAAGGCGATGTCCGGACAGACATGTCACCGGAGGAAATCGTAGACTATCTGTTTGTATTCACCAGAGGCATTGTGTACGACTGGTGCATCCATGAGGGCGATTATGACCTGGAGGAAGTCATGGACAAGCAGATGGAGCGCTTTGTTGTGATCTTGAAAAAATAAAATGGATGCATACGAAAAAGGTCCCAGGCGAGCAATCGCCTGGGACCTTTGAAGTTTGTCTATCCGAAATACAGAATACCTACAACACCCGCCAGCAGAATGGACAGGGCAGTCCTTTCAAACCAGATCAGCATCAGTTTCCAGAATGCTACCTTCGTGCCGATCTCTGCGGCAAGCATGCATGGAATTGAACCGGCAAAGAACACAATGGCTGAAACCGATGTGACTGCTACCACGTATTTAGCAGCCGGAGCCAGTTCTGCTACCAGGAGGTTGGGGACGAACATTTCGCCCAGAACCACAGCGGAAGCCTGCGCTACCATCATTGGGTCCGGAAGTCCGAATAAGCTCAGCAGATAGGTAAATGGCATGAATATGAGTCCGAAGATTGTAAATACAGGTGTCATCTTGACGAGCATAAATGCCAGGATACCCAGCGATGCCATACTTGGTGTGAGTACATAACACATTCTCAAGCCGCCCATTAAGTTTTCCTTCATAGCCTTGAAGAAATTGCCGGAAGAGGCTGCGGCTTCAAGTCCCTCATCCCACGCCTGTGCAAAGATGGTCTTCCCGGGTACGGATGTTTCCGGATGCCCTTCGCCGTCCTTGTAAGTTGCTGGAATGCTGCGGATAGGATACAGCCTTACCGTCAAAGCCGTCACAGTAAAGCAGATGGCCAGGGTGGACCAGAAATAGAAGTTCCAGATATCCATGAACTGGGCGGTCCTTGCCACGATGATCATAAAGGTGGCGGATACAGTTGAAAAACCGGTCATGATAATGATGGCTTCTTTGAGTGTGTATTTGGATTCGCCATAGAGTTTGTTGGTCAGATAGATAGCAACGGAAAAGCTGCCAACAAATGATGCAACGGCATCGATGGCTGATTTGCCGGGTGTGTTGAACAGCGGACGCATAATCGGCCTGACGATGACACCGATGAATTCAAGTGCGCCAAATGCAATGATGAGTGTCAGGAACAACGATCCAAGGGGAACGATGACTGTGACTGCGATGACAATCCTCGTCCATACAAAAGGCAGCATACCTGGATCCATCAGCCATGTTGGACCCCAGTTGAAATAGGCCATCAGGACGACAGGAATGCCCAGAATCCTGAAAAGGGAAATTGCGAAATCCAGTTTGCTTTTGGCATATGTCTTTTTAACCCATGGATGCAGGCCACCGATGACAGCGATGACCACTGTAAAAATGGGTGGAAACCACGGGACCACGGTGTTGATGAAGGTAATCAGATGGTCTAGAGGGATGGTGCGTGCACCGTTGATTGTAATTGGAGTAAAGAACAAGAGGATGCCGAACACACTGAAGAATAGGAATTTTGCTACATTTGTAACACTGTAAATGCTCTGTTTCAATCTGCTGTCATTGATTGCCATTTCGTTTGAATTCATTAAGCATACCCTCCAATTTGCTGTTTTGATTAGCGGATTCCTGAAAAGATTATGAATGAGTTAGGTGAATGAGTTAGGTGAATGCATTCTGTAAAATATACTTGAGTATATTACAGATTAAATAAAAAGTCAAGAGCATCGGAGGAATCGTTGTTAAATATGACTACAAATTATCCCGTTCACTCATAAGAAGGCTATGATTCTTGACACGATAGTACCAAAGAATCATAGCCTTCTTATCAATCCGCCAACCAATGTATCCTTTTCTTCCTTGTTGATCAAGCAGTCCGTCAGCAAGAATACCTTCATGTCGAGGGTGGATGCGACCATATCCTCTGTCACATCATTTCCGATCATCAGGCTCAAGTCCCGTCCATCGAATGCGGCTTTCTGTAGCGATTGCAGGGAAAATGGGATTTGTCGCCATAGATCTGGGCAAATCTCTGCCAGAAGACATCCTCATTGCTTTGCTCACCCTGATTTTTAAGATGTATATGGGGAGATTTGGATTGGTGAGGTGAGCAGTATGAACAAATTCATTCTTGTTATTGGAGGGTCGATCACCTTCAGCATTTGGATTTTCTACAGGGCATACAAAAGGCGGAATCGACGTGAGTGTTGGGAGTCTGACTGATTTGTAATC
This sequence comes from Vallitaleaceae bacterium, assembly GCA_963677915.2. Lineage (GTDB taxonomy): Bacteria > Bacillota > Clostridia > Lachnospirales > Vallitaleaceae. Next base: position 22,965 of record CAXXGE010000041.1, on the reverse strand, counting down.
ACAAAAAGAGTTATGCTCCAGACATGAAAGTACTGGAGCATAGCTCTTTTTACATGCAGTAATTACGTAAGATAAGTAATAAGACAGTTACATTTCATTAAGTTATTACGATTATGTTTAATTCATTGCCAGCTATCGACACCATATTCGTTAACATTTTCGGAAGTTATTAAGAATGTCTCGATCGGATAGTATTCGTTCACTTCTTCGCCAGCCAATAATTTGTACATAACTTCTACGGATTTTTCTGCAATACCAACTGGTGACTGGGCACCAGTACCTTCGATAAGAGAATTCGGTTTAATCAATTCGGCTTTTATGTTCGGAGAACCGTCGACGCCATATATTAGACAATCTGGTATGCCTTTTGCATTTGCTACAGCTAGGGCTCCTAAAGCCGTGGGATCATTACATCCAAATATGGCAGTTATATTCTTATGCGTTTGCAGCAAATCCTCGCTAACAATGATTGAAACTTCTGTGTTCCCTTTTCCATCTCCTTGCCCCACAACGTTGAAACCCTTTCCGGCAATAGCATCGAGGAATCCGCGGACTCTATCAGTTGCTGATTTCGTAGCGGGAGATTCCAGAATTATAATATCACCGCCCTCTGGGCGTTTCTTAATTAGATCTACCCCACAAACATATCCGGCATTATAATTGTCGGACCCGACATACGAATCACAATAGCTCAAGTCTGCGACTTCTGTATCAAAATTGATGATTGGAATTCCGGCGTCTTTCAACATAAGCAGCGCTGGGAGGATGCCTTCTGCATCTACCGGATTCAGAAATATCCCATCAATGTCTTGTGCGATCATTTTTTCAATTTGAGATATTTGAAGTTCGACATCGTTGTTTGGATTTGCAGACACAACTTCATCTCCAGTTGCCTCAACCTTATCTCTTATTGTTGCTTCAAGAACTTTGAAAAATGGATTATCAGCGTCCATGCAGGTATAGCCAAAAGTATTGGTCTCTTTCGGACTGATATCTGATGTTGTGGATTTTCCGCAGCTTGTCAGAATGATTGCAATCCACCCGGTAACAATAAGTGTATAGAGGATTTTTTTCAAGACGTAAACCACCTTTCGCGTTGGCTTGTTGGACTATACAACGATAATTTCCTTTTTGACATTAAAAGCGTCTTTATCTTTGATGGGAATTTTGTTATCGGTGATTAGATAGTCAATTTGGTCCCAAGATCCGTAAGAGACTGTGCCGCTGGTTAGAAACTTACTGGAGTCCATTAGCAAAATGGTTTTCTTGCAGGACTTTAAGAGTGTTTTTTTATTGATGGAATCTTCAAATAGATCAGAGGTTGGACCGTTGTGATTCATCACACCACTGCTACCTATGAATGCCACATCGATTCTAACGGATTCCAGACAGTTAATGGTCCATAGTCCATTTAGAGAGCTTGTTTGATTGATAAGCCTTCCCCCGGCAACATGAACCGTATTGTTGCTATCACTTAGGAGACTAGCTACATTAATGGCATTGGTGAAAATGTTCAGGCCGCTCTGCAATTTCAGAAGTTTAGCCAGGCAGAAAACGGTGCTTCCAGGATCTAAAAATATATTGCCATCTTTTGGTAAGAACTCTAATGCCTTCTCTGCGATTTTATTTTTGCTCTCAATATTCTTGTTTAATCGGGAGGTAACCGGCATATTGCTATAAAATGAGTTTACCAGTTCGTCTGAAGAAAGAGCACCACCATGACTTCTGGTTAAAACACCCTTTTCCTCTAGATAAGTTAAGTCCTTTCGTATTGTTTCAGTTGTAACTTGGAACATTTCTGCTAGTTCTTTTATTTGCGTGCTGCCTTCTTGCAAGACGATTTTTGCTATTGTATTTCGTCGTTCCCCTATATTTGAGTGCTTTGCCATATGATTACTCCATTCGTATTCCAATAAAAACCAACTTTTATACAAAAAAGCCAAGTGTCAATTGAATCGTATCATTGTTAAATCTATTTGTCAATTTTACCATTTGCCTGTTGTTTTATCAATGTTTCACAATAAATTGGCCTTAATTTTGACAATATGATTATTGACATCAAAAAAAGCCCATGCTATAATAAACCAAGAAAAACAAACATAAATGAGTTGTATATGTTGGTTTGAGTGCAAATAATAATTGGTTGAAGTTGTTATTCGCATTGTGATAGCAGGAAAATTGATGTTTTATTGTAGGAGGAAAGCATGAACAAAGCAATTACCCCGTCGCTTATCTGTATGGATTTGTGCAATTTGGAATCTTCTGTCAGAGAATTGGAAGATGCAGGCTGTGATATGCTTCACATTGACTTGTTGGATGGGTATTTTAGTCCTAGCATGCCTATTGGGCTGGAACTAATCAAGCAGCTGAGAGCAAAAACGGATCTATATTTTGATGCGCATGTCATGGCAAGAGACAATACGTTTTTTATGGAACAGCTAGCCGACATTGGAATGGGTCGAATGTGTTTCCAAGTTGAGCCGGAAGTGCATATCAGTAAGAAGTTGAGCTGGATCAAATCCAAAGGAATTGAGGCTGGTGCTGCATTAGCACCCGGGACGCCGGTCCAAAGTTTGGAATATGTGTTGGAACAATGTGATTTTGTTATGCTTATGATGATCAATCCTGGATTTGCATCTGATGCATCGGAAGGTGTGTTGGACAGTGTCAAACGGAAAATCTATGATTTAAGGGAAATGATTGAAAAACAAAACTTGAATACGACCATTACAATTGACGGAAGAACATATCTGGATGTAATACCTGAATACATTAATTTGGGGGCTTCGACATTTGTAGCTGGTACTTCCAGTCTGTTTATGAACAATGGCAAATCGATAAAAGAGAATTTCATGGAACTGGACCAAGTTATTAGTGTAGAATTGGATAAGAGGAGAAAGTTATGACTACAGAATTATCAAAGGTAAAAGAAACCGCAATAAATGAATGTGCTCAAGCATTGACTCGTATTAAGGATGATGAAGCTATACGACTGGTAGAAGCTATTCTAAACGCTGAACAGGTGTTTTTTGTAGGCGTTGGGAGAGTGATGCTGTCTTTACAGGCAATCTGCAAAAGACTTGCTCATTTGGGTATTGATACCCACTATGTCGGTGAAGTGACAGAGCCTGCGATAACAGAGAATGACTTGCTCATTGTTGGTTCGGGGAGTGGAGAGACCTTGTTTCCGGTAGCTATCGCAAAAAAAGCGAAAGATATTGGTGCAAAAGTCGCATGGATCGGATCGAATGATGCCAGTACAATAGCGACTTTGGCTGACTATAAAGTTCGCATACCGGTGCAGACCAAGCTCAACAGAGAAGATGAAATGAAGTCAGAACAGCCGATGACGAGTTTGTTTGAACAGACATTACTTCTTTTCGGTGATGTCATTGCAAAAGTCATAATTGACGAGAAGGATCTGGATATTCATAGCCTTTGGCAATATCATGCAAATCTAGAATAGGGGGTCATCAGAACAATGTTAAAAGCTGTACATTTTGGTGCTGGGAATATTGGAAGAGGCTTCATTGGCGAAGTGCTTAGTAAGAATAATTTCGGAATAACATTTGTGGATGTTAACACAGACGTAATTGATTACATAAATACGCATCAGAAATATGAAATTGAATACGCTGATGCAAACGCCACAAGGGTTGAAGTGAATAATGTTGCAGCATTGAGTGCACTGAAAGATGAACAAAAAATAATTTGCAGTATTTTGGAAGCGGATTTGATTACAACTTCTATTGGCATGGCAAATTTAGAGAGAATTTCACAACTCTTGGCTAAATGCTTGATAGAAAGGGGATTGGCACATCAAAAGATCGATGTTATCGCAAATGAAAATGCCATCAATGCAACCGACCAATTAAAAGAGCATATCAAATCCAAAGTTTCTGATGATGAATGGGGAATTATCAATAGCAATACAGGATTTGTAAATTCTGCCATCGATAGACAATCTCTATCAAAAGAAGTGGATGGCGTCAGTATACCTTTTGTTGAACCCTACTATGAATGGGTTGTTGAGAAGAATAAATTTGTAAATGCGGACCTGGTTGATCAACTTGCTGGCGTGTTATTTGTTGATGATTTGAAACCATATATTGAAAGGAAGCTATATATTGTTAATGCAGAACATGCCGTTACAGCATATGTAGGAAGTCTGTTTGGGAAAAAGACAGTTCAAGAGGCACTATCCGATAGAAGAATCCACGACTTTGTTAAAAGTCTCATGAAGGATAATGCGAGATATCTAATTCATGAGTATCATATGGATGAAAGTGAGTTAGATGAATATATTGAGAAAACACTTAAAAGGCACAGTAGTCCGTATGTGAAAGATGATATCAATAGGGTGGCAAGGTCTCCATTGCGAAAAATCAGTCCGAATGAGCGGATTATCGGACCATTGATGAAGAGTTCTGAACTTGGATTGAATGTGGAGCGAAATATCATTTCTGTGGCTGCTGTCCTTAACTATAAGAATGAAGATGATTCAGAAGCGATGCAAATGGGCAGGCAACTAAAGGAAATGGGAAGTGAAGCATTTCTAAGAGAACACTGTGGAATTACTGACTCTCAGATCATTCAGGATATTGTCAAAACGGTGCATATGATTGAAGTTAATCTAGAAGAAGTTTTTGGAGGTGCACAATGATAAAAGAGTATTTAAAAGACAACATTATATTTATCAATGGAGAACTTTCGTGGGAAGAGGCTATAAAAAAGTCGGCCCAACCATTGCTGGATAATGGCGATATTACCCAATCATATATAGATGCCATTATTGAAAATGTAAATGTAAATGGTTCGTATTTTGTGCTGCTGCCAGATATTGCATTACCGCATGCGAGACCCGAAAACGGGGCGAAAAGAAAGGGCATAGCGTGTGCGGTGTTAGACAAACCGGTTCTTTTCCCAGGGGACAAGCAAGTCAAGGTATTGATGACGATTTCAGCCGTAGGTGGTGATGAACATCTTGAGGTAATGGGTGAATTGGCTTCGGTTCTAATGGAAGATGAAATGGTAGAAAGGCTGAAAAATGCAACAACCGTTCAGGACGTCATTAGTGTTTTTTAACAACTATTATATGAAAAAAGGAAAAGGAGAAGGAAAATGGTAAATCAAGCAACATTGAAGGAACAAAAAGTAATCAGTAGAGCAAAAGTACAAGCTTTTGGAGGATTCTTGACAAACATGGTTCTTCCAAACATTGGCGCATTCATAGCGTGGGGTATATTGACAGCGCTGTTCATCCCTACCGGTTGGATTCCGAATGAATACTTTGGCAAAATGGTTGGGCCAACAATCATTTACTTGTTGCCGTTGCTGCTTGCTTATTCAGGAGGAAAAATGGTTGGCGGGCACAGAGGTGCTGTGCTTGGAGCTATTGGAGCTATCGGATTGATCATTGGTTCTGACATCCCAATGTTCATGGGTGCTATGATCATCGGACCTCTTGGTGGAATAATAATCAAAAAGACTGACGAATTTATGGATGACAAGATTCCTGTTGGTTTTGAAATGGTCATCAACAATTTTACCATTGGAATTATAGGCTTCGCATTGATGATGTTTTCCTATGCAATCATTGGGCCAGCTATTCAGGTTGCAAACAATGTAGTTAAAGGTGCTATCGAAGCTCTCGTTGCAACAGGATTTCTGCCACTGCTGTCAGTAGTTAATGAACCTGCAAAAGTACTTTTCTTGAACAACGTTATTGACCAAGGTATTTACTATCCGCTTGGCATGCAGCAAACGCTTGAAGCTGGTAAGTCGTTGTACTTCATGGTCGCTTCAAGCCCGGGTCCTGGTCTTGGTCTGCTGTTGGCATACACTGTATTTGGCAAAGGCGTTGCAAAAAGAACTGCACCTGGTGCCATCATTATCCACTTCCTGGGTGGCATTCATGAACTGTATTTCCCATACGTTCTGATGAAACCAAAAACGATCCTCGCTATGATCCTTGGTGGAGCTTCTGGCATACTTACTTTCCAGGCGTTTGGTGTAGGACTTGTAGCTGGTCCTAGTGTAGTGTATCGTTGATATTTATAAATAAACGCATTTGTATTTACTTGCACTCATCTGCTATCTCAATCGTTGGATATAGTGAGATTAATTTTGTTCTTGCTTGGCTATTTGTAAATTGCCAAGTGACTCCAGCTGAGTTATTGTTTCGCTCTGATTCCCATGTTGACAATTCTGAACGGAGTGTATCAATATTGTCGATTCTTCGTTTAAGACATTGCCTTGTCATCACATTCAGTTCAATTTCAGCTATGTTCAACCAACTTCCGTGCTTCGGAGTGTAATGTACCTCTAGTCGCTTTGCGATTCTTCGTGCTTCTGCTGGCGGAAAGGCTTTGTAAAGCGATGAAATTTTATGTGTATTCAGATTATCCATAATCAATATGATCTTTTCAGCATCCGGGTAGTGAACATCAACCATACATTTGATTTCTTTGGCCCAGTCTATTGAAGTACGACGACTGCAAACGTTCAAATGTCTGACTCCACCCAATGGTTCGGTGAAAACGAATATACTACAGGTGCCTTTTCTGACATATTCTGAATCAATCTTTTGATCGCTGCCTTTTCTCATTGGCAATGGATCTCTTGATTCACCAAGGAGTTGGTAAGGTTTTTCGTCCATACATACGACTGGTTGTAATGGATTATAAGGCTGTTCATAGACATCAAGGACATCTTCCATGCACGCTACGAATTCGGCATTTTCTTTTGGCGGGATGCACCAGTAGTCGTTTTTGTGAGGTCGCAATTTGTTTTTTTTAAGGCTCTTCTTATTGCATCTTTGCTGACAGGAACATCAAGTTCCACTTTTGCTTTATCCTCCAAAAGACGAAGAGTCCATCTGGAATGACCTTCAGGTACAGGTCCGCATGCTATTTCAATAAGTTTTGCTTCTGCACGGCCATCCAGTTTTCGGCGTGCATTATCAGAGTTAATGTTTCTGCCATACGAAAGAACCTTTTCAAGACCACCATCAACGAAATACTTGATTACATTGTATACGGTAGCTATACAGACACCAACAGAATTGGCACATTGTTCCTGAGTATATGCTTTGCCATGGGCTTCATCAAGATATATCAATATCTGACATCTGCATCTGACAGTTTTTGTTGTTTTTTTCTTGCGTTTTACAGACATTAAAGTCTTTAATTCGTCATCTGTTAATGCGATTACATACTTCTTTTTTCTTGCCATTTTCAATCACCGCCGTTTCTTTTATTATACTATAAAAACGGCTTGAAATCAGCATTTTCAGGCAAAGTATTTACTTAAATATCAACGATACACTACACTAGCCCAGGTTCGATCTTCGCATATTTGGCTTTGACACCAAAAGGAAACTTCCTTGGCGTTATTGCGGGGGTTATGGTTGGTACAATAGTATCTTTCCTTGTTACATCGGTTATTTTGAAAGCTGACAAAACAGAAGATACTGACGAGTCCTTTACTGAATCTGCAACAAAATCTAAAGCGATGAAGGCGGAAGGAAAGAACCTTCTAAAAGGACAAACATATAAAAAGATTTCGTTTGCATGTGATGCAGGAATGGGAAGCAGTGCTCTAGGTGCTTCGGCATTCAAAAAAATGCTTAAGAATAACGGAATTACAGACATCGAAGTGAAACACTATAGGATTGAAGACGTGCCTAAAGACAGTGACGTTGTAGTTATTCACAAAGACCTTGCGGAAAGATTTGAACTAATGAATACAGGTATTAGAATTGTCTCGATTGAAAGTTATTTGAAAGATCCGAATATTGATGATTTGATATCTGACGTTTTAGCAAGCTCCAAGTAATATTATATAAATAATCGGTGGATTAACAGCTGCAATGGAGGTATTCGTTTTGATTAGTAAAACTGTAACCATACAAAATAAAACAGGACTTCACGCACGACCTGTAGCAGATTTTGCCAAACTCGCAATGAAAATGCCTTGTGATGTTTTTTTGGAAAAGGATGGAAGGAAAGTTTGTGGGAAGAGTGTCCTGGCTCTACTGACTTTAGGCGCCACGAAAGGCCAGATGGTTGATGTAATCACGGATGGTGATTCTGAGTCGGATGCTTTGAGCAAATTGGTATCCTTTATTGAACAGTTAGAAGACTAGCAGGGGGAACTGCTGGTACTGTTTACTATTTGTAGAGGACTATTAGCTATTATTCTTATTAGGCATCGATAACTTGCCCTATCTTTTCAAATACAAAGTTAATGCATGATACGTTGAAAGATGATATGTCTCTTTACATAATAAATAACTGTTGTTGACAATCCAGGAGGTGCGAATAGTATTCGATTTGAATCTATTCGTACTTCTGCTATATATGCGGTTAATTTTATCACGTACAAACAAATAATGGGAGAATGTTATGTTTGATTCTGCGAATGTACACCTTAAAGGAATAGGAGCATCGAAGGGATATGCAATCGGCACTATTTCGGTACGAAAACATCCTGATTTTGATGTGAATGACTACGTTACTGAAAGTCCAGAGCGTGAAAAGGAGAAATTTGAAAAGGCAATATCCGTTTCCGTTCGACAGCTCATTCAGTTGAAGAAGAGGACTGAGATTGAAATTGGCTCTGAGGAAGCAGAAATCTTTGAGAGTCACAAGATGATATTAGAGGACCCGGAATTTAGCAGTCCGGTCATTGAAAAGATTGAAAATGATAAGATGGGAGCCTATAAAGCGGTAGAAGAAGTGATCGATATGTTCAGCGGCTTGTTCCGTGCCATGGATAATGAGTATATGCGTGAAAGAGCTGCCGATTTCGAGGATGTAGGTGCGAGGATCAAGCGTCGGCTGATGGGAATAGAAGAAGATGCGGCCCAGGAAATGGCGGATAACACCATAGTTGTTGCTCATGACCTGACACCGTCTGACACAGCAACGCTTGACAAAAGCAAAGTCATTGCCTTTCTGACTGATGTCGGCGGATTCACTTCCCATTCATCCATCATGGCACGAAGCCTTGGCATACCTGCGGTTGTCGGTATGGGCAAAATATCGGAACTAGCAAAGGACAACATGGCGGTAATCGTCGATGGCGTAGAGGGGAAAGTCATTATGAACCCTTCAGAAGAATTGATCACATCATATAAAGTGAAAAAAGCTGACTATGATGTAGGCAAGGATAAGATGAAGGCGCTTGCCAAGGAAAAAGCCGTGACTGCTTCCGGTAGGGAAATCACAGTTGCAGCCAACATAGGATCCGTATCTGATGTCGATGACGCATTGGCCAATGGAGCGGAAGCGATTGGACTGTTTAGGACAGAGTTCCTATTCATGGAAAGCGACACTATGCCATCGGAAGATGCGAAGTTCGAGGCATATAAAACGGTTGTGGAGAAGATGGCTGGCAAATCGGTACTGATCCGAACACTCGACATCGGCGGAGATAAGGAATTGCCGTACCTTAAGCAGGAAAAAGAGGACAATCCTTTCCTGGGTCTTCGTGCGGTACGGCTCTGTTTGAAGGAACATGAACTGTTCAAAATGCAGCTTCGTGCAATTTTAAGAGCATCGGCTTTTGGAAAAATCCAGATCATGTTCCCGATGATTGGTGCTGTAAGCGAACTTATGGAAGCGAAGAAGATGCTTGATGAGTGCAAGCAGGAGCTCAGGAGCAAAGGTATCGACTTCGACGAAGACATCGAGGTTGGTATGATGATTGAAATCCCTGCAGCAGCTGTGGCAGCAGATTCTTTTGCCAAGCATGTGGATTTCTTTAGTATTGGTACGAATGATTTGATCCAGTATACGTTGGCGATAGACAGGATGAATCCGGCTGTGTCATACCTTTATGATCCGATGCATGAATCAGTACTCAAGCTGATCAAAATGACTATTGATGCAGCCCATGCAAATGGCATTTGGTGCGGGATGTGTGGGGAAATGGCAGCAGATCCGCAAGCGATTCCTTTCCTGGTGGAAATGGGTATCGATGAACTGTCCATGAGCGCAGCATCAATCCCGGAGGCGAAGGGGATTATCCGCAGACTCAGTTAGCAGTGAAAGTGGTGAGAGAATGAAAGTTCAGTTAAATGTCAGTGGTTTTGAATACGAGGCTAGTTTTTCGAATAGGGAATTGGATGAAATTATCAAACCGCTTATAGTAAAATTTTCAAGACTAAGAACTTCATATGGTAGAAGAATCGTTGTTTTCCTGGCGGCCCCTCCAGCGACTGGCAAGTCAACATTTTCCTTGTATTTGGAAAAAATATCTAGGGAAATGGATGAGGTTGTACCGGTGCAATCTGTTTCTTTAGATGGATTTCACTATCCAAACGATTACTTGGTGAGCAACAAAGCAATTGTCGGTAACAAGGAGGTTTGTCTTTCTGAAGTGAAAGGCATGCCCGAAACATTTGATTTGAAGAAGTTTAAGAGCTACTTAGAAAAGCTGAGGCATGGAGATGTGAAATGGCCAATATATGATCGAAATCTTCACGATGTACTTAATGATCAGATAACAATTCAGTCGGAAATAATCTTAATCGAAGGGAATTGGTTGCTTCTGGATGAGGAAGGATGGAGAGAGCTAAAAGATTTATGTGATTACAGCATTTTTATTCATTCTAGCGAATCCCTTTTGAAAGATAGGTTGATTGGTAGAAAAATCAGAGGTGGATTAACGCCTTATGAAGCTGAGAAATTTTATGAAAACAGCGACCGCAAGAATATCCAAAGGGCTATGGAACATCGCTTGGAGGCGGACCTAACACTTGAAATGATCGATTCGGGAGAATTAATTATTAAGAAGGATTCATAGTGAATAGGCAATATTGTATAAATAAAATCAGCCATCCAAATATTCTTTGATTATTTGGATGGCTGTTTTTCTACTTTTTCTCTTGCATTTTATAATTGAGCTTCATAATGATGTCTTGATCATAGTCTCCAAAGCCGCTGCCGAAAAGATTGACGCCGCCTTTGTGTATGGCATTGTCCTTTATGCCTATTCTGAGCGCTATACCAGGCTGGGACAGTGCAAGAGAACTGATCTTGTTGGTCGATACCTGTGTATCATTGATATAGGTGCCGCTCCCGTCAATTCTCAAAGACAGCAGCAGGCCATACTGTGTGAAAAACTTTTTCGTCCACAGATAGGATTTCAGTTTGCCAGGTCGATCTCCAAAATCTCCGGGTGAAGTCCAAGTGGCGACCTCTATATCGTTGATCCAAAAAGTGATATCTGATGGCCATTCCATTTCATAATTAGGAGCTTCAGAACAAATCTCCATTGAAAAACTTATACTTAGAATATCGCTGTTCGACAAGTCAGATGCACTATTGGGGAACAGATAGTCAATATATCCGGTTCTAAACCAAATGTGTTTGGCATCGATATGTGATGGCTCGAAGAATGAACTGGGTGAGTCTTCCATACCCAGAATACCACTTTCTCCAATGAGACCACAGGTTGGTGAGGCAATGCAGTTAGAGTAATTACCAACTGGCATCTTAACTTCGATGGTTCTCTCGGATGCGAAAAGAGGATATCTGGAATCGAGATTGATGAAGATATCAGCATAGTTTTTAGAGCAAACCCTTTTTGTTCCTCTGGTTGCTGAATATAGTTCTGTAATAATCAGTCCTGTTTCTTCAAGAATTTTAACATTAGCAGCAATCGTAGAGACTGAGGTGTCCAGATTTTCTGCTATTTCTATTATAGATAGATTTTTCTCGGATATCTGTTGCAGTATCTGCAATCGTAAGGGTGTTGAGAGCGCTCTGCAGATAGACGAAAGTTGGTCGATGTTTTGTAAACTGAGATTGAGCATGCTAATTCCCTTTCTTTACAAAAAAGATGTTTTATAACAGTATACACTAAAGAAAAAGAAATATAAAGAGGACTTATATTACATAAAATATGAAATAAAACATATAAAATGTAATTAATGGTTGACGAAATGGTCTATTAGGTCTATAATTGACATTACAACAGCTTATATGCGCATAAAATAGCTGAGAATAAAACATATTATATGTAATGAAAAGGAGAATGGAAATGAAAAGAAAGCAATTTGGTTTTTCTGGGGTAATTGCACTGCTGCTGGTGATGATTCTCGTACTGGCTACTGCTTGTGGCGGTAAAAATCCAAGTGATGACAGTATGAACGGTTCGACGGGGACCGGTAACGGTAGTGATAATGCTGCCACTGGCAATCTTGTTTTTTGGACACCTTTCGGTGGGGGCGACTATGAGTTCATGAAGCAGATTGTAGATGATTACAATGAGACAAATCCGAACTTTACAGTTGAAATTATCTCAAAAGAATGGGCAACATACTACCAGGGATTGAACAGTGCGCTGATTGCCAACAGCGGACCGGATATCTTCATTGCACACCAATCAAAACTTGCTGAATTGATCCCCACTGGAAAACTGCAAAGCATAAGGGATATAAACAATACAATTGACTGGGATACATACGCCAAACCACAGCTGGATGCTGTGACAGTTGATGGCATACAGTACTCTGTGCCGCTCGATACACATGCGATGGTCATGTTTTACAACAATGAAATACTGGGGCGCGCAGGTGTTACTTCAGACGATCTCGGAGCCGTTAATGATCTGGACAGCTTCAATGCCATCTTGGATAAAATATCAAAAGTCGTAGAATCCGAGGAACATGTACTTGATGTAGCAGATTCCGGAGAAAATACGATTCAACAGTTCTGGCTCTGGTATGTACTGAATGCGCAGGCAGGTGGAGAATACATAACTAGTGACGGAAAGGCGGCTTTAAACAGTGCAGAAGGTATCGCTGCGATGGATATCATGAATGACTGGAATGCGAAAGGATACCTGAAAAACGGTATAGATGATGGCGCGAGCTATGATATATTCAAATCCGGCAAGGCAGCAATCAACTTCACTGGCGTTTGGGCTACAGGCAACTATGAGACCAGCGATACGCTTGATTTCGGTGTGATGCCAATTCCTGCAATTAATGGATCCAAGAAAACATGGGGCGATTCCCATACGATGGCGATCCCTACTTATATTGACGATGCAAAGAAAGAAGCAGCGCTTGCGTTTGCGGACTGGGTTGATGAACATGCCGTAACTTGGGCTAGAGCTGGCCATGTGCCTGTTAAGAAGTCAGTTGTAACATCTGATGAGTATTTGGCTCTGCCGTACAGGTCTGATTACATGGATGTTATCAATGACGTTGTCTATTATCCGTCATTTGAAATGCTTGGATCAGCCAATGACATTGCGAGCGTCAAGGTAAACGAGGCTTTCCTGGGCAAGTACTCCGTTCAGGAGGCGCTTGACAAAGCGGCCGATGAGATCAACTCTCTAGTACAATAAACACGAGCAAGACACAATAATTGCTTTTGTTAAGCACTTTACTCCCGGGTTGCATCATGTATACGCAACCTGGGATGAATGTGACAGGAGGGAACTATAATGAAAAATAATAAAATAGTATCGAGCTACACAAGTTGGAAAACGGCAGGGTTGTTTTTATTGCCCTTCATGCTGCTGTATAGTGTTTTTACCCTGTTTCCTCTTGTCCAAGGAATCATAATGAGTGTGCACAGTGGTCGGTTTGGACTGCCTCAGAAATTCGCCGGCATTTCAAATTATGTACATATTTTCAAGGATTCCTATTTTTACGAGGCGCTTGGGAACACGATCATATTCGTTTTGATATCCACACCACTGATTGTTTTCTTTGGACTGGTTTTCGCTCTGATTGCAAACTCTACATTCAAAGCGGCGAAAGTCATGAAAATTGCAGCTTTTCTGCCCTATATCCTATCGATATCTGTTATTACAAGCATTTGGGTGTATATCTTTAAACCATATATTGGTCTATTAAACAATTATCTGATAAAATTCGGCTTTGTCAGCGACCAGGTTTTTTGGTTTGATACAACTTCTTTAGCTTGGACAACGATTGTGGTTGCTACTGTATGGTGGACTGTAGGCTTCAACATGATCCTTTTTATCGCAGGGCTTCAGGAAATTCCTGATTCTCTGTACGAAGCATCTTCGATTGACGGTGCATCCAAGTTTCAACAATTGCTATACATAACACTGCCATCGTTAAAGAACATTACTATGATGATAGTGTTGCTGCAGATCATCGCATCTTTCAAGCTTTTTGGACAGCCATTCCTTATGACAGGCGGTGGGCCTGGTACATCGACCCGACCCTTGGTTCAGTATATCTATGAAAAAGGTTTTACTGATTGGAATGCCGGGTATGCATCTGCTATGTCTTATGTGCTGTTGCTGCTTATGGCAATTGTAGCTTTTGTCTATAACAAGGCGATGGCGAAAAGTGGGGGTGGAAATGTTGGATAAAATAAAAAAATCTATTTCCGGTGTATCGGTTGTAACGATTTTGGTCTGGCTATTGGTACTTTGCATGGCAATACCTTTAATATGGATGGCCTTGGTATCGCTTAAACCATATGAATCAAGTGTTACGGAGTTTTCGAAGCTGATCAAGTCTCCCTATACGATAGAAAACTTCAGGAAAATCATGGAGACATCAAAGATCTGGAGATGGATGTTCAACAGTTTGATCATTGCATCGGTACAGTCTCTTGGTGGCGTGCTGCTAGCTTCCTTGGCGGCGTTTGCACTGTCAGTCATTGATTTCCGTGGAAAAAATGTCGTCCTTTTCATTGTGCTAATGGGTTTGATGATTCCTGTTGAAGCGATGATCATGCCATTGTTTTCAATAATAATATCTCTCGAATGGATGAATACTTACGCGGGTTTGATTTTACCGGGATTGGCTATGCCTCTGGCGGTAATTATTTTCAAACAGTTCTATGACGGCGTTCCAAGGGAGCTGATTGAAGCTGCCAATATGGATGGCGCCAATATATTTTGGGTTTGGAGAAAGGTCTTTTTGCCATTGTCGGGTAATACAACGGCAGCACTCATCATTTTCCTTTTTATTCAGTCATGGAATAACTTCCTCTGGCCGTTGCTGGTAGGAACGGATTCATCAATGATGACGCTGACAGTCGCGCTTCCTGTGTTCCAGAGTACTTTTTCGACGGATGTGACTATGCCGATGACTGCTAATATGTTGGCTAGTATTCCAGCAATAATAGTATATTTGATTTTCCAGAAGCAAATCGTCAAGGGTATTGCTATGACGGGTATCAAATAAATATGTGAGGTGTGAACGTGGATATGCATAACAAGAGACTTAGCCACCCTGTTCCGCAATTTATGAGAGAGTCATGGCTGACTTTGAATGGGAACTGGGGATTTGCTTTTGATAAGGACAACAAGGGACTAGAGGAAAAATGGTTTAAAGGAAAAGAATTACCACTCGAAATAAATGTGCCATTTGTGTTCGAAAGCAAATTATCGAATGTTGAAGCAAAGGAAAAATGCAACGTCATTTGGTATAAGAAGAATATAGAATTAGAGCCTGAAAAAGGAAAACGAATATTGCTTCATTTTGAAGCTGTCGATTACGCAACGGATGTTTGGGTAAATGGAGAACATGTGGGCAGCCATGAAGGCGGCTTTGTGCCTTTTGCATTCGACATATCGAATGCTGCAGTTGCTGGAGAAAATAATATCGTTGCAAGAGTGGAAGATCATACTTCCTGCAGACAGCCACTGGGAAAACAGTCCTGGAAAGGTGAGAATTTCCTCTGCTGGTACACGACTACAACGGGGATCTGGAGAGATGTCTGGATTGAGGAAGTGCCAGTTGAGTATATAGAATCCATTTACATAACACCGGACGTGAAGTTATCGGCTGTCGATATCGAAGTTTATATGAATAATATGGCAGGCAAAGGGAGTCTGGAAGCTGAAATTCTGTTTGCTGGAAAAAGCATCACGACTGGAAGTCAAATGGTCCAAGAAGGAAAATGCAAAATCAGGCTGGATGTAAGTTCGAATGATCCGGATTTTCGGGTGCATTACTGGGAGCCGGGAACACCTAACCTGTATGATCTGAAATTAACGCTTAAGAGTGAATGGGGCGAAGATTCAGTCTTATCATATTTTGGGATGAGAAAAGTACATTCGGAAAACGGAAAGATATACCTGAACAACAAGGAATTCTACCAGAAACTTGTCCTTAATCAAGGGTATTACGGCGATGCTTTGATGACCCCGCCATCTGTTGACTGGCTTGTAGAAGACGTGAAAAAGATCAAGGCTTTCGGATTCAATGGTGTAAGAATGCATCAGAAAATCGAAGATAACAGGTTTGCCTACTTGTGTGATCATTATGGCCTTGTCATGTGGGCTGAAATGCCAAGCAGCTATGATTTTGATAAGAAGACGAGTGTGAGAGTGCTTTCTGAAATTGAAAAACTGGTTCAAAAACATTACAACAATCCTTCTGTCATAGCTTGGACACTTTTTAATGAATCGTGGGGGCTCAATGAGATTTATGACAATAGGAGTCAGCAAAGTTTTGTCGATTCCGTATACTACTATGTCAAGCATATTGACCCAACAAGACTTGTCATCGGCAACGATGGCTGGGAGCACACATTAACGGATGTATTGACAATACATGACTACTCGTATGAAGGAGCTTTTGAAAAGAGATACAATAAAATTCATGAACATGTTAACGGTGTTCTGTCTCAAACGAGCCTTCGTAAGAACTATGCCAAAGGCTATCGTTATTCCGATGAACCAATCATGGTTAGCGAGTACGGGGGAATAGCATATGCGAAAGAACACAATGAGCAAGATAGCTGGGGATATGGAGAACGGCTTAATGACGCCGATGAGGTGATTGAAAGATTCAAACATATTACTGAATCTCTTATGAGCATCGATGAAATATGTGGATTCTGCTATACCCAATTAACTGATGTGGAACAAGAGATAAACGGACTGCTTGATCACAACCATGAATATAAGTTTGATCCCGGCAGAATTAAAAGTATTTTAGACAATGGGCGAAAAGGCGGATTTGTATTTGCCTAAGAAATAATGTTTATATGAGACCTCGAGTTTTCTTGGGGTCTTTTTTTATTTGAACATTTTGCACAAAGAATCTATTGACAAACCATAAATAGTAGAGTATACTTTCAATATGTCCGGATATACGGACGGCATCCGGAAAACATTCGAAAGACATGTATGGAGGTATGGTAATGGAAGGTTACACAGGATTGCCTGTCAAAATATTTAAAGACAGGGTTGAGTTGCTCGTAAACGAAGTGAATGAAAAGGGAGTGGATGGATTATTTATATTCTCTGATGAATATAGAACAGGGTACACGACTTACATTTCAGATTATAAGCCGATCAATATGATTGAGGAGTCACCGCAAGGAATCTACATCAAGAAAGATGGAGCAATCACTCTGTTTTTGGGAGCTATCAATGCTCAAGCGGCAAAACGAGTGACTTGGATTGAAGATATTAGAGATATCGAGACTATCGAATCGTTTTTTTCTAAGTTGGCAGAAGAAAAAGGAAGCAAACTATCCATTGGTTTATCAGGTGAGGACTTGCTGCCTACTAGATACTACAGGATGCTTGAAAAACTTCTAGCGGACAACAATTATGAAAACTGGGATGAAGTGCTTCATCAAATGCGAATGGTAAAATGCGAGGAAGAAATTGAACTTCAAAGAATTGCCTGCGAAATCGGTGATGAATCCTTAAGAACAATCTTGAAACAGCTGGAAACCGGTGAAAAAGTAACAGAAATTGATTTGTGTGCAATCTCAGAGTATACGATGAAGAGAATGGGTGGCGATCTAAGCTGTGCAACGGTTCTAGCTTCGGGAATGAATACGAAAGTCCCGACCTGGAGACCTACGCATAAGGAAGTAGAAGATGGAGAGCCTATTTTGATAGATGTTGCACCGGCATACAATGGCTATGGAACGGATGTAGCGATCACAATATTTAAAGGTAAGGCTACTGAAGAACAGCAGAGAATCATCGATGCTGCGAGAGATGTCGTGTTATCATCTGTGGAAAAACTAAAGCCTGGCGAACCTGGTTCAAGAATATACGATCTGTTCTTGGAAAAATCCATTGAATTAGGCATGGACCAATATTTCAAACCTTACGCTGTTGGACTGAGAGCCGTGGGGCATAGCATCGGTCTTGATTGCGTAGAGCGACCTAATCTTGATAAGGACTCGGATTTTATCTTGACGAAGGGAATGACATTGGCGTTGAAATATGACTTGCACGGATTTGACTGGGGTGGTTTGAGAATCGAATCAGTGTTTTTGGTTGAAGAAGATAAATGTAGTTTATTGAACAAGATACTTTTTGAAATATAAAGAATGTCAATATAACAGTCAATTAAAAAGGAGAAGATTATGAAAAAGATTTTAGCGATGTTGTTGGTGCTTACAGTTGTTATTGGTTTAGTGGGATGTGGTGGTAAAGAAGAGACCAGTGTTGAAGAAAATATTGAGACCAGTACGGACAGTGAAAAGACGGATAGTGAAACATATACACTGAGAATGGCCATCGTTACAAGCCAAAACCATACACATAATATGTCGATTTCAGAATGGGCGGAACAGGTTAAAGAAGATACAGATGGAAGACTTGAAATCATGCTTCTGGATAGTGGACAACTAGGTGGAGAGAGGGACTATATTGAAGGCATGCAAATGGGCAGCATTGATATGGCTCAAGTCTCATCGGCTGTTATTAGCAACTTCCTTCCTGATTATAGTGTGATGTCATTGCCATATATATTTGATTCCTATGAAAGCATTGACGAAATCGTAACGGGTGACCTCGGCACTAAATTGTTCGAAGAGCTGGAAGGTATCAATATTGTAGGTTTGACTTGGTTTTCAAATGGATTTAGATCTGTGTTTACAAGTGTGGAAAACATCACAAAACCTGAAGATTTGAATGGAATTAAAATTAGAGTCATGGAAAGCCCGGTTATGATTGATACCCTTAACGCAATGGGGGCATCAGCGACACCAATGGCTTATTCAGAACTGTATTCTGCAATTCAACAAGGCGTTCTGGATGGCGGAGAAAATGCGCCTGGGAATATCTTGAATGATAAGTTCTATGAAGTATCAAATCAGTTAAGCTTGACGGAGCATTTCGCAACGCCTGGTGTTGTGGCAATTAGTAAAAAATCCTTGGAAAAATTGCCTGCAGATTTGCAAGATTACCTTAAAGAATCAGCTTTAGAGTTGGGTGCATCTGAAAGAGCACTCGACAAGGTGAAACAAGCTGAGGCAGTTGATCAACTTATCGAAAAAGGTGTTGTTGTAACAGAAGTTGACAAAGCAGCGTTTAAGGAAGCGGTATTACCAATTTACAAAGAATCAACTGAAGATGTTGATCCTGAAATAGTAGAGTTGCTGAAAGCGACATTGGGAATCGATTTCTAAAACCAATCATTACGACTCAATTCCAAATACATCATTAATTAGACGTAGTGATTTTGCTTGAATAGGTAAAGCTGCTACGTCTAATAATGTATACTATAGTAAAAATCAAATGAAAGGAAAAGTATGATATTGGTAAAAACCAAGATCATATAGTAAGACATTGAAAAGAATAAGATTATTTCTCGATAAGCTTGTTAATTTATTGGTCATTGCTTGTGTTATCGGTATGGTAGCTGTCATATTCCTGCAGGTTATTTTTAGATTTGTTTTGAATGATCCTTTGTCATGGTCGGAAGAACTTGCAAGATTCCTGTTTGTATGGATAACCTTTTTAGGCGCAGCGATTTGTGCAAGAGAAAGAGCACATATTGGAATGGACTATGTTGTTTCGAAATTTCCGGAGGCATTGAGAAAAAGAATTGAACATTTTGAAATGTTGCTGTTGGTAGTGATTTCGTTGGCGATTATGGTAACATCCATTGAAACGGTAGTAACAAACTTTGGACAATCTTCCCCGGCATTGAAACTGAATATGGGGTTGGTATATGCTGCAATACCAATCGGTTGTGCATACACTGCTGTATATTATTTTGAGCATTTTATGGGACTTAT
The DNA here is from genome assembly GCA_963677915.2 of Vallitaleaceae bacterium. GTDB lineage: Bacteria > Bacillota > Clostridia > Lachnospirales > Vallitaleaceae. The sequence continues at coordinate 2,965 of CAXXGE010000041.1, read as the reverse complement.
TGCTCCCAAAAAGCAAATTGAGAGGAGTGAATAAATAACATGCTGCTATTATTGTTTTCAGTATTTATCATACTTGTATTATTTAATATTCCGATTGCATTTGCTATGCTTACAGCATCGATTGTTGCGCTGATCGCTGGCGACTTACCGCTTAGCATGGTGGCTACAAGGTTGTTTGTGCAAGTGGATTCGTTTCCGTTAATGGCAATTCCTTTTTTATATTTGCTGGAGAAATTATGAATTCGGCAGGTATAACAAAAAGAGTCGTTGATTTTGCCCAGTCATTGGTAGGACATATTAAAGGTGGGCTCGCCCATGTAAACATATTGTCAAGTATGTTCTTCGCCGGTATTTCTGGCTCGGCAACTGCAGATACGTCCGCTCTTGGGTCGATGTTGATCCCGATTATGAGAAGAGACGGGTATAGTGCAGAATTCAGTGTTGCAGTTACAGCTGCGTCATCTACGATTGGCCCGATCATTCCGCCCAGTATCTTGATGGTAATGTATGGGGTCATTGCTAACGAGTCGATTGCCAAATTATTCGTTGCCGGTTTGATACCAGGTGTATTGGTTGGTCTTACTCAAATGGTAATGGCTTACCGAATAGCCATAAAAGAAGGCTATGGTTCTGTTGGCCGTTTTTCGGTCCGCAATGTAATTAAAACTTTTAAGAGGTCAATCCTTGCAATAATCATGCCGCTTATTATTCTGGGTGGAATTTTATCTGGTATTTTTACTGCGACAGAAGCAGGTGTAATTGCCTGCGTCTATGCAATGATCGTCGGCATATTTGTCTATAAGAAAATCACCTTTAAAGATTTGCCGGAGCTTTTTTCAAGTCAGCTAAAGTCACTGCACAAGCACTCTTCATCATTGCTTCAGCATCTATGTTCAGTTGGATATTGGCATGGACTGGATTTCCCAGTAAAGTTCGAGACGTTTATTGACTATCAGTACAAATCCCTCGGTTGTATTGTTCTTGGTCATTGGGTTTATTCTGTTGCTTGGATTGTTTGTAGAAGGAACCCCTGTACTGATAATATTTGCTCCGATCTTTGTTCCTGTCATGCAGGCGCTCGGTGTTTCGTTAGTCCTGTTTGGTGTACTATTTATTATGGCAGTACTGGTAGGTTCTATCACACCGCCGGTAGGTGTGTTATTATATCTTGGATGTGGAATAGCAGGATACCGGTGTCTCAAGCCAGTAAAATAATATGGCCATTTGTATTAACGATTATTATTGTTATTGTTGCAGGTATTATTTTCCCTGATATAATTACGTTTATTCCTAGATTAATCTACGGATAGTCTGAAAAATCAGTAACTGTTTAGTGCTTCATTTTTCAAAGTTCATTTGCTTTGGAAAATGAAGCCTCCATATTGAGATTATTAAGTTCAGGAAATTAGAGGTGGATAATGAGTAGAACAGCAATAAGAGTGGCTAACATTTTGGAACAAATTGCCAATTCTCCAAATGGAACGACATTGGCAGAAATAACCAAAGAACAAGGTATTCCCAAATCAACAGCATTTGATATCCTAAGTTCTCTGCAAAAAAGCGACATGATCTATGTCAATGATGTTGAAAGAACCAAATATGCGATTGGATACAGAGCTTTTGCCATTGGCATCAAGTACCAAAAATCCTCACATTTGATTAATAGCTCCAGCAATGAAGTTTTGAATCTTTCGCATAAGCTAAACAAACCAGTTTTTATAGGCAAAAGATATGATGATAGAGTTATTTTCGTTCATAAAGAAGAAGGGAAAAACGGTATTATCAAGGTGCCGGAAGTTGGAGATTCAATTCCCATATATTGTACGGCGATAGGTAAAGTATTGCTTGCATTTAGCAAATCGTATAAGAAGCAAGTAGAAGAATTGGAACTTACCAAGTTAACTGAAAAAACCATAACTGATAAGCGTATTTTATTGGATCAACTTGCCAACATTAAGAGAATGGGATATTCGGTTGAGATTGGTGAAAGGGATGATCTTTTGTATTCTATAGCAGCCCCTATCTATAATTTTGAAAAAAGACTATCAGGAGCAATATCAATCTCATATATTTACAATTCAAATATTGATATGGAAGCGGAAATTCAAGAAGTTACGAGTTGTGCACAAATCATTTCTAGAAAAATGGGTTATTATAATGAGTAAAACAGAATTCTCTAGAAAAATTGAATTGCTTAGGGATATTATTAAGTTTAAACGTAAAAAGGGTGTTATTATAAGCAGCTACATGAATCTATGTTGGCTGGGAATTAAGCGGCCTAATGTTTTGGCTCTGACAGAAAGTTCGGTAGTCAAGATAGAAGTCACATTGGATGACGTTTTTTTGGTTGCTAACAATATTGAAATGAATCGAATTGTGAACGAAGAAATTGATGAAGCAATCAGACAATGTTTCACGAGGAAGACTTTTAAATGGTACTTGAATGATGAGAAGCTGTTTGGGTATGAAAAAGAAGATTATCTTGATGATTCATTGTTTGAAAACGAAATAAAACAGTATAGAATGATCTTGACGGAAAGCGATATCGAAGCATCTACTAGCCTTGGTAAAGATATCGTGTCGATTCTTGAGAATACCTTGGGATATATCGAGAAAGGTAAAACAGAAGCTGAGATTAGTGCAGAAATGCATAAAATGTGTGTCCAAAAGAATATTGATGTTGGCCTTGCTTTGTGTGCTGCGGATAAAAGAGTAGAGCTGTATAGACATCCAATCACAACGAATAACATTATTGAAGATGCTTGTTTATTGGCCCTAACAGTTAGAAGGAATGGCATATACTCTTGTATTTCAAGAATGGTGACGTTATCAGAACCTAGCGATGAACTGATAAAAAGAGAAATGCTGTTCTTGCTGTTGACTGTGCCTGTCAGAAGTATACAACAGTGGGAAGTAATTTGCGTGACGTGTTCAGCAAAATAAGAGATACATATAATGAATATGG
>CAXXGE010000040.1:0-19075 GCA_963677915.2 Vallitaleaceae bacterium | reverse complement strand
GGGATGGCTTGATGAGCTTGAACTTAAAGAGGGCATACATGCAAGTTGTATTGATGTAGAAAATGTAGTTGAAATTACGCTATATGTTGCAACTAGAACGCCTGACTGTCACTATTCCGACGGTTTCTCTCTATCCGACACATAAAATTCACAGATATGGAATGGAAGTCTGATTGGGAGTATAATATTAGGTGTTCGGTATTTGTGTGACTTGTTTGGGGGGTAATATGATGAAAAAGTATGTGATGGCATTTGACCTTGGTACTACAGGTGTTAGGACGATTTTGTTTGATAAGCGCGGAAGCATTGTTTCCATGGCTTATCAAGATTTTCAACAAATATATCCTAGTCCTTGGCTGGGTTGAACATGATCCGAAAGAAATCTTGAATGCACAGCTTGCTACTGTAAAAATGGCGCTGGAAAAAGCCGGTGCTGCTTTTGAAGAAGTTGCATCAATCGGTATGTACAAATCAACGCGAAACTACCGTTGTATGGAATCGCTCTACTGGAGAGCCAGTTATGAATGCTATTGTTTGGCAAGATCGAAGAACAACAAGTATTTGTGAAGAACTTAAAAGTGACGGTTACGGTGAGTATGTTCGGGAAAATACAGGATTATTGATAGATGCGTATTTCTCAGGCACAAAAGTTAAATGGATTCTTGATCATGTAAAAGGTGCTCGTGAAAAAGCTGAAGCTGGTGAATTGTTATTCGGTACAATTGATACTTGGATAATTTGGAATATTACTGGTGGAGCAGCGCATATTACTGACTTTTCAAATGCATCCAGAACCTTAATGTCTTAATATTCGTAGCTTAAAATGGGACGAGAAAATTACTAGCGCTCTTGGGATTCCTGCTGAGATGTTGCCGGATGTTAAAGATTCAAGTTGTACATATGCCAATACTGATCCGAGAGTCTTCTTTGGAGCAAGAATACCTGTTTCTGCAGCAATTGGTGATCAACAAGGGGCTTTGTTTGGTCAAGCCTGTTTTGATGCTGGGATGGTAAAGGCTACAATATGGTACCGGTGGATCTCTTCTGATGAATACGGGTGACAAACCGATGGTTTCTAATAACGGCTTGTTAACAACAATTGCATGGAGTTTGGATGGCAAAGTGGAATATGCTCTAGAGGGACTTCTTTATACCGTAGGATCGGCAGTCCAATGGTTGAGAGACGAAATGAAACTGATTGATAGCGCAAAAGACTCTGAATATTTTGCCCGAAAAGTATCTGACACAAATGGTGTATATGTCGTTCCGGCGTTTACTGGGCTATCAGCACCATACTGGGATCAGTATGCTAGGGGCGCAATACTTGGTTTGACTCGAGGAGCAAACAAAGATCACATAATTCGCGCTACACTTGAATCGATCGCCTATCAAATTAGAGATGTTATCGACTGCATGGCATTGGATTCGGGTATTGCTGTTAAAGCTTTGAAAGTTGATGGAGGAGCTTGCGCAAATAATTTCGTCATGGAGTTCCAAGCAAATATACTTGATAGTATTGTAGTGCGGCCAAAGGTCATAGAATCAACTGCACGCGGTGCTGCTTTTCTTGCTGGACTTGCGGTTGGGTTCTGGAAGAACAAAGATGAACTTCTGGATTCATTTGAATTGGATAGGGAGTTTGCTCCTAATATGGGAGATGATGAACGGAAACAACTTTATGATGGATGGAAGAAAGCTGTTGGAAGAATTATAAACTAAAAACTTGTAGTACGGTGTAGAAAAAGTGAATTATTGATAGGAGGAAAATTACATGAAAAAATTTATTTCACTATTTATGGTTATGATGTTAATGGTAGTATTTGTTTCTGGATGTGGTAAGAATGATGAAGGGACAAGCAATCAAAGTGCAGAAAATAATGCTGGCGATACAAACCAGACAGAAACAAGCGATTCAGGAAGCGCTGAAGAGAAAGAGCATTATGTTTTTGGTGCATCCTATTTCACATTGAATAATCCACATTTCATCGATTGGAGTGAAGGTTTAAAATCTGTAATTGTTAACAAATACGGAGATGAACTCGTTGAAGCTGATGCACAGCTTGATATCAATAAGCAGATTTCTGATGTTGAGGATATGATTCAGCAAAAAGTAGATGCAATATTTATTGCTCCTGTCGACAGTAAAGGGATAAAAACGGCGCTACTTTCAGCTGAACGTGCTGGCATTCCTGTAATCATCATGGATGTCCCTGTTCCGGATACTGATCTTATTGCAGCTAGTGTAACTACAGACAACTTTATGGCTGGAAAAGTACTGGGAGAAGCATTGGTTAAACGCAGTGGTGGAAAAGCTAATGTTGCGATTATTGATTGGTCGGTTAATGGCGCAGTAGTTGCAAGGACGGATGGCTTCTTTGATGCAATTAAAGACTACCCTGATATTAAAGTTGTAGCTAGACAAGATGGTGAAGCATCATTAGAGGCCGCATTGCCTATAATGGAGAACTTCCTACAAGCAAACCCAGAAATTGATGCTGTATTTGGAATTAACGATCCTTCATGTATGGGTGCTCTTGCTGCAATTGAGGCTGCAAAGCGAGACGATATTGATATCTATTCTATAGATGGTTCTTTGGATGGTCTGAAATTAACAAAAGAGGGTAGATTTGTCGGCACCTCTGCTCAGTTCCCTGTAAAAATGGGTGAGACTGCTGGGGAACTGGTTTACTCGGTAGTAAATGGTGAGCAATATGAGAAAGATGTCAAAGTTGAAAGTATATTTGTCGATCAAGACATCGTTGATGATTATTTAGATTAAATGTATATTCATTAGAACACCCTAATTAATATACCGGAGGTTTGTATGGAAGAAAATAAAGTGTTACTTCAAATGAAGAATGTTTCGAAAACCTTTCCGGGAGTGAAAGCTTTGAATGGTGTACATATCGAAGTTGAAAAAGGGGAAGTTCATGCATTGCTCGGTGAAAACGGAGCGGGAAAATCAACACTAATCAAAGTTCTTGGTGGCATTTATATATGCGATGAAGGCGAAATATTCATAGATGAAAAAATTGCTAATATTCACGATGTCAGCAGTTCGGAATCTTACGGAATTAGCATTATCCACCAGGAGCTTTGCCTAGCTCCTAACATGACGGTTGCTGAGAATATCCTACTTGGCAGAGAACTCGTAAAAGGACCATTTTCAGTTGTTGACCATGATGAATCTGAGAAATATGTTGCATCGATCCTTGATAAATATGGAATGGATATAGATGCCGGCGCTCAAATCAAAGAATTATCAATTGCACAACAACAAATGGTTGAAATTGCAAAAGCACTGTCTAAGAATTCCAGGATAATTGTTATGGATGAACCAACCTCGTCACTATCAGACAAAGGAACGAAGAAATTATTCAAAGCCATAGAAAGTCTTAAAAAGGAAGGCGTATCAATAATTTATATTTCTCACAGGATGGAAGAATTGTTTGCGATTGCTGACAAAGTGACTGTTTTGCGGGATAGTGAATATATTGGTACAAAGTTAATTAAAGAAACGACTCAAGCAGAACTTATTAAAATGATGGTTGGACGTGAACTAAAGGAAATGTTCTCTAAACCAGAGGGTGAAGTAAGGGACGCAATTTTAGAAGTAAAAAATCTAAATCAAGGTAATAAAGTAAGGGATATATCTTTTGCACTAAGAGAAGGCGAAATATTGGGTTTGTATGGCCTTGTGGGATCGGGTAGGACAGAAACTATGCGTGCCATATTGGGTATAGACCGTCTTGAAAGTGGAAAGATATTCTATAGAGGCAAAGAGGTGAATATTAAGAATCCAAAGCAAGCCATGGATTTGGGTATTGTTTTGGTGCCGGAAGACAGAAAACTGCAAGGAGCAGTTTTGGGGCAAAGTATACGGTATAATATCACTCTGTGCATTTTAGAACGCTTTATGAAGTGGTTTAGTACTGACTCTGAATTTGAAAAGAATACTGTACAAAACTATTTTAATCGTTTGAGGATTAAAGCGTATTCTGAAGAACAAAAGGTTGTAAATCTTAGTGGGGGTAATCAACAAAAAGTTATCATTGCAAAATGGTTGGCTACTAATCCTAAAATCTTGATTTTGGATGAACCTACAAGAGGTATAGATGTAGGAGCCAAGAAGGAAATCTATACTCTGATGAATGAGTTAGTGAAATCGGGGCTCACAATTATCATGATATCGTCCGAACTTGCAGAAGTCATCAATATGAGTACTAGAGTCTTAACTATGTACAATGGCCAATTAAATGGCGAGTTAATTGGCGATGAAATTAGCCAAGAGAATATTTTGACAAATGTTACAGGAGGTTCTAGGAATGTTTAATATTGATCAAAGTCCTGTTTATAGGCGAATGCGAAATCGTGGTGTAATTAAATATGTCAGATTGAATCTGGGTATGCTGATTACTCTATTCGTTTTGGCTGCGTTTTTCACAATTATGTCTAAGAACTTCCTGACGGGAAGCAATATATTAAACGTACTTAGACAGATTTCGATGAATGCAATTATTGCGTTTGGTATGACGTATGTCATTCTTATAGGAGGTATTGACTTATCTGTTGGATCCATAGTGGCTGTGGCGCAAACTGCTGCCGTGGGAATGATGATGAATGGTGTGGATATTCCAATATCAATACTTTTTGGAGTCGCTGCAGGTGGTGTTCTCGGTTTAACAAATGGAGCGGTTATTGCTAAGATTAAAGTGCCCCCTTTTATTGCGACGCTGGCTATGATGACAATAGCAAGAGGACTTGCCTATGTTTATACCGGTGGACGACCAATGCGTTTTGATAATGAGACTTTCTATTCTTTAGGAAATGGTTATATAGGTCCATTGCCTATCCCGGTAATAATAATGATAGTCTGCTTAATAATTACATCTTATGTTTTGAATAAGACGAAATTTGGTCGCCATGTATATGCTATTGGTGGCAATCGAGAGGCGGCAAGGTTTTCTGGGGTTCATTTAACGAGAATAGAGTTGGTAGTGTACTCGCTATCGGGACTAATGGCAGGTCTGAGTGGAGTAATTCTTGCTGCTCGAATGTCTTCAGCGCAGCCAATATCAGGTCAGGGATTTGAACTTGATGCGATTGCAGCTGTAGTGCTTGGAGGCACAAGTCTTGCGGGGGGTGTTGGTACTGTTGGTGGTACTATTATTGGTGCGCTTGTAATTGGAGTTCTTAACAATGGACTGAATTTAATCCAAGTTCCATTTTACTGGCAACTGATTATAAAAGGGTTGGTTATTATTCTGGCTGTAACGGTTGATACTGTTAAAAAGAATGGCGATATTGGTATTTTTAAACGCATTTTTATTATCGGAAAGCAGCTCTAATGAAAAAGCGCATTCATTAAATGAGTGCGCTTTTTCTCATATTCTATTGATTCACATATGCGAATATGCAATAATGATAATCATAGCTAATATAGGTAATTGTTAAATGAAATTCCTGTCAACTGTGGATAACGTTCCTCAGATAAGGAGAAGAAAAGTCTGAAGAATTCAGAATTGCATCCAAGTTGTAGCTGACGGTGTTAAAAATAGCGCATCTTAATAAATCTCTGAAAGATATCTGAAATTATTATAAGTTGTCAGGCAATTAATGGTTTGAGACTTCTGATGAACTGTGGACAACTCATCCTGTCGGCAACAACCACAGTTAACTGACTAGCAATGCCGGCAAGGAAGACATCGGCTTTTGTGGTTAGATGATTTCTGGTCTTTCTGCCGGCAATGCACATATTGGTCTTGAAATGATTGATTGACCGTTCGATGATGGTTCTGGTTTTGTACAATGCAACCCATTCGTCGGAATCACGCTGAACGCCGGGAAACAGTCTGAAATCAAGATTCTCGTATGTGTAAGTGGTCCTGCCTCTTTTGGCGGTGCTGCAGGGATCGGAGCAATCACAGATGTACTGCCCTTTGGTATAACGAATCTTGGGACACCCCCATTTAATCCGGTCAGAACGACCTTTTTCCCTGGTCAGGCCATGATGCTTCATAGCCAGGGAGGAATCATTGGGACAAGTGGGATAGCCATATTCGTTATATCCGACCTTATCCAAAGAACTTTCATTTCTGGGATTATAGGGAATCAGTGCCTTTGAGAAATGAAACTCATCCTTAAGAAATGCATAGGTTTCGATGGTGTCGAAGGCAGAATCTCCAAGAAAAGTATCCGGGGAAAAGGAAGGATGCAATTGAAAATAATCCGACAGAATAGGTTTTAGAGAAGACGAATCGCCAACCGATTTGTCAAGATGAGGAGAATCGGAACGCTTTTCAACAGGCATTTCGGGATGAGCCGATTTGAAATCATCATCAAGAAAAGCGATATGTCTGACGATGCCAAGGCCATTGGTAAGAATGCCAAACTTATCGGCATAGCAGAAATGGCCGTTGATATACTGCCGTTTGGCATCTGGACAGGCAGCGGCAACAGGCGGCATGAGGCCATAGGCCATTTTATACGGATCAACCCCGGAGTTGTCCTTATAGTAAGATTTGAGTTTTTTGACAAGCGAATTGAGAGTTTTGGGATTGTTTTCTTTGACGTAATGCTCAATGCCGGAAGTGTCAAAGGTAAGCGTGTTGGCCAGCGACTGGTCAATGGATTGGCAAATGGGTTCTGTGAAATCGACCATTGAAGAAAACATCCGTTCAAGATAAGGAAGGAAATCCTGTTTGAATCGCGTGAACAGAGGTGCATCAGGGACCTTGTCAAAGCCACAAAAATCGCGGAGTTCTTCGCATAGATTCAAGAATAGAATGAGTAAAGAAACCGATGGAATGGAAAAGATTTTCTGAAGCGTAAGAGATGTCAGGAAGCCTTCCAGAGGGTAGAGGCGGGTTCTTCCACGGGACTTGTGGAAGGCGGAGTGGAACTCCTTGGGAATGAACTCGTTCAGATCAACATATTCCTGAAGAAGAGTGAAGAATTTCGGGGAATCATCAATGAGGGCGTCTTGGCATTGTGAAAGCAGATCGTCGAGAAGTAACTGTTGATGTTTGGGAGTCAAAAATTTCCCTCCTTTCGTTGTGTGAAGTGTTTGTTGGTACTTATATTTTACCACGATTGGAGAGGAAATTTTTATAAATGACAACAAGAAACCCAGTAAAATCAAGGGTTTCTGGCATTTAACAAATGCCTAATAGCTAATATATAGGGAGAGGGAATGTATGAATAAGAATTATCGTGATAATGTATTACAGAAAATAAGTCGTAAATTACCCTATTTCAACCCTGCACTAAAAAAAATCGGTGAATATATTATAAAGAATCCTGAAGAGTCCAAAATATTGACGATAAAAGATTTGTCGATGCGTTGTCATGTAGCAGAATCAACGATTACTCGATTTGTTAAAGAAATGGGTTACAGTAATTATAGGGAAATGAAAATTGCCTTGGTTGAGTTTCTTATATCTAGCGGGATTGATGAAGCAGAGGATAAAGGCAAAAAAGATGATCAATACATATATGAAGATATTACTGCATCAGATAGTACAGGGATCATAATTGAGAAAGTTGTACAAAGAAATATTCAGACTATAAAAGAAACAAAAGAAATAATTGATATTGAGGCAATTGAAAAGGCAGCAGAAATGATTAGGATATCTGATACAATTATATTCAGTTGCATGGGATCATCTAGTTTGGCTGCAGTGGAAGGTGTAATGCGGTTCGTTCGTTCGGGTAAAAAATGCATACTGACTAGTGATGAGAGTATGCAATTGATGAGCGCTGCTATTGGTAGTAGTAAGGATTTGGTGATTGGAATAAGTAACTCAGGAAGAACTACATCTGTTATCAGCTCTTTAAAATTCGCAAAAGAGAATGGAGCGAGTACAATTGGTATTACATCTTTCGATGGATCGCCAATATGTGAGTATTCTGACCTTATTCTATATACTTCTACAAGATCATCAGATCAAGGTTCGGCGCTGTACTGGGAGGCGACAACATCCAAAACAGCTCAAATACTAATTATTGATATGTTGTATGCAGTTTATGCTGCAAATAATATTGAAAATACACTCGATAATCTAAGCAAGACTTACAAGGCGCTTAAGCACACGCGTAAAGATAACGACAAGGATGAAATTTGATGAATAACGGTAAATTATTTGTGGATGAACGTAAGCAAATGATAGTTGAGCTTCTTAATAAGGAGATGAAAAAGTCAGTAGCTGAACTCAGTGATTACTTTTCTATTTCGCCAGCAACCATTCGCAGCGATTTAAGAGAGCTTGAGAAAGAAGGTCTCTTGAAGAGAACGCATGGTGGTGCCATCAGTAATAAAAAAATGATATATGAGCCTACTACGCATGAGAAGGAGATTGTTAATGTTGATAAGAAACAATCAATTGCTGAAATAGCTCAAGCATATATACAGGACAATGATGTTATTGTTCTTGATACTGGCAGTACAACTTATGAACTTGCAAAGTTCATTGGGGCATTTAGCAATCTTACGGTGATAACGCATGATTTTTTGATTGCTGAATACCTGGATGAACATTCGAATGCTACTGTCATTTTCCTTGGAGGGCAGCTAAGGAGAAAATTTCGTTGTACAATTGGTCCTATAACGATTAATGCAATAAAAGATTTGAGTGCTGATAAAGTGTTCCTTGGAGCTAATGGGATTACTATTGGTAAGGGCGTGTTCACCCCCAATTTAGATTTAGCAATGCTAAAAAAAGAAATGATCAACATTGGAGGTGAGATTATACTATTGTGCGACAGCACTAAAATCGGAAAAGCGTCTTTTGCCAAGTTTGCTGAAATTGACACGTTTGATGTGATCATTACCGACGATGGAATAAGTGAAGATGATCGGACATCTATTAGTAAAACAGGAGTAAAGCTTGAAGTGGCGGAATTTAATGCTGAAAGCATATAAGAATGATAGAAAGAAACAAAAGAAAAATTTTTGACAATAAATAAAATAAAATACCATACTGTATAGACAAAATAAAATAAAATGCTATACTATAAGTAGGAGGTGCCATGAACGATGAAAAATGTTGTTGCAATCCCAGTTCTTGAAAATATTTGGCGAAATACATGTGAATGGAATGATGAGAAAGATATGGAGCGGTCAGCGGTGTGGCGTCTTCTTAAGTGCCGATACAGATTACTGTTGATCAAGAAAGAAGTGACGATTGACCAGATTAAGGACTTTGATCACCTTGTGGCTGACTTTAAGAGGCTGACCGAACAAGAAACACAAGGTACATTAGTATGAAAGAGTGGCCTTCTTGAAATTAGCATTAATCATGAATTGCTGCTTTCATCGATGAATTAGTTAATATAGAGAAATGGACCGGATATCCGGTCCATTTTTTGCATAAATGAACACAAAAATAAAACGAAAACAAATGACAATAAATAGCAATCAAAATGTTGACATATAGTAAAAAAGAGTCTATAATGATAACAAATGAAAGATTTATAGCAACATGCAAAAACATATGATAGCAACTAATGAAAGGAATGGCAAACAGATGATGAAAGCGGCAATGTATCATGGAGTAGAAGATATTCGTATTGAAGAGCTAGAAAAACCAGTAATCAACGAAAATGAGATTCTTGTAAAAGTCAAGGCTTGTGCGATATGCGGCACAGATTTAAGAATTATGAAATTTGGACATTTTAAAATCCCAGAAGGTACTAGAAGGGTTCTTGGACACGAAATATCAGGAGAGATTATAGAAGTGGGTAATAAAGTTCAGGGATATAAGGCAGGTCAGCGTGTTGTGGTCGCACCTAATGTAGGATGTGGACACTGCAAGATGTGCAGGGCAGGATACAACCAGCTTTGTCCTGATTATGAAGCTTTTGGAATCAGCTGGGATGGTGGTTTTGCAGAATATATCCGAATTCCTGAACATGCTGTCAGATCAGGGAATGTAATAGAAATTCCTGAAAGCCTAAGCTTTGAAGAGGCTGCATTATGTGAGCCGCTTTCATGTTGCTACAACAGCTACAAAACTCTCGATACCAAGCCAGGGGATAGCGTTGTTATTGTAGGCGCAGGCCCAATTGGTGTTTTGCATGCAATGATCAATAAGACAGCAGGTGCTACAAAAATCATAATGGCAGATATTAATCAAGAACGTCTAGATCAAGTAAGGGAGCTTGGAGTCGCTGATATCTTTATAAATTCATCAGAAGAAGATTTGAAAGAAGCGGTATTGAAGTACACGGATGGCCTTGGAGCGGATGTTGTAATCACAGCGAATAGTGTACCTGCACTTCAACAGTTGGCTCTTGAAATTGCAGCAACCCATGGACGCATTAATTTCTTCGGGGGAATGCCTAAAGGAAAAGAAATGGTGACACTCAATACAAACCTGATTCATTACAAGGAACTAAAGGCACTTGGAACAACTGGTTCAAATCTTGAGGATGTAAGAAAATCAATTGAAATAGCTTCATCAAACAGGGTTGATTTAAAACCTCTTGTAAGTCGTAAGTTTACGATAGATGAAGTAGAGAAAGCGTTTGAATATGCAAGGAGCGCGCAGGGTCTAAAAACATTGATTGTTAATGAATAGGAGAGGTAATGATGGAAACGACAAATGCAGCAGTGCTGTATCAGCCTGGTGATTTAAGGTATGAAGCGGTATCAAAGCCGCAAATTAATAATGGCAAAGATGTCCTTGTGAAAATTAAAGCTGTAGGAATCTGTGGATCGGACCTTGACAGAGTTTTGCATACAGGAACGTATACATTCCCGACTATTCCTGGACATGAATTCAGCGGTGAAGTAGAAGAAGTCGGAGATGAAGTTTCCGGACTGAAACCTGGAGATCCTGTGGTGGTAGCCCCAATGCTTCCGTGCATGAAATGCAATTCTTGCGTGAAGGGTAATTACGGCCAATGTGAGAACTATGATTTCATTGGTTCTAGGAGAGACGGTGCGTTCGCTGAATATGTTGTAGCACCATGTGCGAATGTTATTAAGATGCCTGAGGCTGTCAGTTTTGAAGAGGGTGCACTTGTAGAACCTTCGGCCGTTACGCTCCATGGAATGATGAATGTAAAAATTAATCCGGGAGAAACGGTTGTTGTTCTCGGTTGTGGAACAATTGGACAACTAGCAATCCAATTCTCAAAAATTATGGGAGCAACAAAAGTCATTGCGGTCGACATCAATGATGGTAAGTTGAACGAAGCCAAGCATTTGGGTGCTGATATGACAGTAAACACACTTCGAGATGATGTTGAAGAGTTTGTAAAAACAAATACAAATAATAAAGGCGCAGATGTAACGATTGAAACTGCTGGTACTCCAATAACTCAAGAACAGTGTTTTAGAACGACACGAGATTGTGGCCGAATTCTGCTGTTGGGTACTGCACATAAAGATGTTGTTTTGCCGGCCAAAACGTTTGAAAGAATTGTAAGAGGAGAGTTGTCAGTAACTGGCTCCTGGAACAGCTATTCAGCGCCATTTCCCGGTTCCGAATGGCTAGCGTCTCTTAGCTATATACAACAGGGGAAATTGAATGTGGAATCGCTGATATCTCATAAATTTCATTTGAGTGAGGCACCACAGGTTTTCCAAAAGATAAAGAATAGGGAAATCAGTTTCAACAAAATTTTATTTATCAATAAGTAATAGACAAATCAGGAGGCAATGATGATTAAAAAACCGTTTACATCCGATTTCGATTTACAGACAGGTGCAACTAATGAAAAAGTCACATCCCGTTATCTTTCAAACATGAAAGGCATGTTTTCTGATGATGCGGCTTATGAAAAACTTCTCAGTGAAGGTGATGTAAAAGTATATGATTTCACTGAAATGGGATTCGAAGAAGTAAAAGAAGATTTATTGTATGGCACGAGTATTACCTACCCAGGAAAAGTAGGTAATGAGTATTTCATGACCAAAGGTCATTTCCATACGATACTTGAGACGGCAGAGGTCTATTATTGCATCAGTGGTGAAGGATATATGCTGATGGAAACACCAGAAGGGGACTGGCAGGCAGAGAAGATGAGTGCTGGTAAAGCGGTATATGTGCCTGCAAGATGGGCTCATAGAAGCATCAACACAGGTAAAGTGCCGCTGATTACTTTCTTTTGCTTCAGGGCTGACGCTGGACACGACTATGGCACGATTGAAACAAAAGGCTATAGAAAACTGATCGTTGAGAAGGATGGCGAGCCGGTAATTGTTGACAATCCTAAGTGGAAAGCCTAGGGGGCGATAATAAAATGAGTTTCAAGATACTTATAACACCTCGTTCTTTCTCGCAAAATAGCGATGAACCGAGAAACACCTTGATTGACAAGGGATATGAACTGATTGACAATCCATATGGAAGAATCATGACGGAAGAGGAGATTGGAAAACTGGTTGAAGATGTGGATGGCATCATCCTTGGCGTGGAACCCTTTTCAAAGTCTGTTATGGAACGTGCAAAGAAACTGAAAGTCATATCGAGATACGGTGTTGGAACAGATAATATCGACCTGGACTACGCTCGTGAGAGGGAAATCCGTGTGTTCAGAACTGTTGGAGCCAATACAGATGCGGTGGCGGAATATGCTTTCGGGTTGATGCTTGATCTTGCTAGAAAGATTACCTATATCGACAAACAGTGCCATACAGGCAATTGGCAGAAAATCAAAACAACTGAAATTAACAAAAAGACATTGGGCCTGATAGGGTTTGGTGCAATTGGCAGAACTGTAGCGAAAAGGGCCTCGGGATTTGAAATGCATGTCATTGCTTTTGATCCATACGCGGATGCCGATGCAGCAGTAGAGATGGGGGTTAAACTTGTGGACCTCGATACGCTTTATAGAGCGTCGGATTTTATATCGCTGCATCTGCCGCTCACAATGGATACAAAGGACTTAATTAATGAAGCGGCCTTTGCGAAAATGAAGCAAACTGCTATTTTCGTCAACACGGCTCGAGGCGGTGTTGTGAATGAACAGGCACTCTATACTGCATTGAAATCCGGACAGATTGCAGGTGCAGGCATTGACGTATTTGAAACTGAACCGCCTGCAATTCCTGAAATGCTGGAACTTGACAATCTGGTAGTTGGAGCGCACTGTGCTGCATCTACTCTTGAAGCTATAGACAATATGAGTTCAATGGCAGTCGAGAATCTGATTAATGGATTGTCTGAAAGGAGCTTGGTTAATGGATAAGGAAAGAGTAATCCAACGCATATCCGAAGTCGGCTTGGTGGCGGTCGTCCGTGCCGAATCTTCTGATGAAGCAAAGAAGATAACAAAAGCATGTATTGATGGCGGTGTGGCAGCAATCGAAATTACATTTACGGTTCCAGGAGCCGCGAAGATTATCGAAGAGCTTGCAGGGACGTATAATGAGGAAGAAATCATACTTGGCGCGGGGACAGTCCTGGATCCGGAAACGGCAAGGATTGCAATTCTGAGCGGCGCACAATACATAGTAAGTTCCAGCTACAATCCTGAGACAGCCAAGCTGTGCAACCGATACAGGGTTCCCTATATGGCAGGCTGTATGACACTTAAAGAAATTGTCGAGGCCATGGAAGGTGGTGTCGACGTGATTAAAGCATTCCCCGGTGACATGCTGGGTATTGGCTTTATAAAGGCGGTAAAAGGTCCTATGCCACAAGTGAAAATGATGCCTACAGGCGGTGTGGATGTCGACAACGTTGCAGAGTGGGTCAAAGCAGGTGTAGTAGCATGCGGCGCTGGAAGCAGTCTTACAAAGGGTGCCAAGACAGGCAACTATGAAGAAATCATCAGTACAGCAAAGCTGTTTATTCAAAGAATAAAAGCGGCAAGGGGTCAATGAGTTAATCAAGGAGGCATAACATGAGTGTAGTATTACCAAGTGCGGCAACGCAACCAACCTTTTATTTTATAGGTGTTACAACGACTAAATCATCAATCATGAAAGTTTTTCCAAGGTGGGCTAAAGAAGCTCTTGGGCTGGAAGATGCAGTCATTAAAGGTATAGATATCGGCATCCATGCACCTGATGAAGAGTATAGGGCTGTTGTCGATTTCATCAAGAATGATCCATTGTCCATGGGAGCGCTTGTGACGACCCATAAGCTTGACCTTTATGAAGCGTGTGAAGATATGTTCGACTATCTGGATCCACACGCAAAAAGGTTCAGGGAACTCTCCTCCATATCCAAGAGAGGAAATGAATTGTGTGGCCACGCAAAAGATCCTATATCCAGCGGTTTGGCCATGGAGGCTTTTATCCCGGAGAATTTCTGGAAAGAGCATGGGGGCGAGGTCCTCATTATGGGTGCGGGCGGCAGTGCGTTGGCTATCAGCTCATACTTGACGCAAAAGAAATTTGGCGACAATGTACCATCTAAAATCATCATTGCAAACAGGAGCAAGCCAAGGCTTGACCAAGCGCAAGAGAAGTTGAAAGGTATCAACGATAAGGTTGTATTCGAGTATAAACTTGGGCCGGAACCTAAGGATAATGATGCAATCATGGGTTCCATGAAGCCATATTCATTCGTTGTCAATGCAACGGGCTTGGGAAAAGACAGGCCGGGTTCACCGCTTACAAACAACGGTAAATTTCCTGAAAATTCTTTGGTATGGGAGCTGAACTACAGAGGGAACTTGGTCTTCCTGGATCAAGCAAATGCTCAAAAAGAAAGTAAAAATTTGACTGTAGAAGATGGCTGGATATATTTCATTCATGGTTGGACACAGGTCATCGCTGAAGTTTTTGATATTGATATCACTAAAGAGAAGCTGGCGCACTGTGAAAGCATTGCAATGGAAATGAGAGGCTAATCGGGTATGAAGGGAGACAATCAATATTGTCTCCTTTTGTTTGAATAGAGAGGAAAAGAAAGTGATAAAGTATATTGTTGATAATGTTGAACACTCGGCACCCAAAGGGACAAAGATGCTGGAGGCATTGCTTAGAGAAGGATTCGATATCCCGCACCTATGCCATGATCCCAGATTCCATGCAGCGAATAAGTCGTGTGGTCTTTGTGTCGTCAAGCTTGAAAATGCAGACAGAATCATCAGATCGTGTTCCACGGTCCTTGAAGATGGCATGGTGATTACGACTGAGAGTAACGAACTGGATAAATACCGGAAAATAAGAATGGAACAGCTACTTGAGGACCACAATGCAGACTGCATAGCACCCTGCGAGGCGACATGTCCTGCAGGCATTGATATCCAGCTGTATTTAAAACAAGCGGCAAGCGGCAATATCAAGGCGGCGCTTAAAACAATCAAAGAGAAAAATCCCTTCCCTTCCGTTTGCGGAAGGGTCTGTCCTCACCCTTGCGAAGCTGAATGCAGAAGAAACCTGGTCGATGAGCCAATAAATATCAACGGAGTGAAACGCAGTGTTGCAGACGCAGCCTATAAGCTAGGGATAAAGGCTGATGCAGTGGTTGCATCTGAAAGCGGGAAAAGAGTTGCAATTGTGGGAGGCGGGCCGGCGGGTTTGTCTGCTGCCTACTATGCCAGGTTATATGGTCATGATGTAACTGTGTTTGACAAGCAGTCGAAGATGGGTGGCATGATGCGCTATGGAATTCCTGATTATCGATTGCCGCAGGATGTCCTTGATGCGGAAATAGCGGATATTGAATCCATAGGCGTCAAACTGAGAGCAAAGATGAAAATGGGACTAGATTTGTCCCTTGCAGAGCTTAAGGAAGCGTTCGATGCAGTCTTTCTCTCGGTAGGTTCATGGCAGGCGACATCCCTGGGTATTGATGGTGAAGGACTTATCGGGGTTTCAAAGGGGATAGAGTTTCTTGAAAGAGTGGCTAAAGGAAAAGAAGTCAAAGTCGGCGACCGTGTGATTGTCATTGGAGGCGGAAATACAGCAATCGACTGCGCAAGGACTGCGCTGCGATTGGGTGCCGAAAAAGTGACGATTGTCTATCGGAGAAGTCTTGAAGAGATGCCAGCGGAAGACGTTGAAATCAAAGCTGCCATGAAGGAAGGCGTAGAAATCAAGTTCCTGACAGCACCTGTAGGCATTGAAGGTGATGGGAAAGGACATGTTTGCGGTATCAAATGTATCGAGATGGAGCTGGGTGCTCCTGATCTCTCCGGAAGAAGGAGAGCCGTTCAAAAGCAAGACACGGAGCATATCATAGATGCGACAGATGTCATCATGGCGGTAGGGCAGAAGACGGATATGAGCTTCCTCTGGAACGACCGTCCTGTGAAACTGAACAAGTGGGGCGACGTTGAAATCGACAGCATGACAATGATGACATCCGTTGAGAAGGTGTTCTCAGGTGGCGACTGTGTGACGGGACCGGCAACTGTGATACAAGCGATTGCAGCAGGACGACAGGCGGCTGTCTTGATGAACGACTATCTTGTCAAAGGCTACATCAAACGAAAAACTGGGCCATTTTCAAGCAGCAGAGGAAGGCTGGAGGATTTGCCCAGATATGAGTTTCTTGATGAACCGAAAATGGAACGTAAGATCGGATTCGAGAATTTTGTCGTTGACATGGACAAGCCCTTTGGTGAAGTTGAGCTCGCGCTTCCGTTTGAGAAGGCACAGGATGAGGCAGAACGTTGTCTGTCATGTGGATGCAGTAAACGAAGCGGCTGTTCGCTGCGGAATGAGGCGACGCGTTTCGAGGTGGATGGAAGCAAATTCAGCATTAAGCAACCGCAGTATCCCGTCATGGAAGACCATCCTTTGATTAAAAGGGATACAAACAAATGCATATCCTGCGGTAAATGCATATCTATCTGCAGGGACGTACAGGGTGTTGGATGCCTGGATTTCTATCTGAAACAGGGAAAACTCAGTGTCGGAACGGTTGACGGGGCCAGTCTGGAAGAAACGAGCTGCGTTTCTTGTGGGCAATGCGTTGCGGCGTGTCCTTGCGGTGCGCTGGAATTCAAGCGCTCGACTTCCGATGTACAAAAGGTGTTGAGTAAAAACAATAAACAGACCGTCGCCTTTGTAGCCCCGGCTGTAAGAAGCACGATAGCAAAGCATTACAGTCTGCCGGCGGAAAAGGCAACACCATTCATTGCAGGACTGCTTAAAAAGATAGGATTCGACAAGGTGTATGATTTTTCGTTTGCAGCCGATCTGACAATCATAGAAGAGACAAATGAATTCCTGAAACGATTCGAGAAGGGACATCTTCCGCATTTCACTTCTTGCTGTCCCGGTTGGGTCAACCATGTAGAGAAAAACAATCCGGAAATCATGCCCTATCTGTCAAGCTGCAAGTCACCCCAGCAAATGATGGGAGCGCTTGTGAAGGAACATCTGCCGGGTTGGATGGATGACGGTACGAAGAAGGAGGACCTGTACGTTGTCTCTGTCGTGCCTTGTCTGGCAAAAAAAGGTGAGGCGCAAAGAGAAGAATTCATCATTGACGGCATTCCGGATGTGGATGCTGTATTGACGACGACAGAGCTTATTGAAATGGCTGACGCAATCGGGCTGAGTATCGACAACACGCCACTCACGACTTTCAATTCACCCTATAAGAACGTATCGGGTGCCGGAATTCTGTTCGGTATGACAGGCGGGGTAGCGGAGGCTACACTGAGGATGGCCTGTGAAAAAGAGAACAGCACAGGTGTCATCGAGTATGATGTTGTGCGCGGGACGGAAGGCCTTAAGACGGCTACTGTTGAAGTGAACGGCCGCAGTGTCAGATTTGCTGTCGTAAACGGACTCAAGAATGTGCAGCCGATCATTGATGAGCTTTTGGAAAGTGGCAAGTCGGAATTCGATCTGATCGAAGTCATGTCTTGTCCCGGCGGATGTGTTTCCGGAGCGGGGCATCCGGTTGCGGATACTTACGAGGAGATCAAAGAAAGGCACCAGGTGCTTGTTGATATCGACAAGGTGTGCAAAGTAAGAAAAAGCCAGGACAATCCTGACCTGAATGCTCTTTATGGTGGGTTTATCGGAAATGCAAATTCGGACATGGCGCATAAGCTGTTTCACACATCGTATCAGAACAGGAAATCCAGTGACAGAGAAGCCTGCAAAAAGTCTGATCGGTCGGCGTGGACAACCAGGACCATCGAAGTATGCATTTGCAGTGAATGCAATGAAAAGGGATCGACCAAGCTGATGGATACGGTGGCAAATACTATCAGTGAAGCAGGATTGGAACATTTCTATAGTTTGCGGCCTGTGATGATGTATGGGCATACGGCCTCGGAGAAGCCATTTGTAGCAATCGATGGCAGAAAATTTGATTACGATTCCGATGAACATCTAACTGAAGCGTTAGTCAGAGAACGGAATGTAAAGGGGTGACGATAAATGAATTTTGTTAGAACCGTATGCGGAGACATCGATTCATCTGAGTTGGGTTCAACACAATGCCATGAACACCTTTTTATAAGAGAAGGGGTATCTGCTCTTATTAATCCGAGTTTGTGTATTGAAAGCTCCCTAAAAGTGTTCCAAGAGCTGCAGGCTTATAAAGCCTGTGGCGGCGGTGCTCTTGTCGATGCTCAGCCTGTCGGTTGCGGTCGGATGCCGCGACTGCTTGAAGAAGTATCTGAAGCGAGCGGTGTACATATTATTGCTTCGACGGGCTTCCACAAGATGACATTCTATCCGGACAATCACTGGATCAGAAAAATGGATGCGGAGAATCTGGCGAATATATTCATTGATGAACTTGAGAAGGGTATGTACATCCATTGCGATACGGAAGCTCCAAAAGAGAGGATTTCATCAAAAGCAGGTATGATAAAGGTTGCGTTGGATAGTGAGGGCTTAACGGATACTTATAAAATCCTGCACAAAGCGGCTATCATCGCATCATTAAAAACCGGAATACCTGTACAGTGTCATATTGAAGATATCAGTAACGCAAATGGTCTATTGGACTTTTATGAAAATCACAACTACCCTTTATCCAGACTGATACTGGCACATACTGACAGAAGTATGAATAATTTGGATGAAACATTGAAATTGCTGAAAAGAGGAATCTTCGTGCAGTTGGATACAATAGTAGATTTAAGTACCATAGCGATGAAGAGGAAGTAGTTTTCATCAATAGTCTTATTCAGAATGGTTTTGAGT